>CBCXVS010000054.1:0-30482 GCA_965178525.1 uncultured bacterium | reverse complement strand
CATTTCCTTCAACTGGTTCAAACCACTTAAGTTAGGCGTCTTCAGGTCGCACGCTTAGGGCCCATATCCGGCAGCAATACTTCAGTAGCCGAAACCGCATCCAGCGATCCGGCGTGGACTGGTGCTCCAGCAGGACGTAAGCCCACAGCGACTCGTCGCCCGAGATATGCTCGACTTCATAGAGTAGGTCCGTTTCACTTCCGCGCAAGTCCTCGTCGATAAAGGAGCCTTCAAGCAGCTGGAGGGTGGACCAATTCAAAACTTGGCTCAGCTTTTGGGGCAGATAAGCTTGCAGAAAGCTCCTGGCTTCTACCAAGTCGCTCAACACGGCTTGAACGATGTGGTTGTGGGGCTGAGAAATCTCTTCGACCATAGAACCTCTGAGATCGTTGGCAGAGTGACGTTTCTACCCCTTCGACGCCAGCAACGCCTCGGCCTCCTTGGCGACCACCGTCCCCTTGAAGAAATCCGGATCCGCCTCGCCCCAAAAGCGCACGGGGTTGGCAAACATGAAATCCCGGAAATCGTCCTCGCTGATTAGCCCATCTTCAACAAGTTCGTACGACTCAGGCACAACGTGGGTCATGTCTGCGACATCAAAGTGGCCGATGTCGGACCCGAAGAGGGCATACAGCCGGGCGTCCATCGGATTGTGCCGACGATTGAAGGCCCAGGCCGTCATGCGGTCGTCGGCTTCGCAACCGAAATAGAAATTGCGGGTAAACAGATCGCGCAAGTCGGTTTTCTGCTCGATTTGGCAAGCGGAGAAATCATCAAGATGGCTGATCCCGCCGGTAGCGCCCAATCCCTCGCGGTCAGGGTTGCCGTGGCGTAGCGCCTCAATGAAGTCCGCACTGCCGTATTCTTGCGCCAGACGCATGACGGCATCCCGGTCGAGGTTCTTTGGATTGACCGCCTCCAATCCCTGCAAGTTACGCTTTTCCCAGTGTTCGATGAGATCGGCCAAGAGCTGACAGGCCCAGCCCACGCCCCCCTCGAGAAACGCGAACTTGACGCCTGGAAACCGGCGGGTGACCCCGCCCAGGAAGAGGGCCTTACACACCGCTTCATTGGCCGCGGCAAAATGGCCGATGTGATTGTACACGAAGTTCGACGGCGACAGGCGTAGGCCGAAACCCCGCCCACCGCTGTGGAACGACGGCGACAGACCCAGCTCGGCGCACGTTGCCCACACCGGGTCATAGTCGTACTCGCTATCGAGTCCGAGGACATCAAACCACGTGGCGTGCGCCGCCGCTTCCGGCTGCTTCGCCGCCACAGCAGGAATCGGGCGGCGCATGAGACTGCCCATCATGATGACTTTCAGGCCCAGTTCACGGGTGACGTATTGCAGCTCTGCGATGGCCTCGTCGGGGGTGAACATCGGAATGACGGCCGCGGGGGTCAAGCGGTCGGCGAAGTCGTGGAAGTAGCTGGCTGTAAAGGTGTTATACGCCCGGCAGGTGGCTTGCCGCACCGCCGCATCCGGAAGACGGTGAATCGCGAGCCCAACCGTTGGGTAAAGGACCGAAAAGTCGATCCCGAGTTCGTCCAGCCGCTCATACAGCAGGCGCGGCATCATCGCCGTGGCGAGGTCCCGCGTATTTTTGGTCGGAAAGGCCCAAAAAGCCTGCTGCGCGATGCGCTGGTCGCGCCGTTCGGCCACTGACATAGTGAGATGCTGCCGCACGAGCGAGCGGAACTGCTGAAACCCGCTGGCGGCCTTGTCGCCGCCGATGCATCGGAGCTGTTCGTCCACAAATGGTCCATATTCGAGCCAATGCCCGTCTGCATCGATCACCGGGTGCTTTAAGCTGGCGCGTATGTCTGCGGCTTTAGCATGACCCTTGTCACTCATTGTTGACCTCCCCCCTCTTCAGGGCCGAGTTCCGGCCTGGTTGCTCGGGGCGATTCCTTACCTGTCCTGCATGCGAGGCATGATGGTAACATACTTCGGGCCGGCCATGTGTTTTAAGTGCCTGGACAACATGAGCTATCTCGTTTTTCCAGAGGAAAGATACGTACATCATGGTGTTCGGGTACTGACGCCTGCTGGGCTTGCCATTTTTCCCAGGTGGCATCGCCGCTGGTGGCGATGAGATAGGTGGCGACCGCACCGTCACGAACCCATTTGGCAATGGTTCCGGCACAACTAAGCTCGATGTCGTCAGGGTGGGCGACCACCACCATGGCGCGCTTCGGGGTATATCCGTCGTGCATCAAAAGAGACGTTCTCCTTACCTAAATTTATGCACACCTCTCCCTAGACAGCCGCCAGGAATGCCTGCGCGATCTCCCGGCCGCCGGCGCGATTCAGGGACGGGTTGATTTTGAGCGGCAACCCGTCTGGGCCGGGAAGGGCAGGGGGCAGGTGAATGTTGCATTGACGTAGCGTGTCTCGGAACTGCTCGAGGTCGGTTTCCGCCACATGCAGACGCACAATATGCGTGCCGTTGGGAATATGCGCCACCCGAAAGGCGGGGTGCGCGTCGAGGAGGCGAAACAGGGTTTCGGCCTCGTGCCAGGCAGTACGATACGCGTCGAGAAAGCCATCGACAAACTGCAAGGCCACGGCCGCATAGGGCCATGCCTGGGACAGGCTGCCGCCAAACATCCGGCGGATGTGATAGAGGTTTTCAGTGAACGCGGTGGAGCCGGCGAGGATGGCGCCGGCAGTGGCATTGAAGCATTTATAGAGCGAGACATAGACGGTGTCGAACAGCGCGGCATATTGCGCTGGCGCGATGCCGGTGTGAACGGCTTCGATAAACAGCCGGGCGCCGTCGAGGTGCAAGCAGATATCCTCTTGGCGGGCAAAGCTGGCGATGCGTTGCATCTCGCGGTAGCCAAACATGGCGTCGTCTTGGCGGCGCACGGGCGATTCGATCGCAATCACACCGACGCGCGTCGCCACGCGCCCGGAGCTGGCCGTCTGCAGCACCTCCTGGACCTCCTCCAAGCTAAAAGCGGCCCGGTGCGGGGCGAGTGGGATGAGGTTGAGCCCGCTGAGCGTCTGCGCACAATCCCCGGAGTCGTTGTAAATATGGCTCTCGGCTTGCACGATCACCCGTGTCCGTGGCCCGGCCAACTGGCGCAGCGCAATGTGGTTGGCCAAGGTACCGGTGGGCATGAAGACAGCGCTGTCTTTGCCGAGCCAGTGGGCAAATTTGTGTTCCAATTCCTCCACGATGCCGCCATTGCAATAGGCATCGGGACTGAGGAAATCGGCCTCTGCATACTGCTGCAGCACCTGCGCCTGTTGCAGCGGCGTGAGATGCAACCCGTCGTAGATAAAATTGACAGTTTCTGGCAAGCGTTCCAATGCGTCTTCCTCTCTGCCTCTGACTTGACGATCGACACGATCACTCAGTAGGATCCACGCCGTGCCGGAGGCGCAAGGCGCGGTAGGTGCATCTGGCAGCACACCTTGACGATCGCTATTTTACCCGGAAGATGATCTCATGAAAATCCTTGTCCAGAACAGACGCCTGCAATATATCCTGGGACCGTATGAGTTTAAGTACCTGGACAAAATCAGCGACATCGTTTTTCCAGAGGAAAGAGATGAATTTAATTCTGTTCGGGCACTTATGTCGTCAAACCCTGCCGAGAGGAGTCGGGATGGATATGCCTCGTTTAGCCGATACACGTGGTCGTCAGGGCGTCACCCTGCTCGTGGTGCGCCCGCACCCGGATGACGAAAGCTCCGCCACCGGTAGCATGCTCGCCTATTACCACACGCGTGGTGTGCGGACGGGTGTGGTGATCTGCACGGGCGGTGAGGAGGGCGAGATCCGCGACCCCAGCCTCGACCCGGTAGCGGATCGACCGCGCTTGCGCCAGATCCGGGAGCGGGAGGTGCGCGAAGCCTGTGCGATTCTCGGCGTGGCCGAGCTACGCATGCTGGGCTATCGGGATTCGGGGATGAAAGATACGCCAGCCAATGCGCACCCGGACGCGTTTTGCCAGGCCGACCTGGACGAGGCCGCCGGCCGGCTCGTGCGGATCATTCGCGAGTTGCGTCCCCTCGTCATCGTCACCGAACCTCCCGGCGGCGCCTATGCGCACCCGGACCACGTGACGTGCTACCATGTCAGTGTCGCAGCCTTCCACGCCGCGGCGGATGATCGTGCCTATCCCGAGGCCGGGCCCGCGTGGCCGGCACCGAAGTTGTACGGCGTGGCGCAGATCGACGACGGCCAGTGGGAGGCCTTGCTCCCCGAGTTGAAGGCGGCGGGCTTCGACATCGGCTCGCGGCGGCGGCGCAAGGCCGCCGCGGCCCTGGTCCGGAGACGGCGACGGTGGCGCTCGATGTCGGCCCATACAGTGACATTCAGCGCCGGGCTCTGCTCGCTCATCGCACTCAGATTCCGCCGGATAGCTTCTGGGCGCGCCTGCCCGAAGACCTGCGCCGCCGTGCCTTTTCCACTGCCTACTTCATTCGCCTGCACCCGCGCGCAATGCCCGGCGAACACGAGCCGGATCTCTTTGACGGGTTGGATATGAGGGCCGAGACGGGATGAAAACAGCACGATGAACGCAGGCGCTCAGGGTCAGCAGCGCCGCCTGTGGGAAAAACCACATCTCCAAGCGACATTGGCACGAAATCATGGTATGATGCCCGCGTCACACCACCGCGGGCTGCGCCCTCACACGCACGCAAACTCGGAGGATCATTATGGTGAACGTAACTGAAGCCCCGGCTGTTACCAACATCGGCCAGTTGATGCGGGGCGTGAGCGCCCTGGTCGGGCGTATTCTGGACAAAGCATTAGCCGATCAGGAGATCACCCCGGCCGACGCGGTCATCTTGTTTGACACGCAAGGCTTAGACCTGCTCGCCTTGGTCGCCACCGCGGATGCGCTGCGGCAGCGGCAGGTCGGGGAGCGGGTGACCTATGTCAAGGTACGCAATATCAACTTTACCAATGTGTGTTACACGGCTTGCAAGTTTTGTGAATTCGGGCGGCAAGAACGCGATCCCGAAGCCTACACCTTTAATCTCGACGACGTCCTGGCGCAAGCCGCGGAAGCCTGGAATTGGGGGTGTACCGAGGTCTGCATGCAAGGCGGGCTCAATCCCAAACTGGGCGGCGATATCTACTTGCGGCTGCTCAAAACGCTGAAGGCCGAATTGCCCGATCTGCATATTCACGCCTTTTCGCCGTTTGAAATCCAATATGCCAGCCAACTCCTGCGCAAATCGCCGGAAGACGTCCTGCGTGAGTTAAAAGACGCGGGTCTCGGCAGTATTCCCGGCACGGCGGCCGAGATTTTGGATACCGAAATCCGGCAGATTCTGACCAAAAATAAACTCAGCGCCGAGGCCTGGGTGGATATCATCAAAACCGCTCACCGCGTGGGTTTACGCTCGACGTCAACCATTATGTATGGGCACGTCGATGCGCCGCGCCATTGGGCCGCGCACATGGCCTTGCTGCGCGATATTCAACGCCAGACCGGCGGCTTTACCGAGTTTGTGCCCCTGGGCTTTATCCACCAAAAAACCCGTTTGTACGCGGAAGGCGTGGCTCGGCCCGGCCCGACGGGTATGGAAAACGTGAAAATGCATGCGGTAGCGCGCTTGATGCTCGGTCATGACATTCCCAATATCCAGGTCAGTTGGGTAAAATTGGGACCGGGCATGAGCCAGATGTGTCTGCAGGCCGGCGCCAATGATTTCGGCGGCACGCTGATCAACGAACGGATCAGCCGTATGGCCGGTGCGACGACTGGACAGTACATGCCGCCGGAGGAGTTTGAACGGCTGATTCTCGACATTGGCCGCATTCCGGCGGAGCGCACCACGCTCTACGATATCGTGCATGAGGGGCAGCGGCATTATGACTCGTCGAATCCGCAAACCATGCGCCCCTTTGAGCCGGTCCAACCCGTGGTCAACCTGGAGGGGTGAGAGTTGATCAGGAGAGGCCATGCGCCTGTTCTCTCACCAGCAGCGCCCGCCCCATCTGGGCAGCTATGCGCTCGAACGGCTGGCCCGCATGCCGTCCCCAATGGCCCGGCCGCAACCTGATCGGCAACATGGTGCCGTACCAAGACGGTCCGGTTGCGGCCGAGACGACGCCGGGCACCAACTGATCCCGATGCCAACGCGGATGCCGTCAAAGCCCTGGCTTACGATCTGGGTGGCGACATGGTCGGTATCTGTGCGTGCCCGGAATGTGCCTGGTATTCTCACAGCGAAGACGGCGCTCCCGTGGTCTCTCCTCGCGGCGCCCGACGCCCGGAAAGGATGAAAAAGGGATCCGCTAAGGACGCGAAGGGGCGCGAAGGGAACACGTTCAGGGTCTCTCGTGACCGTTGCGTCCCTCGCACCACGCGCTTATACCGGCACCACCCGCGGCGGCGCCTCAGACTCGGTGGCCGAGGCGGTCTTGAGTCCCCAGAGACGGGCGGCATTGGTCCCCAGGACTTTTTGTTTCACCTCGTCGGTGAGTTGCGGATATCCGTATCCCTCCACCAGTTCATCCGGAATCCGGAACTTCCTGAACGCCTCGATCTGCCATTGCGGATTGCCCCACAGCAGCGAATCCGTCCCCCACAGGACGTAATCCGTGCCCAGATCCCGCAGTAGGGTGCCCAGGATGTGCGCGCACTCCAGCGGCCGGTTCGTCACCGTGGCGGCGAAGGTGGAGCCGAGTTCCGAGTAGATGTTCTTGCGCTGCGGCTTGAAGCCTTTGAGTGCCGCGAGTTCCTTGTGGTAGGGCCAGGCGGAATGGAAGGCGATCCAGTTCATATCGAGGAAATCATCCGCCACGGCATCGAAGTCCTCGGCGTGCGCATACCGCGCCATGAATTGGCCAAAAGGGATGCCTTTGTGGCAGCCGATATTTTTGATGCCGAGCTTGCGGCACGCCTCCCACAGCGGATAGGCGAGCTTCACATCATCGAACCACCAGCCCCGCTTCGGCGTCGAATCAAAGGTGTAGAGCTTGAGCCCGGAGATCTTGTAATCCTCCACAAACATGTGGAGCCGTTCGAGGGTCTCCTCCAAGCCCTGATTGGGGGTGAGCCCGCCACCCAGCATAATCGTCCGCTCCGGCCACTGCTTCCGCACCTCGGCCTGTTCCTCAATCGGGACCATGTCCTTGCCGCCATAATCCTCGCGAAAACCAAAGGGGTTGAAGACCGCGACGGAGGTGTCACTGTCATCCAGAATCATCTTCCCAAAATTCTCCACCGTCATGTCTTTGGTGCCGTTGGGCATGCCCATGGCTTTGCCGAGATCGTCGAGCAGGCGAACGAACCACATGCCCTTTTCGGAGGTGTTGACGCCGGGAATGTAGCCGTCCTTGCGCCAGCAGATGTGGGTGTGCATATCGACCACATGCCCGGTCTTGCCCTTTTGCAGCACGACCTTTTCAACCGCTGCGGCCGCATCGTAGGCTTCGGCCTTTTCCACGTCGAAGAACCGCATGCCGGTGATCTGGTTCATGGCCAGCATCGCGCCTGCGAAGCCGCTCGCCGTTTGCATGAAATGGCGGCGGGACAGTTTGGCCTTGGCGGCATAGTCGTCCAGGTGGGCCTGAATGCGGTCGCCCAGATGGCCGGTGGTAAAGTAGGATGCCCCTTGTTCGTAAGGATTTTTGGGATCTTTCGGAATCTTGTCGATGCCCTTGAAATGGTCAAAAATATTGAATTCCATCCCTCTCCCTCTGTGCTTTGAGCCTTGTTGGCATGTTTCTGTGCGGCTGACGCGGTTCCTCCCTAGACCTGGCGCACGTACTTGTCCACCCCGCCGGGATTGTTCAGCCCGAGATAGATGTCGCCGTGGGAATCGACCCAGCTCCCATGACCGGGACCCCGGCAATCAAAGCGGGCCAGCACCGCGCCTTCCTTCGTCAGCACACTGATGCGGGCTGACGAGCCCTCGACGCTGCCCTCGCTGACGTACAAGACGCCGTTCGTGTCCACGGAGATGTCCATGGGCCGCTGGATGTCGGTCCACATGGTAATGTAATCGCCCTCCATGGAGAAGATCTGCAGGCGATGGTTCTCCCGGTCACACACATAGACGCGCCCCTCATGCACCAGCAAACTGTGGGGCAGGTGAAAATGGCTGGGGGCGGTTTTTCCAGGCTCACCCCAGGAGAATTTCAGATCGCCAGCGGGCGAAAAGCGGTGCACCCGGGCGTTGCGATACCCGTCGGAGACAAATAAGTCCCCGGTGGGACCGGGGACGAGTTCCGTGGGGTAGTTGAAGGGGCCTGCCGCCCTGGGAACCAAGTCGCCGGGCACCTCACACCCGGTGTCCGAGTGCTCGCCGTGGCGGCCCAACATCTGTATGGGCTTGCCATCCAGGGTGTACATGAGGCACACCGAGCTGTCGCGGTCCGTGAGATAGACGATGTCGTTGTGAATCGAGATGCCGTGGGCGAAGAGGAACCCCCCATTGCCCCAGGAGCTAAGGTAGGCGCCGTCTCGGTCGAAGATCACGATCGGCGGGTCTTTGCGTTGAAAGGCGTAGACTCTGTCTTGGGAGTCCGTGGCCACGGCGCTTACCATGGCGAAGGTTTCCCCCGCTGGGAGCTTGGCCCAGTCTTCGATTAACGTGTAAGTGTATGTACCCGTGCCTACGGTTGCCATGAGAAAATGCCCTCCTTGGCCTCTTTGCGTCCTGGTGTCCTAGAGCTTTGCCGCTGCACGAAGTCCGGATGTAAACGACGAACATGGGGGAGGCATCATAGCACAGCCATGTGTTGGCATGCACGTATCACGAGCGATAGATCCCCATGAAAAAACCATGTAATCCCCACCTTTTCTTCAAGTTTCTCCTCGGCGCGTGTGGTAGATTATCTTGACAAAGACCGCAACCGAAGAAGCCAGCCTAAGGTCACGGCGAGAAACTTCAAGGATAAAGCGCGAAGGAGAACGAGATGAGTCAGCAGTGTTGTATGAGGCGACTTGGGTGGGGCGTCCTGCTCCTCGGGATCTTCGGGCTAACGGATGTACAGGCGCATCCTCCGACGCCTGTGTTAGACGTCGTCCTGCTCCTTGACCGTTCCAGGAGTATGGCGGGCGCCAAGTTTCGGAATGCCCAAGCGGCTGCGACGTTTGTCTTAAGGCCGGAGGCGGAACTATTCCAGCCGGAATTTCATCGTGTCGCGCTTGGAGTCTTTCCGCATTGTAACAACATAACGGAGTGTCAACCGGGTGGCGTGCCAACGGCGGATGCTATACGGGTTCCCCTGCGAGATCCCTCTCCCAGCAGCTACGATGAGGTGATAGTGGCTATCGAAAGCTTGACGATTGGACCTCAACTGACGGATCTGGCGACGCCACTCAGAGCGGCGGCGGATCACCTGCAAGCCTTTGGGCGCCCTGAGGCAAAAAAAGTGATTATCCTGCTGAGTGACGGTGCGGCCACTGAATTACTTTTGCCCCCTGCCGAGATAATTCAGGGCGGGCCGTGTAATGAAGCCTTCCTACAGGCAGAGCGGGCCAAGAATCTGTTGGGAACTCCCGGCAACGATGAGACGGATTTCGAACTCTTCACCATCGGCTATGATCTGACAGGCCAACGGTGTCTAGCTCTGGGGGAGCAAGGACCTTGGGTCGACCGGCCAGCGGCCGAGCTGCTGGCCGCCATCGCCTCGCAACCCTCCGATGCCGATGCCAACTGTCAGGTTGAGAACACGGACAGAGACCATTACCTGTGCCAGCTCGGAGTGGGCGATTTGCAAGCCGTTTTCGCGACGATCGTTGCATCCCTCCTTCCCCATGCTTCCGTCGGTGGCTCGGTCACAAGGCTCAATTCTGAAAGCGTCATCTGCTGGAACCTGAGCACGGGACACCTCATCAGCTTCCCAGCCACCGGTGACACGTGGAACTGTGAGGCAGTAGGACTCGTTGTCAACCCAGGCGACCGGGTGTTCACCGGAGCGGAAGGTATCGTCCCATGACGTGACACACGTGCTCAGTGCCGAACAGAGGGCGGGAACGTTAGGCGCTCACCGCCTGTCCATCCCCGCGGGGGTCGGACGCGCCCATCAACACGCCCCGCTCGGGGTCGCGGACGATCACCTGCACCTTGCCATCATAGATGCCCGGCTGCCGCCGTGTGACCCGGTGCCCCAGGGCTTCCAGACCCCGTACGGTGGCTTCCGGCATGTCGGCTTCCACCCGGAGTTCCATCTCCTGATCGAGCGTGGCCGGATCGGTGCCGGGAAAACTCCACCAGCGTGGCGCTTCCACGGCATCTTGCGGGTCCATGCCAAAATCGATGAGACGGGTGAGGATTTGCAAGCCACACTGGGGCTGGAAGTCCCCGCCTGGCGTGCCGCCAATGATGACCGGCTGTCCATCTCGCGTGGCCAGGTAACAATTCAGCGTATGCATCGCCCGTTTCCCAGGGGCGATCTCATTCGGATGCCCTGGCGTCAACCGAAACCCCCGGCCGGCTCGGTTGTTGAACACAACACCTGTCCCCTCGGCGACGTAGCCTGACCCAAAGGCATGCGACAGACTGTGAATCCACGAAACGCAGTTGCCCGCCCCATCGGCGACGCAGAAATACGTCGTATCGCCATCCACCTCGGCCGGCTGCAGCGCGGTCAGCGCCTTATTGACGCGGTCCCGGTCAATCTCCCCGCGACGCTCGGCAGCGTAGGCTTTGGAGATGAGTTCGTGCAAAGGCCAATCGATCACACGCGGGTCGCCGGCGACGCGATTGCGGTCGGCATAGGCGATTTTCTTCGCTTCGACCATTAGATGAATCGCCTCAGGACGCTGCGGCCCAAGGGCGCCCAGGTTAAAATCCTCAACCAGATTCAACATCTCCAAAAGTAAAAAGCCCTGAGAGGGAGGACGGGTCTGATAGACGGTATAGCCATGATAGTCGGTGGCAATGGGCTCATAGACGTCCGCTTGGTGCTCGGCAAAGTCCGCGGTGGTAAACGCGCCGCCGCCAGCTCCGAGCCCGTCGACCATCTGACGGGCGAGTTCACCCCGGTAAAACACCTCGGCTCCGCCCTCGGCCACGAGGCGCAAGGAGCGCGCCAGGCCGGCGTTGACCAACATATCGCCTTCCTTGGGCGGCATATCCTGGCGCAGGAAGACGGCGGCAGTGGACGGGAACTGCACCAATTTGGCGGCGTTACTGGCGAAATTGCGGCCGATGCCGGGCGGAACCGGAAAGCCCTCGCCGGCATAGCCAATCGCACTATCGAGCAACTGGGCCAAGGGCCTGGTACAGAAGCGGCGGTGGATTACGTCCCACGCCGCGACTTCGCCAGGCACGGAGACCGCATGCGGTCCGGCGAGCGGCATGGTGCGGTAGCCTTGACGCCGGTAGGAATCCCCTGTAGCGTCGGTTGCCGCCACGCCACTGCTGTTCACGCCCGTGATGCGGCCGGTTGCGGCATCGTGCAGGAGCACGAACGAATCGCCCCCCAAGCCGCACATCGGTACGAGCGTGACGGTTTCAACCGCGGCCACAGCCAGGGCGGCATCGAAGGCATTGCCGCCGTCGTGCAAGACCTTGAGACCGGTGCCGGCGGCCAACGGCGAGTTGGAACAAATCATGCCGCGGCGGCCGTAGACCAGATGGCGAGATAGACGATGCATGGACATACAATCTCCTTGCGTGGTGATTAGACAGGTGGCCGCATGGTATGCCACTCTGTCGCCTGCTCATAGGCGTGGCCAATGCGGCACAATAACGGTTCCCCAAGATGTTTGCCGACAAATTGCAGACTCAACGGCAGGCCGTCACGGTTCAACCCGCACGGAACCGAGAGGGTGGGCGCACCATTGAAATCGTAGGGCGCTGTGAATCGGAGCCGCGCCATATCAAATCCGTCACGCGGTATCGGCCCATAGAGCGCCTCCGGCGTCACGGGCAAAGGCGGGGTTGGCATAGAGGGACACGCCAGGACGTCAATCTCTTCCCACACCGCCCGGAGCCGCCCGTTACACGCCGCCCGGAGCGCGTGCGCCTTGGCATAGGCCGCCCCGGAGACGCGGGCGCCCTGATCGAGCCAGCCTCGAAACCACGGGCCATAGTCATCGCGGCGGGCGGGATACGTGGCCTCATGCGCGGCCACCGCTTCAGCGCTGCACAGGATCGGCCAGGCAGCGAGATAATCGCCGAGATCCGGCAGTTTCACCTCGACCCTATCGGCTCCGAGATCTTCCAAGACGCGTATCCCGGTGACGACGGCCTCGGCGAGTTCCGGGTCGACATCGTGCGTGGCATAGCGCTCGTCGTATCCAATGCGCAGGCCCTTGACACCCAGGGTCATATCTTGGCACAGGTCAGGCACAGGTTCTAGCAGAGACGTGGGATCATGCGGATCATGCCCGCCAATGGCCTGCAGCACGATGGCCGCATCGGCCGTGCTGCGCGTTAGGGGTCCGACGTGATCGAGCGATTCAGCCAGGTCCAAGACGCCATAGCGGCTGACGCGGCCCCATGTCGGCTTCAGCCCCACGACGCCGCAGGCCGCGGCCGGGAAGCGGATGGAGCCGCCGGTATCGCTGCCCAGGGAGCCAAAACACAAACCTGCCGCGGTGGCGACGCCGGAGCCACTCGATGACGCCCCGGTCCAGCGGTCTTCGCGCCAGGGGTTGATGGGAATATCAAAATCCGGGTTGTACCCGCCCATGGCCCCTTCCGTCAGGTTGAGTTTCCCTAGTAAGATGGCGCCGGCGGCGTGGAATCTCGCCACCACCGTTGAATCGACGTCGGGCACATAATTGGCGAGCACCTTGGAACCGCCCATGGTGCGGACGCCTTGGGTAAAGCAGAGGTCTTTGACGGCAACCGGCACCCCGTGCAACGGTCCGCGGTAGTTGCCGGCGCCGATTTCCTGCTCGGCCGCCCTGGCCGCAGCCAGGGCCTGGTCGGCCATGACGGTGGCATAGCTTTTGAGACGGCCGTCAAGTTGCGCGATCCGATCGAGCAGTGCCTGAGTCACTTCAACGGGGGAGAGCTGACGCGACTGTATGAGGGCCGCGATGTCGGTGATGGTGCTGAAATGCAGAGCGGTGTCGGTCATGGCAATGTCTCTGTCATGTGAAAGAGCTGCATGGGGATGGATGACGTTGTTGCTAGTACGGTATCACACCACAGTTCGGGTTGGGAGTCAACACGCCAACGCGCCGCATCCATTTGCGGACAGCTTGGCTTTGACGTCGCGCTGACGTAAGATAGCACTCGGGGTATTCATCCCAACACCAGCGGTCTGCGCGCCTATCTGGCGGATCAGGGCCGTGAGACCGAGCCGCTTGACTCAATCGGGGCAAGCCTGAGAAGAAAGGGAGTGCAATGGATCTAGAAACCCTCGCACGTCGCATTCAGGTGTTGGAAGACATTGAGGCGATCAAGAGCTCAAGGTCCGCTACTGCGCCTATTGCGATAACAACTACGATGCCGATGGGTTGGCGTCGTTGTTTACCGAGGACGCCGTCTGGGATGGCGGTGAGATTCTGGGACGCTGCGAGGGGCGAGAGGCGATTCGGACCTTTTTTCAAGGCTCGTCGCAGCGCCTGCCCTTTGCCATTCACCACGTGATGAATCCCCTCATTGAGGTGCAGGGCGACACCGGTACCGGCCAATGGTATTTGTTCCAACCCTGCACCCGCGCCGATCGCAACCAAGCGGTCTGGCTGGCGGCGCGGTACGAGGAGACCTACCGACGGGTTGAGGGCGAATGGAAATTTCAGCGGATTGACATTACGCCGGCATTTTATACGCCATTTGATCAAGGGTGGGTCAAACAACGCTTTTTATAACAGTAGGTAAGTCCAGATCAACGGAACTGCGGGATGACCTGCTGCGCAATCGTTTCCATCAGCTCATTGAGCCTCGGTATGTCACCGGAGTTCAACGCCAGCACGATGTGTTCCACACCCGCATTCTGGTAGGCGCGGATCCCGTCGATCATCTGCGCCGGGTTGTCTCTGGGCAGACGCGCGCGGTTCTGGGCGCGATCACTCGACGGTCCCCCGTGCACCTCCACCTCAACACGTGCGGACATGGTCAGCGTCGCCGGATCACGTCCGGCAGCGGCGGTCAAGGTTTGCAGCTCCTGCCGCCCCTTGCCGAAGGCTTCGGGGGACATGCCGGAGGGATGCCAGCCATCTCCCATGGTGGCGGTGCGTTGCAACGCCCCGGCACTGGAACCGCCGATCCACAATGGCATATGTGGTTTCTGCACGGGCTTGGGGGAGAATTTGAGATCCGCAAAGTTCCACCGGCGACTGGTATAGCTCGGGTCGGGATTGGTCCACAACTCCTTCACGATCGCGATCGACTCATTGGTCAGCGTCCCACGTTGCCGCATGAGAACCCCCAACGCCTCGAACTCCTCAGCCATGGCTCCAACGCCGACGCCCAACACCACGCGCCCGCCGGACATCTGATCCAGGGTGGCTGTGTACTTGGCCAGCTCCACCGGATTGTGATATGGCAGCACCAGTACTGACGTTCCCAGGGCCACCCGGCTGGTCGTGGCCGAGAGATAGGAGAGGGTGGCAAGTGGATGATAATACGGTTTATCGTCGAGCCGCTCCCGGATGTAGCCATTGTTGAACAGGTGGTCCATGACCCAAATGGAGTCGTAACCCAACGCCTCGGCTACCGGCCCCAAGGCCAGGACTTGCTGGAGGTCTTCGATGCCCCAGTTATTGGGAATGGTGACGCCAAATTTCATGTCTTTCTCCCGTGCAGAGAACGAGGTTCACGCCGTCCTTGTGCCGTCTGGCGACCACTATACCGTGTTTGTGATGCGGAGCAAAGCGGGGGCCAGGGAGAGGAATCGCACGGGAAGGCGCGGAATGACGTCCGGGCGTCTGCGTTGACACGGACTCGGCTGCGGCATACACTGCATAGCACCACTCATGCTGCGGCATCACACCAAAGGAGGGGTCATGAAAACCGTTATCCACATGTCTGAGGCTGAGGAGGCGAAGGCGTTACCCATCCTGTTGCGTCATTCTCCCGGCACCGTTTTGCCGCATCGGACCTACATAGTCAGTGAAGAATCTGCAAAGCAGTTGCGTGCAGCAGGGGTTCAGTTCACCGAATTGACCCGTGAGTCCGATGCTCCAAGCCACGAAGGGGTTGGCTCTGGTGAAAGAATATGACCTCTTCGTTCCACTTTACTATAATGACGGTAGGGCAATTGACGCACAGAAATTCCAGGACTTACAAATACAGCTTCTCAATCATTTCGGTGGCCTCACCTTCTTTCCACAACCCAACGAAGGCTTCTGGACAAGGGCTGGTATCACATATCGTGATGAAATTGTTATCTACCGCGTCATAACATCCAACGAGCAGGAAGCGCGACGGTTCTTGTCTGACCTTAAAGAACTACTGAAGGAGTCGTTTCAGCAGGAGGACATTCTTATCGTCGAGCGCGATGTGGAGACGTTATAGCTACTTAGCAAAGGGGAACGTCTTGGTAGAGTTGGTTACCGCCTATGAGCCGTCGCTTCCACTCCCCGCAGGCGGCTATGTCCGCACCTTCGAGGCCGAGATTGACGATCATGCCGCATCCACCATTCGCGTTCGGGGTGTGCTATCGGACCACCGGTGCACGATCGAACATGTGTGGGTGTTGCACACGCCGGAATATGAGGTCATTGAAGCCTCGGCGCAGCATCTGCACGGGGAGCCCACGGTCCTGTCGCCGGAGCTGATCGGGCGCTATCCTGCCATTCGAGGCGTGCGCATTGGCCGAGGGTTTACCCGCACCGTGCGCGAGGCGCTCGGCAATTTGCCTGGGCAGCGAGAGCATGTAATCCTCGCCATTGAAATGGCGCGCGTCGGGCAGCAGGCGTACAAGTTGCCCAAAGGATATCATGAACGATTTCGGCCGTTAGTCGCCGACATGCCGCCGGGACCGAGCCGCCTGGCGCGCCTGTCATGGGAGCAAGATCGCGATTATATACCGGAGCTGTGGAATACATGCTATACCTATCGGGATGCATCGGCGGCGTTGTTTGCGGAACGCGATGTCATCAGCCTTGATCCCCACCTGATGCAACCTGATCCTGGACAGAAACGCATCTTTTGGCGCCACAAGCGCATGCACATCGCCCCACGCCAAGACGGCGCCGGTTTTCACTGCCGCAACGACATGGACGACGCCATCCATGAGATCCGGATCGCGTTTGACATCGCTACCGATGGTACGGTGCAACACGCCAGGAGTGAAGGCGTCCGCTTGCCGTACCACGGGATCTGCGAAGAGCCGCATCTCAAGACGTTGGGCCTGAATGGCCAGAAGCTGAACAAAGATTTTATTCGACTTATGGCGGATCACATCGGCGGCGCCTCAGGCTGTACCCACCTTTTTGATCTGTCGGTGGACTGTCTGCGGTTTTTCAACTGGCGCTGATGCCGGCGTTTGCCTGTGCTACCAACTTGGCGTAAGCTGGTGTCGTATCGCGTATTTTCCAGAGAACAAGGTGAACCTAAGATGAACGCCGTGGCAACGTCCTCCTCGACTGACTGTCCGATTCCGATCCTGGATATCGCCGCTTTTCTCAACCATGAGTCCGGGGCGCTCGCGTCCCTCAGCGCGGAACTGCGCGATGCGCTTGAGCACATCGGTTTTTACTATATCTGCGGCCATGGCGTGCCCCAGAGCCTCATCGATCGGGTTTTTGCCGAGTGCGCCCGGTTTCATCTGCAGCCACTAGAGGCCAAAATCAGGCTGCGGGCCAACGAACACAACGTGGGCTACATGCCGGTGAACGGCTACGTGTCGCGCAGCTCTCGTGTCGAGACGGCGACGCGGCCGAACCTAGTCGAGGCCTTCTTCGTGAAGCGGGATCTCCCTCCTGATCATCCTGACGTGCTCGCCAATATCCGCTACCGCTGCGCCAATCAATGGCCCGCTTCCGACGCCTTGCCCGGTTTTCGCGAGACGGTCGTGTCGTACTGCGCCGCCATGGAACAGCTCTGCAAGCGTATGCTGCCCGTCTACACGGCGGCCCTGGATCTCGATCCGCGTGATTTCGACAAGGCGTTCATGGAGCCGCAATACGCCCTGCGCATGTCCCATTATCCTCCGGCCGAGTCGGGAGAGGACGGCCAATATGGCGTGGCGCCACACACCGATTCGAGCTTTTTGACCATGCTGGCGCAATCGGAGCTGCCCGGCTTATCCATCCGCATGCCGTCGGGCGAGTGGCTCGACGCGCCGGTGCTGCCGGGCGCGTTTCTGGTCAACTCAGGCGACATGATGCGCCGCTGGACGAATCACCGCTTTTTGTCGACGCCGCACCGCGTGATCAATCGCAACGCCAATCGCGATCGCTATGCGATTCCGTTTTTCTTCGACGCCACCTACAATTATCCCATGGCCTGTCTCCCGACATGTCAGGGACCGGACAATCCGGCGCGTTACGAGCCGACCACCTACCTCGAGTACATGCGCTGGTTTGCCCGGCAATACGATCATGTGCGGGATCAGGACGCCCTCGAACCCGACAACCCGGGCGTGCCCAACACGCAGGCCTGAGATATCCCCGGCTGTGGCGAGGCGTTCGGGCTCAAACCGGTTGCCTTGTTCCAGAGAGAGGGGACAAAAATGAATGTTCGGGTATCCGGTTGGGTCTGAAGGGAAAGGGCAGGGAAGGCTGTGGAGGCGAACACCATCTACAGCCTGGAACGATTTGCGTGCTGGCATGACGTCACGCCAGCATGCCAGTAGCGCGAGCTTACGGATTTTTCTTGGCTCCGCACGGGTTGCACGGATTCCTCGCCGCACACGGGTTACACGGATTACAGGGATTGCCCCGTCCCGAGATTTTCTTCAGCAGGGCATGCCGCTCTTTTTCCCAGCGCAACATTTCCGCTTTGACCTCGGGGGTTAAGGAAGCGACATAGGCATACAGGTCCAAATACTCTTGGGAATAGGGATCCGTCGGCTCACGGCCGAGAAACACGGTGTTTCAAAGGTCGTTCATAATACCGATGGTCGCCGCAAACCCGGTCATGGACTGCCGTGGGTAATGCAGCGCCGCACCTTTCAGGGCCGGAATGGGAACGGGCACGCGATTCCCCCCCACATCCATGGCGGTACCGCCAATCGTGCCGCCACGCGGATGGCAACCCGCACAGCCCAAGTTATTGAACAACGTTTTCCCGCGGTCAACCGCGTCAGCAATGGACGCATCGGATTGCAAGGTCTGAAAATACGGCCCCATCGGAATCTGTGCCGATGCCGTTCCATAGGCGCCATACAGCACAAAAGCCGCTGCCATGAGGACGGTGAGCGTCCTCGTCAGCTTACGATTCATGTTCCTCCCTCCCGTTGTCCAAGGCTGTTGGCGTACCCCACTGTACGTCCACGAGCCCTGCTAAGAAGATTACTGCTTTTGCCCCTTGAGCCGGGACACCTCACCCTTACTACTTTTTCTTCGCGCCACCACAGGGATTACATGGGTTACACGGATTCGCCTTTTTGGCCGCACAGGGATTGCACGGATTCGGGTGTGCTTTAGCGGCGCAGGGATTACACGGGTTACACGGATTGCACGGATTGCACGGATTGCACGGATTGCCGCTCAGGCCGGCTTTTGCCAGATAAACAAAATTGGCGCTCAAATTGCCGCCGCGATCCAACATCGATACGATAATCTGCTCACCCGCTTTAATATCGGCGGCAGACGTGAGATCCGCGCCACGCCGAATCTGAGTCTTGTTACTCATGCTGATCTGCAAGGGCTTTTTCTGCCATTCCACGGCTAACCGCTTGGCATCGGCCGACAGGACCTTGGCGATCACCATCCGCGCCTTAGCTGAGGGACCGCGAGCACCACCACCACAGGGATTGCAGGAGTTGCAGGGATTCTTGGCGGCGCAGGGGTTACACGGATTCACGTTCTTCGCCGCACAGGGATTGCAGGGGTTGCAGGGATTCATCTTTTTGGCGGCGCAGGGATTGCACGGATTCACATTCTTCGACGCACAGGGGTTACACGGGTTCTGTTTTGATGCTGCCTGACTCTCCATCAGAGCCCCGAGGGGGAGAATCAACGCCAGGGCCAGCGTCAAGGCTAGCAGCCGACCTACGTTCCGTCGCATACGCCTTCTCCTATGGCATACTGTGGGGATGATACGGTCTCTCCCTATCGAGAGATGTACCGCCTGCAAACACAGGTAAACGATATAGCCATGAAATTATTCCCCGCGGTGTGATGGAATGTGAAGGATGATGCGCTTTCTTGGGCATTGACTTTGCTACTCGGAGCTATGCACACTATATTCTGTGTGCTGCTACATCGTTTCCATGCCTATCTATAGTGCACGGGGATCTATACAGCAAGCAAAATTTTCCGAGCCCATAGCGGTGTGCAGCCTCAGCGGCGCATCGCATCAACGCTGTTCGATGGCGTGGTGTATTCGGACTGTCACACATCTCGGTACCCGCCTTGAATCTGTTATACGGAGGGAAGATTGGTTATGGCGAATGTAGAAGCCCCCGAGACCCTGGAGGGCTGGTATGTCCAACACGATATCTATACGGTTCAGTGGCCTCAATGGCGCGCCTTGGCGCCGGATAAACGGGAAGCCACGATCGAAGAAAGCGCGGCATGGCTCCGCGATCAGACGACCCCAGGGCAGGGGAGTAGCGCCTATTTTAGCCTGCTCGGCCAGAAGGGGGATCTCCTCTTGACCCATTTCCGCCCCAGCTTTGAGGCGCTGAATCACGTCAAATTCAGCTTCCGACAGCTGGATCTGTTTGCCTATCTGCAGCCGCCCTATGGCTACCTGTCGGCGATTGAGCTCGGGATGTACGAAATGGTGGGCGCGGTGCAACGCAAGCTGGCGGCCGCAGGTCTGGAAGCAGGCACGGCGGCGTATGAGGCCGCTTACCAGCAGGAGTTGGAGCAGCAGAAGGAGGCGATGTATGACCGCCTCTATCCTGATATCCCTCCCGGACAGTACGTCTGTTTTTATCCCATGAGTAAAAAACGTGGTGAAACCCACAACTGGTATGCCTTGTCCATGGATGAGCGCCGTCAGATGATGCGTGGTCATGGCATGATTGGGCGGAAATACGCTGGCAGGGTGAAACAAATTGTGAGCGGCTCGGTAGGCTTTGATGATTGGGAATGGGGCGTCAGTCTGTTTGCAGACGATCCGTTGGTGTTCAAAAAACTCGTGTATGAAATGCGCTTTGATCCTGCTAGTGCCCTCTATGGCCTGTTTGGGGAGTTTTTTGTTGGCATTCGCTTTGAGCCTGCCGATATTGGCGCGTTCCTATCAGGCACACTATCGGCATAGTCCGAGGCGCTGTGCAGCCAACCAAACCGCTGTCCTCTTTGTTGATGAGGGGGGCTCGGTTGGGGGGAAAGAAACCCGATGCGGCATGGCCAATACCTAGTCGTCATCGTTGCGCTCGTGAGTCGTCTCTATCTTCCCGACGCTTTCGCCTGTGAGGGGCTACAGCCGTATGGCGTCCTACGCTGGGACGATACGCTGGTCGAGGTGTTGCTCAAGCTCAATCGCATGGCCTCAATCCAGCATGTGACGCTGCTCGATGAGCATCGCGGTTCCGTCGATTTGTTGGGCTTGCGTACACGAGAGGCGCTTTTGAACCAAATCGCCCTCTTCCTTGCACGGAGCCAGGCGCAATATCAGGTGGGCCGGCCGCATGAGAAAATTTTCATAGATACCTTGATCATCGGCGCTGAACCGATCATGATCTTTGGCGTGCCTTTCTCTTTCCACATCGCGTATAGCCCCGCTCCTGATATGTTGACGGGCGCTCCGGACCGTGTGCTCACCCTGCACGATACCAACGGCACGTACGCTCTGCCGCTGCGCATGATGCACGTGGTGGTGACCAAGGTGCAGACCTCCGTGCTGCATGCTGACACGCTACAACGTTTGAAGACAGCGATGGCAACAAAATATCAGGCCTGTGCGGTATTTCGCATGGATGAAGAGGAGATGTTCGCCCGCGATAACGAAGGCCGGGCGTTTTTAGCCCGCTGGAAGGCCGCTGAGGCATTCCGCGATGTCGAACCTGGCTATACCGGCAGCGGGCTGCTGCAGTATCGGAATAAATAGGCGGCCGAGGCGTTACGCTGCTGCCATTTTCCTCTCAGGTTTTGGCCTGCATCCGACGATAAGCTCTGACACTGCTGCACCTGATAAAGGCAAACCACGCGAAAGCGTGGGACGCAAAGCCACTGGCCTACGTTCCGCCCATGCAGAATAGGGTCGCAGGGCTGCCAGGCGAATCGAGCACCACCGGCGCTACCTATCTGCCGCTAGGCAAGCTGGGTAGAGCGTCGAGGAGCTGGGCTCCCTTCCTCGTTCGGAAGAAGGAACGCCATATGTGCACCCTGCTGGTACGGACTGCCCTATGCACCACAATAACTCCCGCTCTCGTCAGTTCTACTAAACGCCCCGTTAGGCGTAGTGCCGATGAGGGTGAGCGTTGCGGTGGCCGTGACCCTCACGTTGCCCCCTTGGCCTGGCCCAAAGGTTGTGCTCGAGATCATTGCTCCATCACGGATGGTAATGTCGGAGGCCTCGACCATCACCGTGCCGGCATCCCCCGTCTGCGCTCCTGTCCCTTGCGCATTAGCACCAATGCCACTGGCGAACATCCCGTCAGGTGTGGTGCCGATGAGGGTGAGCGTTTCCGTGGCCGAGACGGTCACGTTGCCCCCTTGACCTGGACCAATGGTCAGGCTCGAGATCACCGCACCATCCCGGATGGTAATGTCGTGAGCCTCGACCACCACCGTGCCGGCATCCCCCGCCTGTGCTCCTGGTCCTCGAGACTGCGCAGCAATACCACTGGCGAACGCCCGGTCAGGCGTAGTGCCACTGAGGGTGAGCGTTTCCGTGGCCGAGACGGTCACGTTACTCCCTTGACCTGGCCCAAAGGTCGTGCTGAAGATCGCCGCCCCATCGCGGACGGTCACCGTCGTTGCCTGTACCACGATGTCACCAGCACGGCCCTCTGCAAATGCCACGGACCGTATGACAGAAGCTGTGTCCAGCTGGATACCGCCAGCTATCATTCGGATATCCCCCACGTCCCCTGATCCCTCCGCATCAGCGGTAATCCGTGCCGCATTTGTCAGGACAACATCCCCGGACACGTCCACATCAATCCCAATCGGGGCGCCGGTTGCAGCTCCCAAGGTGTTCGCAGACATACGTGAGCCATCGATCATCAGACGGCGCCCCCGGACGATGACGGTACCCCCATGATCCCCGCTGGCGTCAATGCGAGCACCTTGCGACAGGGTGATCTCGCCAAGGCGTTCGACTGAGTTAATCTGAAGTCGCGGCGCATGCCGTGTGGCGTTAAGTACCACGTCCCCTGACGACGCCACGCTCGCCAGAGCAATCTGGCCGCCCGGTGCGGTGAGGAAGCCGCCTGCGATCTCAATATTGCCACCGCTCAACGATAGAGTCTCACCCGTTGGGATGGCGAGAGCACTGCCCTCTTGCATGACAATCGCCGCCGGGTTTTCGCGTAGAAACCCAAACGCAACGGGTGGCGCCACCGTCAGCACGCTCGGCTGCGCCAGCGAGGCGGCCAAGCGGCCACCATCGGCCAAGCGCAACACGTCCGCCGTGCTGACGTGAAACGAGCCGCGCACGTCCAGCTCGGCATGGGGGCCAAACAGGACTCCGCTCGGATTGAGCAAAAAGAAATTTGCCCCTGGTATGTCAGACTGCAGGGTTCCATCGATCGTGGAGGGATGGCCGCCGGTAACGCGGCTCAGGATATAGTCGATGCCGCTCGGTGGCCCGGTAAAACGGGCGGTATCGCCGGTGCCGACCGAAAAACGATCAAAGCTATGAAACAGATTGGGCCCCCGGATCGTGCCACCGGTAATCGTATGGATGGAGCCGCCTTGAGTCACTGTGGTCCCGAGCGTGCCATCAGGTGTGATCGTCGTCGTGACCTGGGCTTTACCGGACGTGGGGAGAGCACTGAGCACTAGGCCGCTCAAGACGCCTAAGAGCCAGCAAAAACGATGGATGCCAGCACGAGCCCCATGAAAGGTCATGGTCGTGTTCCCTTCTCATCCGGAAGCATCCGTGCAAAGAAGCCGCACGCTATCATCATCGTAGAAGGCTGTCAAGGCTAGACCTGTGCTTCCCTGGCGGCGATGTCGAAGACACTCAGGTCGGCATCGCCTGTTGACACGCTGCCGTGGCTTTGCTACGCTGCGGCCGCATCTTGGCCCCCTCACTTGGCCATTAGGTAGGAGAAGCGCGATGAGAAACGTGTGGTCGAATGGTCCTGTTTTCTGTGCCAGCCTCGTGCTCCTGCTCCTGAGTATCGCTGTACCCCAGGTACGTGCGGACTCCTCTACGTTAAAGTCGTCAGACGCCGGACTGCTCAAAGCCCCCGAGTCTACCCCGAAGCGCGGCAACATTCTCCGGTGGGGTGGGCTTGCCAACTCCACCCTCTACGATTTGCATCAGACGGGCAGCATCGCCAACATGGGGCCGCAAGCGCCCATGTACGACCTCTTGGTGCAGGTCGACCCGGTGCACTAGGACAAGATTATCCCCGACTTGGCGCAAAGCTGGAAGATCTCGGAGGATGGGTTGACATATACCTTTTTTCTCCGGCAAGGCGTGACATTCCATGACGGCGCCCCCCTGACCGCCGGGGACGTGGCGGCCAGCTTCCACCACATCATTTTCCCGCCCGCAGGGGTGCTCAGCCCCCGACAGGGCCTCTTCGAGGCGGTGCGGGAGGTGGTGGCCACGGACACGTTGACGGTCGAGTTCCGGCTCAAAGAGCCCAGGGGCTTTTTGTTGCGGGCCATCGCCGCGGGCTTCAATGTCATCGTGCGCAAACAGACCCTGGAGGAGAACAAGTACGACCTGCGGCGTGTGGCCGTGTATCCGGGTACGGGTCCTTTCCGCCATAAGAGCATGGAGCCGGGCATTGTGCGGCGGTTGGAACGAAACCCCGACTACTGGAATCCGGCCTTGCCGTACCTCGATGGCATCGACATCTACCACCTCGACGTGGGGCCTAAAACCGGGGCCGCGTGCCTCGCCCATACCATTGACTACTGCTTCGCCATCGACCCGATTAGCGCCAAAAAGGCCGAAAAAATCGACGGCTTAACCGTGGCCAACATCTTCCCCACGGCACCCCACGGGCTGTGGGCCAACCTCAAAAAAAAGCCGTTCGATGACGTGCGGGTGCGCCAGGCGATCAATCTCGTACTGGACAAAGGGGCCCTGGGCGACGCCATCTATGAGGTCATTCCCATCATGCCTGCAGGATGGCTATTGCCGACGGACCCGCTGTTTCAGGCGTACTGGAGCCGGGTGCAGGAGCAACCGGGCTGGCGGTTCCCAACGCCTGAGGATATCGCCGAGACCAAGCGGCTGATGAAGGAGGCCGGATACGAGGACGGCATCAAGGACCTGGATTTTCTCGTCCGGGATGTCACCCCGCACACCGCGTCGGCGCCTCTGATCCAGGACGTGCTGAAGCGCGAACTCAAGATCGAGAGTCACATCCGGCAGGTGGCGTCGGGCGTGTGGTATGAGGAAGCCAAGCGAGGCAACTATGACCTGTCTATCACCGGGTTCGGCGTGACCATTCCTCACGTCGCCGACTACTGGGCCAACACCTTCAAGACGGATGGTGGCTACAACTGGTATGGGTACGCCAATCCGGAATTCGATGCCATCGTGGAGGCGACGGCCCGGGAGTCAGACCCCGCGAAACTTCAAGAACTCATTTAGAAGGGCATCGCCATCCTGGACCGGGACGTCCCCATGTTCGTGATTGGCAATTACTTAGTGATTGTCGCCTGGTGGGATAACGTGAAAGGCCATGGCACCGCCACCAAGGACGCCAATTACTGGGAAGGCATGCGCAATGAAATATGGTGGCTGGATAAATAGATGTAGATGAGAGGACTGAGAGCTGCCATCCTGAGCGAGGCCCTGTAGGGCGGTAGAGAAGGAGCAGGGGAGTATGTCTCGATATGTCTTGTGGAGAGTCTTCCATGCCTTGCTCACGCTGCTCGGGGTCACCCTCATCATTTTCGTCGCCTTGCGCATTATGCCTGGGGATCCGGTGAGTATCATGTTTGGGACGCAGGCGACGAAGATTCGACCGGAAGATCGCGCCAAAATTGAGGCTGAACTCGGGTTAAGTTCCCCGTTGACGGTTCAGTACGCCACCTGGTTGAAGGACATCAGCACCGGACAACTTGGTCGCTCCTTCTGGCGGGGTGATAACGTGGTGGACCTCATCATCCAGCGTGGTCCCCTGACGGTAGAGATCGCAGTCCTGGCCATTATCCTCTCCTGGGTGGTGGGCATACCCGTGGGCATCCTCTCAGCCCTACGGCAAAACTCGGTGCTGGACTACATCGCGAGGTTCTTCACCGTGTTATTCCTGGGCCATACCCGGCTTCTGGCTGGGGGCCATGATCGTGCTCGTGCTGCTCTTGTGGTGGGATTATGCGCCGCCCTTAGGGGTCATCGACTTCTGGGACAATCCCAGACAGAATTTGCAGATTGTGTCTGGGCCGGCGGTGGTGCTAGGGCTGGCGGTCTCGGCCTACATCGCCCGCATGACCCGCTCGAGTCTTCTGGAGATCATCCGTGAGGACTACATCCGGACCGCTCGCGCCAAGGGGCTGAGGGAACAGGCCGTCGTCCTCAAGCACGCCCTTCGCAACGCCTCTCTACCCATTATCACGCTCTCTGGCGTCCTCTTTGGATTCCTGCTCAGTGGCACCGTGGTGGTCGAACAGGCCTTTAACGTCCCAGGATTGGGCAAAGCCATGGTCGAGGCTTTTGTCGCTTTGGATTATGCGGTGATCCAAAACCTGGTTTTACTTTACAGTGTGGTCTTTATCAGCCTCAACCTCCTCGTTGACATCAGCTATGCCTGGCTTGACCCTCGAATCCGTTACCTATAAAGGGACGATATGGCGCATCATAGTCAGGTTGAACTCAAACGACAGACGGTTCTGCGAAACGGCGCGAGCGCTCTCGCCAGGCGCGATGTGCTTGGCCTCGTTGCCTTTGCCAGGCAATATGCCGCAGGATGTATCGGTGCGGTGATTCTGGCGATGGTCACCTTTCTCGCGCTTGCCGCGCCTCTGGTTACCGCCTATGATCCCACACGCGTCCAACTGCGCGAGCGCAAAGTGCTCCCGTCATGGGAGCACCCCTTGGGGACAGATTACGAAGGCCGCGACATCCTCACGAGGCTTATCTACGGCGGCCGCATCTCCTTAGCCGTGGCGATCCTTTCGGTCTTACTGGGCACGACCGTCGGAGCGTTATGGGGCGTTGCCAGCGCCTATCTAGGCGGGCGGTTTGATTTGTATAGTCAACGCTTCCTGGAGATTTTCATGTCGTTCCCGCCTTTGATCCTGGCCATGCTCCTGCTCATCGCCATTGGCGCCGGACTCTGGGCCGTGGTCATCGCCATCGGCATTACGCGTCTGCTGTTTGGTGTCCGGGTGGTGCGGTCGGTGGCCTTGTCGGTCAAAGAGCTGGTGTACGTGGAGTCGGCCAGAGCCATTGGCGCCTCGAACCTGAGGATTATGGTGCGCTATATCGCCCCGCAATGCCTGGCCTCTTACCTGGTTCTGGCCACGGCGCAAACTGGGTGTGGCCATTATCATTGAGGCTTCCCTCGGCTTCCTCGGGGTGGGCATTCCTCCGCCGACGCCTACCTGGGGCAACATGATGGGCGGCGCCGTCGCGAACGTCCTGATCCCGCATTGGCCCCTGGTGGTTTTCCCTGGGATTACCATCACCATTGTGGTCCTGGCGTTCAACTTTTTTGGCGATGCCATCAGGGACGTGTTTGACCCGAAGTTGCGGAGCAGTCACACGGATTTCTGACCGCCTTTCATGATGGGAAGGAAAGAGGAAAGCAAGGAGGTCTATCATTGGATTTGTAGGTGATGAGCAGCCCTCCCCTCGGGTCGTATCGTCGTAGCTCCCGACGCCCATCTTCGCTACAATCATCGCGGAAGTGATAAGGCGGTGACAGCCGCTCCCAACCACCCCCGAGGCATGATGGCAGAAGACCTTCACCAGCCCCATGACAAACTCGTTCGCAGCGTGCTATCGACTTGGCCGAAGCCGCGAGCTTTCTGCGGGCCTATCTGCCCGAGGCGCTGAGTCAGGCGCTAAACTGGTCGACGCTCACGTTGCTTGAGGGCTCGTTCATTGACGACAACTTACGCGAGAGCGAAGCCGACTTGCTCTATGAGGTCGAGCACATCTCGGGCGAGGGATCGGTATGGGTCTATGTGCTTCTTGAGCATCAGTCGTCGCCGGATCGCTGGATGCGGTTTCGGCTGCTGAAGTATTGTTGCCGCATTTGGGACGACAGCTTTCAGGCTCACCCGGATCAGCGTGAGCTTCGGGTCATTGTGCCTTTGGTGTTTTACCAGGGCGAGCGGAAGTGGCCACACGCCACCGAGTTCGCCGATCTGTTTGCTGAGTCGGTGCGGGATTGGCCATGGGTGCCCCGCTTTTCCCACGAGCTTCTCGATCAGTCGGGTATGCAATCGGACGAGGTTCAAGGCGACCTCAAAGCGCAAATCATGCAATTATTGATGACGGCGGCGTATCACCCGGCATGGGCCTGGATGGAAGAGGTGGCGAGACGGCTGGACTCCCTATCATTGCTTCCGTCCAGTGGCGGTATCAACTATATTCAGACATTTGTGTTGTATATCCTCGCGACGCAGGAGGGCGATGCGGCACGGTCGTTTGGTGAGGTGCTACGTCACCATGCACCCGAAGCAGGAGGTGATTTCATGACGTATGCTCAGGAGCTCTTAGCGGAAGGCCGGGCAGAAGGCCGGGCGGAAGGCGAGCAACGGGGTATGATCAAGACTCAGGTGGAAGTGATCGAGAAGCTCTTGCGGGTGGGAGCGGCGTGGTCGGTGATCGAAGAGGTAACCGGTGTTAATGAAGGGCAATTCCAGGCTCTGAAACAGCAGGTCAACGACATGGCCGAGTGATGCCGTCCCCGGTACCAGACGGCCGCAGGAGCCCGAGCTTTTTACTTGCTCACGGTTTCCTCAGCCCGCCTAGCGCGCCTGCTTGGCCGCCATGAGACGCCGATGCGAAACTGGCAAGCCGACCCCATTTCCACCATGATGGTTATTCGGTAAATAGCCAGACTTGCCCCCCCTCGTTGGAAGCAAGGCGCTTGACCGGGTTGGATAGCAACCCTATACTCGCTCTCGCACAGGACATCCGGGACCCCTACGGACCCCGAGGTGAACCGGGTGCTGACGGAGAAAGTCTACCCGCGCCAGGGAACTGTGCGGACGACGCAAGCATTTCTCCAGATCGTCGGGGTCGCCTGATCCCGTTCGAGTCGTGGTGACAACGTCCTGGGTCCGGAGGAGGGCCAAAGGAGGGATGAACGTGACGACCTACGCAGTGGTAGGAAAACCCGTGACCCGAGAGGATGGACCCGACAAGGTATCGGGCCAGACGTGCTACTCCGGAGACCTGATTCTGCCAGGGATGCTTTGGGGCAAGGTGCTGCGAAGCCCGTTTCCCCACGCTCGTATCGTCCATATGGACACCTCGGACGCACTGAAGTTGCCCGGCGTCCATGCCGTGCTGACCGGCCGTGATCTGGCCGGCATGTTGATGGGCCGGACGTTGCGAGATACGCCCTTGCTGGCCCAGGAAAAGGTTCGGTTTATGGGCGAGAAAGTCGCCTCGGTGGCGGCTGACGATTTGGACACGGCGGAAGAGGCCCTCACCCTGATCGACGTGGACTATGAAGAGCTGCCGGCCATCTTTGACCCGGTGCAGGCGATGCAGCCTGAGGCGCCGGTCGTCCACGACGGCTCCCCGATCTACGAGGGCCCATCCGGGCCGGTGCAGCCCCGTGGCAATATCAGCCACCATGAAATCTGGTCGGGCGGGGATGTCGAGCAGGGCTTCCGAGAATCGGACCTGATTTTTGAGCACACGTTCACCACCCCCTGGGTGCACCAGGGCCACATGGAGCCGTACGCCTGCATGGTGGACATCGACGAGGCCGGCCGCATCCAGGTCTGGGCGAACAACAAGCAGCCGTTCCGCCTGCGGTGGCAGCTGGCAAGTGCGCTGGGGTTGCCCGAGGACCAGATACGGGTCAACCCCTGTGCCATCGGGGGCGACTTTGGTGGCAAAGCCGGCGCCATGGATGTGCCCTTAGCCTATGCCCTGGCCCAGCGTGTTGGCCGGCCGGTGAAGATGGTGATGAACTACGTTGAGGAACTGATGGCGGGAAACCCCAGGCATCCCTCTGTCATCACGATCAAGAGTGGGGTGAAACAGGATGGGCAGCTGTGGGCCCGGCAAACCCGGGTGGTCTACAACGGGGGGGCCTACGGGGGGTTCAGAGGCTCGCTGACGCTGAGCGGTGGCCGCCAGGCAGGGGGTGGGCCTTATCGCATCCCGCATTTTCGGATCGATAACTACATGATGTATACCAACAACATCCCTTGCGGTTCCTATCGAGCGCCGGGCGAGCCCCAGGCCGTGTTTGCAGTGGAATCGCACACCGACATGATCGCCCGGGAAATGGGGATCGACCCGTACGAGTTCCGTCTGAAGAACGTGGTGCAAGAGGGCGAGGTCTCTGGCACCGGCCAGTTTTTCCGTCACGTGCGGGGGGAGGAGACGTTGCGGCGAGCGGCGGAGACGGCAAACTGGGGGGCGCCAAAGCCCGGCCCGGGCTTTGGCCGTGGTATCGCCCTGGGACAACGGCCCCAAGGCCAGGCGGTCTCGATTGCCCGGGTCACCGTGGACGAACAGGGCCGGGCCACCCTCTCCTCCTCTGTTCCTGACACCGGGGTGGGCTTCTATTCCGTTGGGCGGCAGATGGTGGCAGAGGATCTGGGCCTCTCCGCAGAGGCGGTGGGCATGACCCGTCTGGACACGGACGCGGTCCCTTTCGAAACCGGTGCCGGCGCCGGCGCCAGTGTGGGGGCGGCCCATGCTGCCCTGGGAGCGGCCCAGGACGTGCGGCAACAGCTCACCGACCTGGCGGCTGAGTTCTACGTCTGGCCGCAGGAGCGCATCGTGTTTCGGCAAGGCCGCGTCTTTGTCGAAGGCGATCCGGAAAACGGTGTCTCCCTGCAAGAGCTGGCGGCGCGAGCCGTCGCCACGCTCGGCCATCCCATCGTTGGGGAGATGACCACCACGGCGGCGGATCCGGACGTGACCGCTTACTGTGCGCAAGTGGTGGAGGTCGAGGTCGACGCGGAGACCGGCGAGGTCGTGGTGCACCGGATTGTGACGGCCCATGACGTCGGCACGATTATCAATCCGCTGGACCATCAAGGCCAGATTGACGGTGCCGTCATCCAGGGGCTGGGCTATGCTCGGATGGAAGGGCTGCAATCGGAAGACGGTCTCATTTCGACTTAGTCCCACGAAATAACTGACTCCGAACAGGCGCACCACTCCCGTTCAGGCTCAAATCTGTCTTAAAACGGGTAGAGTC
>CBCXVS010000053.1:0-30874 GCA_965178525.1 uncultured bacterium | reverse complement strand
AGGTCGATTCGTTTCAGGCTTTTGAGCTTTTATTTCAACAAGTTGTCGCCGAATCACGGGAGGAACTTCGGTCTAGCTCTCGCGTGCATGACGAAACCCTGCAACTCCTCGACCGGCTTGGGCTGGCCGAACAGGCGCAGGTGCAGGCGGCCGACCTGGCGCATGGCGAGCAGAAACGGCTCGAAATCGCCATGGCATTAGGCTCCCGTCCGGTACTGTTGTTATTGGATGAACCAGCAGCCGGGCTGAGTCGTGGCGAAACCGCGCAGATGATCCGGCTCCTCACCACGCTGCATGAGACGACGCTACTCCTGATCGAACATGACATGAAAGTGGTGATGGCCCTGGCGCAGATGATTACGGTCATGCATCAGGGGCGGGTTCTCGCCACCGGAACGCCTTAGGAGATTCAAGCGAATGCACGTGTACAAGAGGTCTATCTCCGCACAGAATAACCGATTGCGGAATGCGGAATGCGGAATGCGGAATGAAAAAATGAAGAGCTAAAAGCTCATAGGTGATCGCTTTTGATTGTGGATTGCGGAATAGAAGTCTATGAATCCTTCTCTGCTGGTGCTCGACAAACTGAACGTGTCGTATGGCCGGATGCCGGTCCTGCATGATGTGTCGCTGCATGTCAATGCCGGTGAAGTGGTGGCCTTGCTCGGGCGCAATGGCGTTGGCAAGACCACCACGTTGCGCAGCATTATGCGGCTGGTACCGTCCCGCGCTGGCACGATCACCTTTAAGGGACACGATCTGACCCGGCTCCCGCCGCATCGTATAGCTCGTTTGGGACTTGGCTATGTTTTGCAAAGTCCCAATGTCTTTCCGCGTCTGACCGTGCTGGAAAATCTCCGGCTCGGTCTACCGGCGCGGACGCTGCACGAGGACCATGTGGCCTTTCGGTATTTTCCCGTGCTGCGGGAACGTCTCCGCCAGCAGGCTGGGACCCTGAGCGGTGACGAGCAACAGATGCTGGCACTCGCCCGTGTCCTGTTGGCCAGTCCGGATCTGATGCTGTTGGATGAGCCGACGGAAGGCTTAATGCCCCAGCTCGCGAGCCGTGTAGCCGAGACCCTCCACGCCATGCACCGGGAGGAAGGGAAGAGTATGCTGTTAGTGGAGCAGAACGTCGACCTCGCGCTGCGCGTGAGTAATCGTGTGTATATGATGGATAAAGGTGAGATCGTCTTCGAGGGATGTACCTCTGATGTCACGGAGGGTGATATTTTGCGGCATATGGGGGTGGCGTTGGAATAGCCGGGCGGACCGAAAAGTTACGGGCCCGTGGGCAGCTTGATAAAACGGAACAGGGTCATCAGGAGGATAATCAGGGTGATGCCGATACCTATGACCCATTTCATGTCGTTGATACGCCGGTCGAAATTTGCCGACATTTCTGCCATGCGCCGATCGAAATTTGCCGATGTTTCTGCCTGACGCCGGTCGAATTGCTGATTCATGAACTCCAAGCGCTTGTCGAATTGCTGCGTGATGAGTTCCAAGCGCCGATCGAATTGCGCACTCATATCATCGAGACGTATGTCGAGTTGGCGCACCTCACCTGTGAGTTGGTCGATACTGCTCCGCATCGCCCGTTGCTCGTGTTCGACGCGCGCAACGCGTTCGTCTATCTGAGCAACGGTTTCTCCGAGTTTATCAACACGCCCAATGAGGTCGTCTTCCATCATGTTTTCTCCTCATTTCACCATATTGTAGCAGTCTTTCGCACGACGCTTCAACCGAGCGCTGGGTTTTCCACCACCGGTTGGGCCAGGATCCACAGGCTCACCATCGTATAGCCCAGCATCAGGAGCAGCATGGGATACTGACTGCGCAGGGCCAGTTGGCGCGACGGGAATATACGCCAGGCGGCGACATGGGCCAGGTAGACCGCAATGATGTGCCCAAGCACGATGGCCCCAACTGAGAGAAACCAGACCAAGCGGTTGCCGATGATCGTGGTATTGATCTCGTAGGCTGCGGTGCCCAGAAGATTCCAGCCTCTGCCCCATGGATCGGATGCCAACGGAATGATGAGCTGGCCCTGCACGAGAAAAAACGAGAGGTAATGCGCCAGGTGATACGCCAAGGCGATGGGGACGAGGGAGAGGGCAAAGGCGCGAGCCAGGGCGCCGGTGCGTACGATATTGCCGGACATAGACGCCATTAAGCGGCAACACAGGAGATAGAGGCCGCAACACAAGGCGACAAAGCCATTCAGACTCACCGTATCCGTGAGCGTCAGGTGGTCGATACCGACTTCGGGGATGACCTGATCATACAAGATTTGGGTCAGACGCCACCAAGCTGGCGTTTCCGTGAAGCCATCAAACGTCACGGTGCTCAGGAGGAGGAGGACAAAAACCATCATGGAGGTCGAGACGTGTCGAGGCTGCAACAAGCCTACCGCGAACGGACGTAGATACCACGCCTGCACGGTCGGCGCGGCGCCATCCGCCATCCGGCACGCGGTCGGCGCGAAGCGCGCCAGCAGCGCAAAGGCAATGACAAACGCTTCTCCGTGCCGGAGCCAGATATCGCGCCCGAAACAGAACATACCGAGCCAGGTGATGAGCGAATATTCGATTGCCAGAACGGCGAGGTAGGCCGGTACAGCCCGGCCACTGAAAACATGCTCCACCCAGGCGAAGGCGCCGAACAGCAGCACGCCCGGCCAAACACCGAAACGTTGCGGATAAGGCAGGCGCCGTGACAGCTGACGCTGCGGATCGCGGTGGCGATAGAGCGCCTCCGCCCAGTCAAAAAGCGTGCTCCAAGGATTTATGATGACCCAGATGTTGCCGCCGAGGGCCGAGATATAGGCGAGACCGACCCACCACATGACCCAGACGAGCGTGGGAGCCAGGTTCGCGCCAGCCTGTTGTGTGCCAACGAACCCGGCCAGCACCACCAGCGCCAACAGACTCACCGAGATGCCTCGGTAGATACAAAGGGCGGCTGGGCATAGCAAGAGGCGCCCGAGACGCCAGTGCAAAAGATTGAGGCGTGGCGCGCCCTGCACGCGAGGTGTGTGGCGCATGCATAGGGCGATGAGGACAAAAGAGAGGGCAACGGTTGCCGCGGCGCCGATCCCATAGAGCCACAGGGGGACAGGGAGTGTATAGCGTGCACCAAAGCCGTGCGCCACACTTGGCGTGGCGGTAGATAGCAGGATGATGACGGCGAGGAGGAAAGATGTATCCCGCGCATCACGCGTGATGCTGCGGGAATCTTTCACAACAGGGGCGTTCTACGGATAGATGCGCTTATAGACGCCCGGCGAGCCCGCTCCGTGGGTCATGGTCTGCCGCATGCGCTCAGAATTTGGCGAAGAATTTTGCCGCTGTTCATTCCATTCCGCGCTTTCGGACACCTTGTCGTGTTCGAATTCGTACACGGTCGTGTAACGTGTCTCGCCTTCCACGTTGCGATACCGCCGCGCATAGATCACACCCGGGACTTTGCGATAGCCCGGAATATATTCGCCGTTGTACCACGCGTTCCACTCGTCATCCGCACTCTCCGGCACGGACATGCGGCCGATTTGAAGCGCTGGCGCCATCTCGCGATCGGGCATTTCAAGGTTGTCCGGGAAGATTTGTGCGCCGACGATCCGCGTCATATTTTTTCCGATGATACTCGGCGACACCCGTTCGCCCCACGGCGTGCGCTTCCGGTTTTTGAACTCAGGCGTCTGCAGGACGTTGACGCTGTCAATCTCGTACACGGCCAGATATTTCGGTCCGCCTTTGGTGGCTTCGTAACGCGCGGCGGTAAGAATCCCCGGCACCGCCAGGAGTTCCGGCAAATGCTCGGTGTTATACCAGGCGTTGAATTCCTCCTCATGTTTCGGGTCGATGTCGGTATAGACCAGGAAAATGCCGTTGCCACGTTTCGCCATGGTGATGCCTCCTGTGTGGGTGATGGATATCACGGCCGGTTTGCATGGCCCTATCATACGCGGTTCTGTCGTGCAGAGCCAGAGGCGGTTTTAAGTACCTGGACAAAATTAGCGACATCGTTTTTCCAGAGGAAAGATATGAATTTAATTTTGTTCGGGCACTTACGTACCTGGACATCATGACCTGTATACATTTCTCCAGGGGAAAAATATAAATTTCATTTGGTTTCGGTACTTTAATCTCCATCGTCGGACAAATACATCGCCAGCATCAGCTCTAAGCCCACCATGAGCCACTTATTCCAGGCCACACTCGTGCGTGATGCCAGATCGGCGTCTGCCATATGTTCGTGTAGCAAGGCGGCAATGGATGTCTGATAATACGAAATCGTGCCGATGATATAACGGGGCGGCACCGGGCTGAGATGGGGCCTGTGGATAGGGATATTCATGTGCATTTGACTGACGCCCACCAGGTAACGGATAAAGCCCTCGTTGGTGGGTGCGTTCGTGGAGGCGCGCAGCCAGCTAATCATCGTCTGCTTGTTATCCTCGAGCCGCTTTTCATCCGGTTCATCATTTTCGGTGACAAAGAACCGACGGGCTTGCGGATAGTTCAAGAGTTGATCATAAAACACATCATTCAGTTTCCGGGCGTTTTGCATGATGAGGGGCGAACTCGCCTTGATGAGCTGGCGATCCTCTTCCGACAGGCCCACGAAGTCCACCATTTCCTCGAATCTCGCCGGCCAGTTCGTGACCCTATTCATCCTCGACTCCTGCATTCCAAGCTGGCTTGCTGGTGGGCCAGCCGAAAAGGGCGTGGGAATGTGATGGGAACCCATGATATTAGGGCATCAGGCCCCCATAGTACACGGGGGCGGGTGGCGTGTCAACGCTGTCGATCTCAAGGATACAAGGCATTATGGGCCGCTTGACTTCTTCTCCAGAACGTTTAGAATATGGCACAGGGTTCAAGCTACGTTTACGTGTTGTGCGGCAACGCACACCAAGGAGGATGAACATGGCCTCTGAGTGGAAAGTTCTGCTGGATATCGTCTACTGCGTCTCTTGACAGCATCACGGTACCGCCACGTGGGTGGCGAACGAGTTCTTTAGAGCCTATGGTCCAGATGCTGCCGTCTCTCTCACCCCCGGCTCGAATGGCCGCTTCGAGGTCTACCTTGATGGTGAGAAGATTTACGATAGGAAGGAAGAGGACAACGTCCTCCCCCATCTGGTTCGAGTCCGGCAGATGAAGAAGGTCATCCAGGAAAAGCTGGATTCCGTGGAGGCCGCTGCTGCTGCCGACTAGTCGTTTCGGCAAGCAATGATAGCGGATATATGTGGCCCTTCCTGTATGCCTAGGGGGGGCTAATTTTTTGTCCGCCTCTACACGGAAAATGAAGCGTTACGAGATATACAGCATAATGGTTTTGGAAAAGATTTTCCCCTTAAATGGGCCCCATGGAAACTGACCGAAGAATTTCTTGACACCGCCGTGACGTATCTGTTCGCATGCCGCCACTGCGTCGGCGTCATCGTGATCCTCGATTAGCTCGACTAGAATGTGTTCTTGATCCAGGCAGGATGCCTTATAAGATGTGGCCATCTGTTGCGCATAGACAGCAAATGCCAGGAAGATCACGAGACATGCACAACCGATGAGGGCTATCTTGGCTTGCCATTGCATGGCTATCTCTCCGGGTTACAGCAGCATCGCATATGACGATATGATCTGTGAGAATTTTGTGTCCCAATATGGCCAGCTATTCCATTAGCCATGCAAGAGTATAGACGGGACGCAGAGTGCACCCTGTGAGGGTCCTCACCGTCTGTGTGTGATCTGGATCACATCAACCATGATAAGTGCCCGAACAAAACGATATTCATATTTTTCCTCTGGAAAAACGATGTCGCTCATTTTGTCCAGGGACTTAATGCGTCAGGGTACAGATGGCATATGTCCCCTACGGGATGATAGGAACGGAGAGGCCCATAGCCAAAGAGGAGAGACCGAGCCATGACACGTCCGACTCGGCTGGTGCTGTTTGACCTCGATGACACCTTATTCGACCATCAATACAGCCGCCGCCATGGATTGCTGGCCTTACAACATGCCTATCCGCTCTTGGCCCGGATCGATATCGAAGAGCTGATGACCGAACACGAGCGGCAGCTGACGCAAAATTATGATCGCGTCCTCAATGGCAGTATGTCGGAGTACGCGAGTCGGGTCGAACGATTCCGGCGCCTGTGCGCCCATTTCGGGATGCCGCTAGACGCCTCTGCGGCCGAACCGGTGGTACATGTCTATCGCCGCGCCTATGAAGCACATCGGCGCTCGGTTCCGGGGGCGGCACCGCTGTTGACCGACCTCAAGCGTCGGGTCCGTATCGGGGTGGTGACGAATGGACTTGTGGCGATGCAGCAGGAGAAAATTCGTGTCTGCCATCTGCAGCACGTGATTGATTTTCTCCTGACCTCAGAAGAGGCCGGCTGCACAAAACCCGACCGCCGCATTTTTGCTCTGGCGCTCGCCCAAGGCCAGAGTCATCCTGCCGAGACGGTCTTTGTCGGCGATTCATGGCGGACAGACGTGTTGGGCGCACAGCAGGCCGGCATACGCAGTGTCTGGTTCAATCGTCTGCACATGCCGTGTCCGGATGCTCGCCTGACGGCAGAGCTGCAGGCTTTTGAGCCGCTCGCGCTTGCTTTAGAAGCCCTTGGGGTTACGTAAAGTCTGGCATAACCTTGTGGCCCTCAGATCTGCTAGACTTGTGCCACGTTTCCGAGAATGTGACATGCGTCTGGGCCGTGGGCCTATGAGGCGAAAGGGGAGGGTGTTGTGGAGCGCCGCAAGTTTGCCGAACCGGCCTATTTTAAAGACCTGCACGTCGGGCAGACCTTTTATATTCCGTCCCGCACGCAGACAGATGCCTTGTTTGCGGCCTTTCAGCTTGCCAGCGGAGACCATCATCCGTTGCACTATGATATGGAGTATTGTCAAAAGCGCGGCTATCCGGGGCTACTGGCGCACGGCTTTCAAACGCTCATCCAGACCGCCCCAGGGGCAAGTGACTTACCCCATTTGCTGGGGGATGCCATCGTTGCTTTCATCGAGCAGTCCTCGCGCTTCCTAAAGCCGGTCTTTGCAGGCGACACGCTGTATCCGGAGCTGATCATCACCGCCCTCGCCCCGCGTCGAACGACTGGGGTGGTGACGATTCATTCCACCGTGTATAACCAAAAAGAGGAACTTTGTATGGAAGGGGAAATGAAATTATTGGTCCGAAAGCGGCAGCCCGATCCGCAATGAGTCCGGGGCGAGAGAAATGGCGGTACTCGCCGTCTGGCATGGATGGATACCAGTTAGCCTGAGGCGTGTGCCATTTTGATGACCCATGCGTGTCGGAGAACCATCATGATGTCTGATATGCCTGACCATGTGTATGATTTTCTTGCAACCGTCGAGCTTGATCCCAAAAAGATGAATGACCGTATGGTACAATTCTGGTTTAAAGAAGAGTCGTATTATCTTCGTTTCTTTAAGGATAGACAGGATATTCGCATATTCCATCCACGCGTGTATTATGTTGAATCACATATGGAGTTTGGTGTTGCTACTTTTGTCGGCAATACCATGAATAAGCATGCTTTTGGAACCAAAGTATTCGTAAATGATAATGATAATTATGTCTATGCCGCTTCGGAGATGTTTGTTGCTGATATAGAGCAATGGAAGGATACGTTTTTTGACTACATGAATGCGATCAGCCGGACGATCGTCGAGTTCCGAGATCGGACAGCGGAAGCCATGGAAGCGGAAGCAGGAGAGAACCCGGAATAGGGTCCTACGAGGGGTACGCCCCGTTATCGCCATCTCTGACCCTGGTCCAGATATTGCCGTCGACGTCCGCCCGGATGCCATCGGCAAACCCGCCTTTGCCCCTCATATTCCATCGAGGCGAACGCCTCACCATCCGGCACAAGCTGACCTGACACGAGTTCTGACGCAAGGCAGGCAAGTTGTGCGAAAAAACCATTGAAAATACTTATGAATGTAGAAATATCTACTTAAGAATACTCTTATCTTGACACACTAATGAATATATTTTATTGTTGTATCGTTCTTTTTTATAGTTGGAAATTGATCTCCAAGAAGACGATTTGTCCTTTGGCAGATATCATTTCATCTCTATGATGAGGAGTCGAGTGATGTTGCGCTCCACGTTCGTTTGTTATCTCGTCATTCTTCTGCTAGGCGCCCTCTCTGAGAGCAGCCGGGCGCAGGAGGCCACCTGCTCGACTGAGCCCACGTTTGCGTTTCCCAACATGCCCATACGCGTGCCGATACCGCCCGAACTCTGCGACTTCGTGAAGGACAAGGAGGCCGCCATTCGGTTGGGCAAAGCCTTTTTTTGGGACATGCAGACCGGAAGTGATGGCGTCACGGCGTGCGCCAGTTGCCATTTCCATGCCGGCGCGGACTCCCGCACGAAAAACCAACTGAGTCCGCGTGGCGCCCCGGAAGCCACGGAGCCCGGTGCGTCCTTTGACCTGGGCGGTCCGAATGCCACGGTGACGCCGGACGACTTCCCGTTTCATCGAAAGGCAGACCCGGAGGACCGGGATTCGGCCGTGCTATTCGATACGGACGACGTCCTGTCCTCTCAGGGTGTCTACCGCACCAATTTTGGTGGCATTGTTCCCGGCAGAGCCGAAGAAACTGTCGTCGTCGCGCCGGATCCGGTTTTCCACGTTGGGGGGGTGAATACGCGCCGGGTTGAGCCCCGTCACACCCCGTCTGTGATTAACGCCATCTTTCATGTCGACACGTTTTGGGACGGCCGCGCCAAGTTTCACTTTAACGGTGTCAATGCGTTTGGCGTGCTGGATGAGCAGGCCCGTATCCTGCAAAAGCAGGGGCCGGAAATCGATGCCGAGGTGACACCCGTCCACGTGCTGATCAGTTTTGCCAGCCTGGCGTCGCAAGCCGTCGCGCCTACGACCAGTCCATTCGAGATGTCCGCCGGGCCGCACCCTGCCGCACATTGGCAAAAAGCTGCTCCCTCTCACGCCGTTGGCTCAACAGGTGGTGCATCCCAACGATAGTGTGTTGGGGGCGCTCGCCAAGGACGATGGTTCGCTCACGATCCCGGGCCTGAATGCCACATACAAAGCCATGATCGAGGCTGCCTTCCTCGATCCATACTGGAATTCCAACAAACTTTTCGACCTCGATCGAAACGAAGTCGGTATCGGCATGCCAAACAGCACGGACGAGTTCACCTTGATGGAGATGAACTTCTCCCTGTTTTGGGGCTTGTCTATCCTCCTCTACGAGAGCACGCTGGTTTCCGATGACAGCGCCTATGATCGCTTCGTCACGGGCGATACGAGCGCGCTCACGGCGGAAGAGCAGGAGGGCATGGCGATTTTTTTCGATCAAGGGAAGTGTGGCACGTGCCACCGCGTTCCCGAGCTTACCGTTGCCACCATTGAACATATTGTGGACAACCCTGCCGGGATTGAACGGACCATTGAGCGCATGGGATCAAGGCGTAATGAATTCGGGCGATTCCTTTATGACGGGGGCTTTTACAATACGGGTGTGCGTCCGACCAGCGAAGATATCGCACGGGGCGGCGCCGCTTCCGATGAACCGCTGTCGTGGACGCGGTTTGCCAAACGCCATGGAGAGGCGGCGAATCGGGTTCCATCGCCGCCTCTCGATCCTCGGCTGCGCCGCGGGGAAGCCGAGCGGATTGACGGGTCTTTCAAGGTGCCGACCCTGCGCAACACGGAGCTGAACGGCTCGTACTACCATAACGGCGGGCAGGGCACCCTGCTCGATGTGGTGGAGTTCTACACGCGCGGTGGGGATTTTTTTGACGAAAATATCGCCGATGTCCTCCCAAGCATCGGGGTGATTGGACATCTCCGTGGGAACCGCGGGCGGCAAATCGCGTTGGCCAAGTTTATGGGGAAACTCACCGACGAGCGGGTCCGCTTTCAGCGAGCGCCCTTTGATCATCCGCAGTTGTTCGTCCCCGAGGGCCATGTTGGGGATCAGAATACGGTCACCGATGACGGGACGGGGCGGGCAACCGAACGGTTTCTGGAACTCGAGCCAGTGGGTGCGGAAGGTTCGGCAACGCCCCTTCGCCCGTTTTTGGGGCTGCCGCCGGAAGGCTTGCAGGCGAGCTTGCCGGCCGTCCAAGACAAGGTTGTGGTGTTTGCCACCCATCGCGTCCGGCTGCGCCGGGGCGCTGTGATTGCTTCCGGACATGTCGTGGTCCATCAGGCGAATTCGGATGAGGCGCCACCGCCCTTCCAATCCGCACCTCCTGGGACGCAGGATGTCACGGTGGATCAAGACGCCAAGCGCTCGCTTGCCGCTGGCGATTATGGGGCGGTGACGGTGATGGCCGGTGGTGTGTTGACGTTGACCGGCGGTAATTACAACATCGCAGCCCTCGCGGTTGCCAGTCAGGGGCAGGTGCAGTTCGATGATTTCACGCAAGTCAGAATTGCTGGGAGGTTACAGACTGGGACCAGCGCGATCATACGCCCCTCTGCAACATCATCGGAAGATGCGTGCGGACTGGTGCTCTATGTTGCTGGTACCAACGGCCATTCCGGCGCCTTGCCGGGGCCGCCGCAGGCGGCCCGGATCGGCGAAAAGAACGTGGTGCACGCCAACATTTATGTCCCAAATGGAACCCTGACGTTGGCGGCATCGACACGAGCGACCGGGGCCTTTATGGGGCGAGATGTCGAGATCGGTCCGGATGTCCGGGTCGTGCTGGATAGCCGGCTTGAATTCCCCCCGAAGCGCGCCCTGGAGTTGGCGGAATCCACGCGGACCGGTTTTACACCCCCCCACGTAAACGCCAGAGTGTCAACCATGCCCGGCGCGTTTTCGGCCCAAAGGTCAGAAAATGCGGATTCCGACGGTTTTGATAGGCGAAACGACGTTGAGTGATCGAATCACAACTCGCCCGCCGCATCACCTCCTCAACACTGATGCGGTAGGGGCGGGTGGCGTTGAGCCCGAACACCTTGGCGCGCAACTCGGGGGTGAGGGCCGGATAGCCATATTGCTCCTGAAAGGCCGGTGAAATCTGAAACGCCCGGAATGCCTGGATCTGATCTTGGGGCGAGCCGTACCAAATCGAGTCCGTCCCCCACAGCACATTGTTCTGACCGACATAGGTAAACAGCTTGCCCAGGCTATGGGCTGCACTGTCCGGATCACCCATCACGCCCCGCCAGGTGCTGCCGAGTTCAGCATAGACATTGCTGTTCGGTGGTACCTGGTTGGCGATGAGGGAGCGTACCAGGGAGTCGATGCCCGCGCGCTGGGCTCCCGAGTCATAGGCGAGTTCCGGCTGTCCCGGCACCCAGCCGGAGTGATAGACAATAAACGCCACGTCCGGAAACATCTTGGCCACCACCCCGATATCGTCACTCAGGCTGTGCTCGTACGATCGCCGGCCGAAGGGAATCCCCTTGTGAATGCAGATCACTTTGACCCCGAGCGCACGGGCCTTTTCAATAAACGGCAGGCCCGTACCTGCGTCTGAGAGAAAGTACCCACGGCCATCAGGACCCCACTGCGTATACGTCTTCCACGCCACCACTCTCCAGCGCTCCGCCAGTTCGTCCATGGCCTCGATATCGCCGGCCTGATTCGGATTCACGCGTCCATGTAGCAATAAACGATGGTTGCCCGCCAGCGTGTCGATGAGTTGCCGTACGCCATCGGCTTCTTGGATGGCCAGCGGCTCGCTATCGCGCCGTGATGGGACAAAGGACAGCACCATCATGTCCGTGTCACTATCGAGAAACACATCTTTAATGAAGTTGTCCGGCCCCCGCGGGTCGCCCGGCGGCAGAGCGGCTTTGCCAATGAAATGCCCCTGCACGTCGAAGATAAATTCCCGGCCCTCCAACTGCGCCGCCGCCAGGTCCGGGTCGACAGCGGCCTCGGCCGCCAGCGCAAATGTCCCCCCGCGTTTGCCCACTGAGGCGTTGGCGGCATTCATGGCGAGGAGGGTACTGGCTGCGCCACAGGCCGAGAGCAGGAAGGCGCGGCGGCTGAGACCGCGGCGCTTGGCATCATGCGTGGCCCAGTCGTGCGCCAGGCGCTTGGCCCGGCGGATGGTTTTGGACAACGGCATGGGCGCAAACTCGCCATTGGATGTGGAATCCAGCTTGATCGGTAAACGGGCGCCCTCGGGATCGAAGTCATGCGGCATCGAGATACCTCCTCAACCCGTGGAGGATGAACGTCCTCGTGGTTTCGTGTGTTGAGCAGCAGCAGCTCTTATTCTACGGTCGATAGGATTGGTCATCCTATCCCTTGATACAAAATTCCCAAAATTTTATGCGCGTCTCTCACCCGGTCATCGTGGCGCGATGCCATCTATATCCGAGGCGGGTGCATACTATCATGGATCCGGATGAAAATATGTTTTAAAATCCTATGCGCTTCATGCGAATGGCCTGCAGCATGTTCGTGGCGATTCCCATAATGCTGATTCTAAGAAGGCTGCGGCAAAGGTAAGAGTGAAAGAAACAGGAGGCACGGTGTGCTAGAAAGATTTAAGGTCCCACAGGACATCGCCGTCAAAGTGCAGGAAGGTACCCTGCGCGAAACCGTCACCAGTGTGTTCAGGAAAATGGGCGTCCCGGAGGCGGATTGCCATCTGGCTGCGGATGTCCTCATGAAGGCAGACATGCGTGGGGTCGAGACGCATGGCGTGTCTAACATGCTGCGATCCTACGTCAACGGCTACCATGATGGCACCATTAACCCTCGCCCAAACTGGCGCATCGTCAGAGAAACGCCGGCGACCGCCAACGTCGATTCCGATCGGGGACTGGGCATTATCGTGACGCCCAAGGCCATGGAGATAGCTATTGCGAAGGCCAAAAACGTTGGGGTTGGCATGGTCACTATCCAGAACGGCAGGCATCTGGGCATGGCCTCATACCATGCCATGATGGCCCTGGAACACGACATGATCGGCGTCTGTATGACCTCCTGCCCGCCGAGTGTGCTGCCGACGTTTGGTGCAGAGCCTAGACTGGGCACGAATCCCATCGCGGTCGCGGCGCCTGCAGGCGAAGAGCCGCCCTTCGTGTTCGACGCTGCGACCAGCACGGTTGCTGGCAACAAACTCGGGCTGGCCCGTCGGCTGGGTAATAACCTGATGGGCGGCTGGGTCGCCGACAGCGACGGCGTCCCTATCATGGACGAAGTGGCCCCGCCCATTCCCGGACATGAAGGCCGGGCTTCGTCGTTCTTGCTGCCTGTCGGCAGCACGCGAGAAATGGGTTCCCACAAGGGCTATGGGTTGGCCTGCATCGTGGATATTCTCGGCGGCGTCTTGTCCGGCGGCGGCTACGGCGTGAACCCCGGACGGCCCAACTTCGGGCATTATGTGGCGGCGTACAGCGTGGAAGCGTTCATGGATACGGCCGAGTTCAAGCGCACCATGGATGAGTGGATACGCATGTTGGAATCCACCCCGCCAGCCAATGGCCAGGAGCGAGTGATTTATCCGGGCCGCCTGGAAGCCGAAGAGACAGAGAAACGCGAAGCTGAGGGGATTCCCTTTCATCCTGAGGTCATCGACTGGTTTAAGGGCATTTGCAACGAGCTGTCCATTCCCTACAAGCTGACGTAGTAAGGGTCAGCTCTTGACTTTATAGCAAAACCATTTCTATTGTGGCCAATGAAGATGGTCGCTGTATGCTGGGGGTTTTGTACGGGGTCAACGGTCGCTTTTTCCTGGTATCAGTCCTTCCTTTACGACGACTACGGAAGGCGGTACACTTGCTATACGTACGATGGTCGTAATCACGGTAGCTAAAAAGGAGCCACCCATGAAAGTCCTCAAGCCCGACGATATCCCGGCAGAAGAAGCCACGAGCCCCCTGTTCACGGGGGGCGCGGTGACGCGCCAGCCACTGGTAACGCCCGAGATGGGCGATAACTTTAATCTCGGTATCGTGCATTTTAGCGCCGGGGCCCGGAACAAAATGCACACCCATACCAGTGATCAGGTGCTGTTTGTGACCGCCGGCACGGGCATCATCGCCACGGAGACGCACGAAGAAACCATCACCGTGGGCGATGTCGTGCACATTCCGGCGGAGGAGAGACACTGGCACGGGGCCACGCCGCACTCGCACTTCTCTCATATTGCCTTGACGGCAAAAGGGAGTCAGACCACCCAAGTGGAAGACTAAGCGGCACGGCGTCTCTTCTGGCGGCGTTGGCGCCATATCGGGGCCGGCGCCGTCACAAAGCCAGGGCAGTCCCTCTTCTATCTCTCATTCCAGAGGTGCTCAAACCCCTCGGGACTCCTCTCGATATCGCGCAGAATACCCCGCAGAGTCCCGATCTTGAGCGTATCGTTAAGTTAAATGGATTGACATGAGACCCTTCCAGAAATATCCGGAGATGGTTGAACTGGACAAGCGTCCGGAACTCCTGGCGGTAAAGGAGGTGATCGCAACAGAGAAGCTGCACGGAACCAACTTTCGTCTGTTCTTCCCAGCTGCGATGACCTCTATCGCTGATGTGCAGTTTGGCGGACGTAACGACGTGTTCAAGAACGCGAGGGATGCTCAGAAGTTCTACAACGGCCGGCCCGTGGACTGGTTCCAGCGTCAGCCGGACTTCATGCAGCGAATGTATGACTTCTTCCGCGAACGCGGTTACGGCGACGCCACGGTTTACGGAGAAATCTGTGGGGTGAGCATTCAGAAAGGGGTCTGCTACACGCCAGGTAGGGACATGATCTTCCGCGCCTTCGACATTCGCCTGGGCGAGCATCTCGTCACGCACGACCTCTTCGTGGAGATCTGCGAGGCGACCGATCTGCCACGTGTTCCAGAGGTGTGGCGTGGGGAGCCGAGCCTAGAGGCGTTTGATGCGCTGTTAGAGCAGCCGTCGTTGGAGGGGCAACGCAACGGCATTGACGATGCGGACAACGTAATGGAAGGCGTGGTCATCCGATCGAATCCCCTGCTGCGCACGGCCTGCGGGCCGTGGCTCATCATCAAGCACAAATCGGAGACGTTTGCCGAAGTGTCGAAGCAAAGCATCCGCCGAGAAACGCTCCCTCTTTCGCCCGTGGAGACCTTTGCCCGAACCTATGTCCTGCGTGGACGCATCATCAACGCTATCGGGCGGTTGAACGACGTGGGCTTCCCCCTGAGCCACAGCATGGCGGATATGCCGCACCTCGCCAAAGCGCTCATCGAAGACTTACACAAGGAGTGCGAACCGCAATGGCAGGCGCTCACCGCACAGGGTTTCACCCACAAGCAGATCCAAAGCGTCGTCAGCAAAACGCTGGCGCGGGTCTATCGTCGTCTGCTGGACGACCCAGTATAACGGCATGTGGGATGTGAAACGCGATGAACCCACGCCGACTCGGGAATCAGGAGGAGCGGAGATGTTGGGCAGATACCTTGATCCCACCACCGATTTCGGATTCAAGAAACTCTTTGGGGAGGAGGAAAGCAAACCGGTTTTGCAGCACTTTCTCTTTGATCTCCTCGAACTCCCCCACCCTATTGTCGACCTCACCTTCCTTCCTACCGAGCAGCGTCTGCCCTCGCCCCAAGATCGCCGGGGAATTTTCGATGTCTATTGTCGAGATGAAAGCGGCCGGCGGTTCATCGTCGAAATGCAGAGAACCCGACAACGTTACTTCAAAGATCGCGCGCTATTTTACTCGACATTCCCCATTTTCCAGCAGGCCGAGCAGGGGGATTGGGATTACCAACTTAACGCGGTCTACTGTGTGGGTATTCTGGACTTCACGTTCGATGAGGATGACCAATACATCCGTCGCATTCAACTGATGGACAGTAAGCAACACAAGGTGTTTACAGAGAAACTGGCCTTCGTCTATGTGGAGTTGCCCAAGTTCAACCTGAGAGTGAATCAACTCAAATCCGACACAGAGAAATGGATATACTTTATTAAAAACGCCCCTGAATTGCAGGAAGTCCCTGACCCATTAGAAGACGAGCCATTCACGTTGGCGTTTCACCTGGCGGAATTGGCACAGTTGAGTGACGTAGATCGGTACTACTATGAAGGGAGTTTAAAGGAAACGCGAGATCGCTACGCGGAAGAACAGACGGCTAGAGAGGAAGGGAGAGAGGAAGGGAGAGAGGAAGGGAGAGAGAGCGGTCGCAAAGCAAGAGAGATCGAGATTGCGCAGGCGATGATCGCACAGCAGATACCGTTGGACACCATTCTGCACGTCACCGGTTTAACCGCGGAAGAGCTCTAATCCTTGATATCGTGAATTCTGAATTCGAAGCCCCTCCGCCCTGATTTCCGTCATATGCGACATCAGACGTGGCGCGACGTTGGCACAACTGAAGCATGGCTACGTCACCGACTTGACAAACTCCCGCCATATGGCGACGCACTGCGCCGGGGCGGCATGTTGCACATAGCCACTCGCCCCCGGGACTTCCGCCAAGGTCCCATTTGGCAAGAGGTCGGCCATACTGCGGGCGCGATCCGGCGTATTCATGGCGCTGCGTTCGCCCACCATGACTAGGGCTGGCGTCGCGATCTGAGGCAACACTGGCGTCAAATCGGCGTTTGCCAGATAGGCCAACGTTTCCAGCACCACATGCGGCGCCGTTTGGATCATCTGTTGCACGTACCATTCGTGATGCCGGGGGTCGGATTGGCCGGGTTCTAAGCGCCGATCCGCCGTCTGTCTCACCCACGCTTCGATGCCTTGCTCCTGTACCAGCTGATGGTAGGCCAGGTAGGTCGGAACGCCAGTGAATTTGTACGGCGACGTACACGCCGTGACCGTACGCAGTCGGTCGGGAAACTGCGCCGCAAACTGCAGCGCGATCGTCCCTCCGATGGTTTCGCCGACCACATGCGCTTGCTCGATGTCGAGATGATCCATGAGATTGGCCAGATCGGTAGCAAAACCCTCCAACGACCAGTGATAGCCCGGTGTGGGCACTGAAGAGCGGCCAAATCCCCGCGCATCCACGCGGATGACCCGAAAGTCGCCGGCCAATAATGGCACCCAGGCATACCACAGCCGGGCATTCTTGGCATTGCCATGATGCAGAATGACGGTTTCCGATGCCTCCCAGGGGTCGGTAAAATCGTCGTCCTCATAGTACATCTGTAAGTTGCCAGGCAATGAAGCGGTCGGCATGCGTGTTCCTCCAGGTTGGCCCAGCGGCACGTGGGCTCAGCGGGGCGTGTCCGTTATCGCATGAAAAGAGAAGATAGGGGGTTTGCACGCCGCTTGCAAGCGGGTGGGCTCGGGGAGACGATTGACGGCTACCCGCCGCGCCACTACACTACGCTCGATTCAACCTATGTTGTCATGATGTCACACGATTCCGGAGGGGAAGACGATGAGACTGGCAGGCAAAGTTGCGCTCATTACCGGCGCCGCAGCCGGCGTCGAAGGGGAGATCATGGGGTTTGGCGGCGCCGCGGCGCGGCTTTTCACGCGTGAGGGAGCCAAGGTGGTGCTCACCGATATCAAGGAGGAGATGGGCCGCAAGACCGCCGAACAGATACAAGCCAATGGCGGAGAGGCGCTGTTTCTGCGGCACGACGTCACCAGTGAAGAGGACTGGCAAGAAGCCGTGCGCATGGCGGTGGCCACGTTTGGCGGCTTACATGTCCTAATCAATAACGCTGGCACCGGCGCCCGATTTACGGTGGAAGAGACGAGCGTTGAGGTGTGGGACGGGCAAATGGACGTGCATGCCAAAGGCGTATTCCTGGGCACCAAGTACGCCATTCCGGAGATGCGCAAGGCGGGGGGCGGTTCGATCATTAATGTCTCGTCCATTTATGGTTTGGTGGGCAGTGCTACATCCACCGCTTATCACGCGGCCAAAGGGGCCATCCGCTTGTTTACCAAAGCGGCGGCGGTGCAGTACGCCAACGAGAAGATCCGCGTCAACTCCGTGCACCCCGGCTATTGTTTGACGCCGCTCACCCGCGAGGGCTATACCTCGGATCCGTCACGGCGAGACTGGTGCCTGGCGCAGACACCTATCGGCCGGCTGGGCAATGCCGATGATATTGCCTACGGCATGTTGTACCTCGCCTCGGACGAGTCGGCTTTTGTCACCGGCTCCGAATTGGTGATCGATGGGGGCACGACCGCCCAGTGAGTCGCGTTATCAGACGAAGAGGGGGAGGGGCGTGGGGGTTGACCTCCGCCATGGGGTTTGCTACCGTGCGCTCCATTCCAGCGGACCACGAGCGAACGACGCATATCATGAGGAACGGAGAGCGAGCATGGCCATTTTTCGGATGTATACAGGTGATGATGGACAGACGCATCTACAAGAGCAGTCTTTGGCGGCGCATCCCGTTTTAACATCGCCCCAGGGTACGCAACATATCATGTTTCGGGAGATGGCGGCCGGGACGTTTGTCGACTGGCATCCGGCGCCGCAACGGCAGTACGTCATCATTCTCGGCGGGGAATTGGAAATCGGCTTTGGCGATGGCAGCACGCGCCGCTTTGGTCCGGGCGATGCGCGGCTTGTCGAGGATATCACCGGACAGGGGCACACAACACGGGCTGTGGGTGATGGGCCGGTGCTGACGGCGGTGGTGCCGCTGGCTTAGCGGAGGAAGAGGCTTTTAGTTATGGGACGTCGACGTCGTAACCCAGGCCTGTGCCGTGCCAAGGATGGCAGGCTGATGACGGAGGAGGGGGCATGGCTGTCCTGCCAAAATTAGTCGGTGATCGTATCAAGCGCCGCGAAGACCCGGCGCTCATCCAGGGGTATGGCAAGTATGTCGATGATGTGCCGATGCTGGGGACGCTGCATGCGGCTTTCTACCGCAGTCCGTATGCGCATGCCAGGATCACGAGCCTCGACGTCGAAGCCGCGAAACATCATCCTGGTGTCGTGACGGTAATGACGGGCGAGGATATCCTCGATAAGGTGGGCGCCATTCCCTGTGGCGCAGCCGGCGAAGGCATGAAGGCGCCGGTGAACCACGCGCTGGCGGTGGGGAAGGTGGGCTTTGTGGGCCAGCCGGTCGCCGTGGTGGTGGCGGATAGTCCGTACACGGCGCAGGATGCGCTTGATCTGATTGAGATGGACGTGGAGGTCCTGCCTGCTGTGGTCGATCCGGAAGCCGCGGCGCAGCCGGGTTCGCCGAAGGTCCACGATGAGTTCGACGACAATATCATGTTTCGCGCCTTTGGTCCGGCTGTGCCACCCTCGCCGACGCCGCTGGGCAACACGGATGCGCTGTTTCAACAGGCGGACAAAGTCGTCAGCCTGAAGATCACGCAGCAGCGTCTCGTGCCGATGCACATGGAAACGCGCGGGGTGTTGGCGAGCTACGATCGGGGCCGTGGCAAGCTCACCGTGTGGATGTCGACGCAGATCCCGCATTTGGCGCGGACGCTGTTGGCCGGTGGACTCCGCATGCCGGAACACCGTATTCAGGTCATTGCCCCGGATGTAGGCGGCGGCTTTGGCGCCAAGATCCAGATCTATCCGGAGGAACTCATCGTGCCGTACCTGGCGCGGGAGTTGTGTCGTCCGGTGAAGTGGATCGAAAAGCGGCGGGAGCATTTTACCTCGACCATTCACGGCCGCGGTCTGGTGGAGCATTTTGACGCGGCGGTGAAAAATGACGGCACCTTGCTGGCGGTGAAGTGCCGGTGCTACTGCGATATGGGCGCCTACTTGCAATTGCTCACACCGGCCATTCCCGGGCTGGGGCTGATTCTCATGGCGGGCGCGTATGACGCGCAGGCCATCGATTACGAGCAGATCGCGGTCTTTACCAACAAGGTGGCGACCGATGCCTACCGTGGCGCCGGGCGGCCTGAAGCAGCCTATGCGATTGAACGCCTCATGGATACTATTGCGCGCGAACTCGATATGGATCCGGCAGAGGTGCGGCGGAAGAATTTTATTACGAATTTCGCCAAGCCGACGCCGGCCGGATTGATGTATGACAGCGGCGATTACGCCAAGTCGCTCGACAAGGCCCTGGAAGTCATCGGATATGAAGAACTCCGGGCGGAGCAAAAGCGCCTGCGCGAGCAAGGTCGCTACATGGGCATTGGGCTGTCATCCTACATCGAAATCTGCGGCATTGGTCCCTCCTTCTTACTGCCACCGGGCGTGGGCGGCTGGGAATCCTGCACCATTCGCGTCGAACCCACCGGCATGGTGACCGTGCTGACCGGTGTGTCTCCACACGGGCAGAGCAATGAGACGACGTTTGCCCAGATTGTGGCTGATGATCTGGGCGTGCCGATCGACGATATCGAGGTCATCCACGGCGACACGGATGTCGTGAGTTACGGCATCGGGACGTTCGGCAGCCGCAGTCTGGCCGTGGGTGGCGCGGCGCTGAAGATGTCGGTGGACAAGGTCAAGGACAAAGCGCGGCAACTCGCGGCGCATATGCTCGACGTGCGGCCCGAGGATGTGACCTATGAGGATGGGCAAATCTATGTATCCGCCGATCCCAGCCGTCACGTCACATTTGGCGACGTGGCCTTTGCCGCGGCGGATTTTTCCTGGCAGGGGCCAGGTAGTGCGCCGGCTGATATCGAACCGGGATTGGAGGCCACGAGCCGGTTCGAGCCCAGCAACGCGACGTTCCCCTTCGGCACGCACATCTGTGTGGTGGAGGTGGATCCCGACACCGGCGAAATCGACATTCAGCGCTATCTAGCCGTCGACGATTGCGGCAATGTGATCAATCCGCTCATCGTCGATGGCCAGGTGCATGGCGGCATTGCCCAGGGTCTGGCGCAGGCGGCGTATGAGGAGGTGGTCTACGACGAAAATGGCCAGCTCGTGTCCGGGAGTCTGATGGACTACGCCATGCCGAAAGCGCATCAGATGCCGACCCTGGAAACGGATCGCACCGTCACCCCGACGCCGGTGAATCCGTTGGGCGCCAAGGGCTGTGGCGAAGCGGGGACTATCGGCTCCACCCCGTCGGTCGCCAATGCGATCATTGATGCGCTGGCGCCGTTTGGCGTGACGCATATGGAAATGCCGTTTAAGCCGGAAAAGATCTGGCGCGCCATGCATGTCGGGCAGGGCGGATAGGAAGAGGCGTCGCCCTCACCCGAGCCCAGCGCTGTGCGTGACCTCTGGTGAGGGCCGACGCATGTTATCGCCGTTATGCGGCTGCCAGCCGATGATAATGACCGCGGCGATACGCCCACACCAATGTCAACACATTCAACCCATAGCGGATCGGTTTCAGGTGGGATACTTCGTCGCCATAGTGCGTCGGGATGGGCACCTGCACAATCGTCAGCCCTTTGACCTTTGCCATGATCAACATCTCTTGGTCAAAGCAGAAGTGATCGGCCAATTGCTCAAACGGGATCGCCCGCAGGGCATGGCGTGCATACAGCATATAGCCACTGTGGAATTCGGCCATATGCATGCCGAAGACGGCGTTTTGTACGGCGGTGAGACACCGATTCGCCAGGTACTTATAAAAGGGCATGCCGCCACGGAGCGCGGCGCCACCTTGCATCATACGTGAGCCTTGTACCATATCGGCGTTCTCGGCTGCAAACGGTGTGATGAGTCGCGGGATTTCTTCCGGTGCATACTGGCCATCCGCATGTAAGAGCACCACAACCTCTGCGTCCGTCTCGACGACGTAGCGCAGCAACGTCTTTTCTGCAACGCCGTATCCCTTGTTGCCCTCGTGCTGTAACACGACAAAATTGGGCCAGCGTTGTTGCAAACGTCTCAGCGCCTCCGCCGTATCGTCCGTGCTGCCATCGTTGACGACGATATATCGGACCACCTGGGAACGCACGTCAGGTGGTATGCGCTCAAACACCTGCTCGATGGTTTTGCCGGCATTATAAGCCGGCATGATAATGGCGAGTTTCATATCGGCGGCCGGCACCGCCGGCGTCGAATGTGGGTTCATGTGTCCATCTCTCCAGCGCTGCGAGCCGCATATCCATCCCCGAACCAATAGGCCATGCTGTGCTCAACCGTTTCGTGCAGGCTATAGCGCGGCTTCCACGCCAAGAGCTGTGTGGCCTTGGTAATATCAGGGATGCGGCGGTCCGAATCATCATAGCCTTCACCGTAAAAAGTGTCGCCTGACACCTCGACGAGTTCGGGTAGTGGACCTACACCATCCCACCACCGGCGTTGGTAAATATCTCGCATTTTGCAGGCTAACTCCCGGATGGAAACTTCATTGTTGGGTGCGCCAATATTGAAAATCTCCTTGTCACAGACCCCACCCGGGTTGTCGATAATTTTCATGAGACAATCGATGGCGTCGTCGATGTACGTGTAGGACCGCTTCTGGTAGCCTCCATTGACAAGCCGCATGGGTGAGACGTCTTTGAGCGCCTGGAGAAAGTGCGAAAAGACCCTCGGGTTTCCATCGTCTCCGCTCGGCAGGTAATCGATGCGGGGGCCGATGAAATTGAACGGCCGAATAATGGTGTAATTTAAGGCGTCTTCCAGGCCGTAGGCATGCAGAATACGTTCTAGGAGCTGTTTAGCGCAACTATAAATCCAACGATGTTTGTTCACGGGTCCAAGAATCATCGCCGTGGTGTCCTCTTGAAACACGGCGTAGGCTGGATTGTCCGGATCGGCCAGTTTGTCGCCTACGAGTGGCACCACCGTCTTGCCATAGACCTCACAGGTCGAGAACTGGATCAAGCGCTTGTGGTGTGTCACACAGTATTCAGCGATGACGAGATTCTCGGTAAAATTCAAGCGGTAGACTTCTAAGGGCATAGATACGTATAGAGCCGGGTTGGCGTAAGCAATAAGATCAATAACCAAGTCCGCATTCTTGACGAGTTCTTCGAGTCGGGCGTGATCTGAACGTATATCGCCATAGATATAGGTGAGTCGTTGATGTCCCAAACTGTCGGTGAGCTTGTCATTATAAAGATCATAGCACCAGATATCGTAACTCGCGTTTTGGAGCAATTTGGCGGTGGCATGAGAACCGATAAATCCCCCTCCACCTAGGAGCAAGATGTTTATTTGCCAATTTCCTTATGTGTAATCTGGCTATGTTTCTCATCCTGTCTGTGAAGGAACAAGAGAATATCATAAAAATCCAATGGAAGATAGGCCAAATTTATAACTGGCATGCACCAAGATGATGACTTGGCCGCTTGAGAGCAGATTTCGGAGACAAGTTTGTAGTGAATTTAAAGTAGATCGTTTTATGTGAATAGCAGCAAGCAAATTTCCCATTCCGGCATCACTGGCCCAAATTGCTGAGGCGCCATGGAATCCGCCTTCACTCCGATAGCCTGTCCTGTAGGTTGCCTCTCTCCCTATCGCGTTAGCCCGCATCGCCCCAGGTCGCTTTCACCGTGTCGCGGTCGACGGAGCCCTCGTCCGTTTTGGGCAGGTCATCCGTAAACTCGACCCACTTTGGCCGTTTGAAGCGGGCGATGCGGCTGCCCACATGGTCCATGATCTGTTCCGCGCTCAAGGGCGCACCGGACGCGGTTTCCACCACGACTTTGATCGCCTCGCCCCACTGCGCATCGGCGATGCCGAACACACAGACGCCAGTTACACCATCGAGTTCCATGATGACCGATTCGACTTCGGCTGGATAGACGTTTTCGCCACCGGGTTTGATCAGTTCTTTCTCGGCTTTGCGCTTGACGTAGTAGAGATAGCCATCCTCGTCAAAGCGGCCGACGTCGCCCGTGTGGTGCCAGCCATTGCGGAACGTCTGCTCGGTCACCTCGGCTTGCCGGAAATACCCCTGGAAGATCATGGGGCCGCGGACCAAAATTTCCCCCGGCGTGCCGGCGGGTACCTCCCGGTCATAGTCGTCAACCAGCTTGACACGGCATAGTGGACCCGGTTTGCCGGAACTGCCGGGATGATCGGCATAGCGTTGGATCGTGACAAAGCCGCTGGTTTCGGTTTGCCCAAATCCACTCCAAAACTGCGCCGAGGTTTTGTCATGGAGCCGCTCGATGGTGTCCGGCGTTTCCAGGCCGGACACATGACGCAGGCTCGCGAGGCTGCGGCCGGCGTTCTCCGCCGTATCGAGGATATGGGTTAGGACCGGGGGAAAACTGGTGATATAGGTAATGTGATGCGCGTCGATCAGCCGCACTGCGTCATCAACGTTGAAGCGGGCCATGAGGACATTGGTCCCTCCAGCGTGCATCGTCGCCAGGCTTGAGCCTAGGGCGGCGACGTGAAATAAGGGCAGGGCGAGCAGGTTACAATCCGTCTCACATAGGCCCATGACCATCATACTTTGCAAATTCGCCGCCAGGAAATTGGCATGTGTGAGTACCGCGCCCCGAGGGATGACATCCACCGCGGCAGTGGAGATCACCGCAAATGGGTCATGCGGCTGTGCCGCCAGCCGGGCTGTTGTGCTGGTAAAGTCGTAGAGGGTATCGAAGGCTTGATATCCCTCGGCCGCGGTGGAGCCAAAGTGGTACCAGTGCGGCATGCTCGTGTTGCCGGTCTGTTGCTGCGCCGCCAGCTCGTGCGTGGTGTCGTCGACCACCAGCATGCAGGGCTCGGCGCGCGCCATAATGCGCTGTGCTTCTTCAGGCGTGAGGCGCCAATTGATCGGATAAGCGATGAGACCCAATTTTGCGCAAGCGCCATAAAGTTCGAGATATGAGAGATGATTCTGCGCTAGAATGCAGATGCGTTCGCCTTTGGCGATCCCAAGTCCTGAAAGCCCAGTGGCCAGGGCATCGACCCGCTGTAAAAACTCGCGAAAGGTCAGCTGCCCCTGAGCATGGATAATGGCTGGACGATCGGCGAAATTGGCGGCATTGCGCAAGAATATGTCATACAGTGTGAAGGCGTGAACGTTCATCCCTCTCTCCCGGCTTGCTGGCAATTGTGCTGATATCTGGGCCTTTCGTAAGCCGTACATCAAATGTCTACGGCATCGCATCACAGTCAGAGCACAGGTGTGAAGATCCCGGTTGACAGATTGGCATACACTCTATACTAAGCTTGAACCTATAACAAGCGAAATGTCTGGGGTGATTCCTGCACACGACGCTATGTTTATACCATGATCGTCACAGGAAAACATGGGAATTTTGTGGTGCGCAATCACCGAATCGCATGTACGGTGTCATCACCGTACGTTTCCTAGAATCCGGACCGTATGATCACGACTGGCCCTTGTGGGGTCAACTTGGGCAGGTTGCAGTAGATTCAAGCGAGCGTCAAATGAAGCAAGAATATCGTTTTCAGTATTGTTATTTGTGATGACGACATGATTTATCATGATATTAGCATCGTCAACGTGGACAACATGGCCTTCCTTAAAAAGGACGTTAATCGGACATAGGTCTTGCGTCACCCGGCCGAGCTGGCACGAGGGGAGGGAATAGCTTTACCATGGAGACCGTTATGGAAAACGGAAACATGTATGCCATGTCATCATATCAAGGGAGAAGCTCTATGCGATCTATCCGCATCGTCGTGGCAAGTCTGTGTGTCATACTGGCCTGCTCCACATCTGTCACGGTCGCAGGCGCCGAGAATGAGAAGCCGCCTATGATTCATACGGTTTTACCTAAGGATGCGATTCGTGCCATCTTCGAGCCGGAATTTGTGCCGGCGGCGAACGTGGCCGATGAGGCGGCTATGATCGGGGTCGTCTTGAACAACGAAGCGCATGCCTATTCCGCGGTGCTGTTGAATTCAAATGAAATTGTCAACGACACCGTTGGCGGTGTGCCCGTGGCGACCACGTGGTGACCCCTGTGTGCCACGGCTATCGTGTTTAGCCGCATGGTGGATGGTCAAGCCTATACTTTCGGCGTCTCCGGCAAGCTCTGGCGCAATGGCCTAGTGATGTATGATCGTCAGACCGAGACCCTGTGGTCCGGCGTCACCGGCTCCGCCCTGCAAGGCCCGCTGCAGGGTAAGCAATTGGAGATTCTCGCCGCCCTGCCGAAAGTCCGCTGGAAGGACTGGGTCGCGGCGTATCCGAAAAGCCAGGTGTTAACCGCTCATGGCTTGCAACATGTTGAAGAAGATGGCTATGCCGATTACCACCTGGGACCCATGACCGGCCTTTTCCGCCCGGAACACGAGAACGACCGCCTGCCTCCGAAAGCCCTGGTGTTGGCGATTCGTCTTGGGAAACACGCCCGGGCTTATCCCTTGAGCGTCTTTCAGCAGAGCCAGATCGTCACCGATACGGTGGCGGGAAAACCGCTGTTGGTCTACCGAGATCCCGACTCCGAGGCCAGCGCCATCTACGAGCGCACGGTCGAGGGGCAAGCGCTGCGGTTCAAACCCGGTCAAACCTGGACCGTGCTGGAGGATACCACGACGGGCAGCACGTGGAACATGCTGACGGGTACGGCGGTGGCGGGTCCCTTGCAGGGCAAACGGTTGCGGCCGGCACCGCATCATCAGATCTACTGGTTTGCGTGGGTGGATTTTTATCCCGAAACGACGCTGTTTAGGCCTGAAGACCGCGGGCCAAAGCGTCAGCCGTAGGCGGGGACGCACCTCCACGAGCTGACCATGGATCATGAGAATGACTTGTCTTGTGCTTGGCGGTAACGGTATGGTGTGCGACTTGCCGCGTTGCGCCGCGTCGTGTACACTCGTGCCTCTATAACTCCCTGAGAGATGGTATCATCATGAAAGACATCATGACAGAAGGAAATCGGGTGCTCGCCTGGGCGCACCAGAAAGGTTATACGTTGACCTGGTTGGCGGATCAGCTGGGGTATACCCGGCAACAGCTCTCCCACAGCCTCAATAACAACCAAATAAGCCGTCATTTGGCTGACGCCTTATTCGAGCACTTTGGACTACGCGTCATCTCGCGCCGCACTTATGGCCGTCCGGCGGGAGCGAACCGTACGCCTGGGTCTAGCAGACTCACACCGCATAAGGAGGAAATTATACGGCTCCTAGCCCAGGGCACCACCCAGCGATACATTGCCGCCAAGTATGGCGTGCGAGAGAGTACGTTGCACTCCTGGATGAGACGCAATGGACTCATACGTACACGTTTGCCAGCCTAACTAGGCAACTCATATAGATTGATGACCGCAACCCCGTTTTCAGTGCGCACCTCTCCCAAAGGTAGCGTATCCCGCGCTGCCTTGACCACCCAAATGTCTGAGGGTTCAGTAAACCGCGCCTCGGCATTTTGTGCTCGGGGTGCAGGTGGTGTCACAATGAGTCGCGTGAGCTGATGCTCACTCTTTGTCATGATTACCTCAAAGGGATATTCGTCGGGCCGATACGTGCCGAGTGGTACATAGTCGGTATCCACATTCCGGTAGCCAATCGGCATCCAATAGGTGTCTATCGGGAGGTCTTCAGCCAGGTCAATCGCCTCGATGAGACTCCGGCGAAAGATCGGCGCAATCGGTTGCTTGTCTTTCCACCAGACCTGCGGCGCGGTGATATCGGGGTTGTACCAGTGATCGGCGATATAATAGACCACGGCTTCCGGCACATGAAATACGGTGCGTAAGAGATCAACGTAGTCATTGTCGGGATTGGCCAGGGCTTCGCGAATTCTTGGACGGCGTACATACCGCCCGTCCTTCTGGTAGTTGAGTGCGTTGTCAATGGTACATGACCGGGGCCTTTGCTGATATTGGCGGGGATGCCTCCTTCGTCACCCATAGGTGGCTCCTTTCTCAGCTATACGCGCGTAACTCCTGGACCGCATGCACAAGCGGCAACATTGACATATCGTGGTATAATACACTTGCCGATGTAATCAAATCAACAGCATCACCACGCTGCACCAACAAAAGCCGGGCGTAATCATGATGTGTCCGTGCTAATTCAGGCCGTGCTCCTGCCGCTGTCGCAATCACGGTGGCGTGTTGAAACTGTTCTTCCGCCTGCGCCAGCTCGTCGCGTGCCATCGCCGCAACACCCAAGAGTCGCGGTATGAGAAACCCCCAGCCTGACGCAAACAAAACACCGCGTTCGATAGCCGTTGCGAGCATCTCGGCAGGACGTTCTGTGATCGCTGGTAGATGGAGATATTCCCCCAACTCAATGAGCGCACAGAGCGGAACGAGTGAGTACGTCGTGAGCCCTGACACCTGGAGAAACTCCGCTGTCAACATCTCGATTCGCTCGTCGAGCCGATTGGTATGATATGAACGCACCAATTGCCGTAGGACACGCACCAACAGACGTACAAACGGTCCCGCTGTTGCAAATAGTCGGCCCGGCTCGATGATGGCGTCAAGGGCACGCTCCGCCTCATCCCACATCCCACGCAGTGCATAGCTTGCGGTAGCTGCCTGTAGGGCTCTAAACCCACCCCAAGGATACTGCGACCGCTCCACCATGAGCATCGTCTCTTCAGCATACTGTGCGGCTGCGCGGAAATCTCCTCGCGTTGCCGAAACGGACGCCAGATGTGAGAGCGCTTTTGAATAGCCTGCCCAATCCTGAAGGGTACGAACCTGTGCGCTCGCGTCTTCAGCAACACCTTCCGCGCCACTTAAGTCCCCTTGAATATTGAGAGCAAGTGGAAGATTGAGCACCGGCACGCTCTGTAAGATGGGGTCGTTTGTTTCCGTGGCGTACGCTTGCGACTCCTGGAAGCTGGCAATCGCGGCCTGGACCTGCAACCCTGAAAGTGACGACAGGCCAAGCGTATTGCTTGCCCGTACACATAGATCAAGGTCGCCATGCTCTTGACCGAGTTCCAGCGCCATCCGTGCATACACATCCGCTTGCAGCCCATCGTGAGCATGCCTATGTGCCTGTGATAGAACTGCAAGCAGAACACCTCTCAGGTGAGGTTCACTGTCCCCAAGCTGCTCTAGGACCTCCAAAAGCGGTGCTATGTCCGGCAAAGTTCCCACCGGGACAGACACGTGCATGAAACGCAACTGCGTGATCCATCGCAAACAATGACCACGGCGGGATACGTTGTGATAGAGCACCTCAGCCTGTTCCAGCCGCTCCATTGCCAGTCCTGCATCCTGGTTTCTGAAGTGGGCCTGCCCAGCCTTGAGCAGGATATCTGCGCGTTCTTGTGGAGATACGGTATCGAGTGCGGCAGCGATATCAATCGCCGCCTCATAGAACCGTATGGCATCCCTCCAGGCATAGCGTGCAAACGCTTGGTCACCTGCTCGTCGAGCATAGTCGAACACAACGCTCTGATCCCGTGATGGACCGGCTAGAAGCAGATGATGGGCAATTTCCAGGATGAGATCATCGGAATCGCGTTGTTCGAGCATCTGGGCGATAAACGCATGCATCCCTTCTCGTTCCGGAGCAGACAGTCGCGCGTACAGTGCATCGCGGATCAGGGCATGGGTAAACTGTGCCTCATCTCCTTCGCGTACCAGGATACCGTGCGTCTCACCAAGAGTCAGTGCTTCCTCAACCTCACCATTCACGATCATGGAGAGTGGCTGAACACTGAACCGCTCTCCAAAACACGCTGCGATCGATAGGGTCAGTACGGCTTCAGGAGGGATGAACTGAAGCTGACGGCCAATGGCTTCCGTCATGCTCTCAGGCATCCGTAACTGCGCCAGCGCTGTGCTCTCAAAGAGCGCCCCGGTCTCGGTGAGGTATCGTATCACGGTCTCGGTGAATAACGGCACGCCGTGGCTTGTGTCTTGTATAAGACGGACTAACTGCCGCGTCGGACGGGCTAAACCCGCATTCACGAGCATCGCCCGGGTCTCATCTTCGGTGAAGCCCGCGAGGGTCATCTCTCGGGTGAAGACCTCTCGCACCAGGAGGCTGCGTAACGCGCCGAAGCGTGACCCTCGCGGCATGGGTCGATGCGCACCAATTAATAGGAGCGGAACTGCACGTTCTTCCGCAAGGGCGAAAGCAAGGTAGCTAAACAGGTCCAGGGGTCCTGCATCAGCCTGATGCAGATCATCCATGAGCAGTACCAACGGTTCCCTGAGAGCAAGCAGTATCGTCGCACGGGCAACTACGCGCCTCAACTCAAGGTTGTCAGGCGGTGTTTCGAGGTTCACCGATAACGGGTCGCGCACCACGGGGCGCATCAGGTCATGCAACTGAGCTAGGTCTTGCTCCTCAAGAACTCGCTCATAATCGAAGCGAGGGAGTAGAGGCGCAAATGCTGCAAGCGGCTCTGTCAGTGTTGCTGTACAGCGACCGCTTGCAACCTGAAAGCCTTGCTCTTGAGCTATTCGCTGTACTTCACTCAAGAACCGAGACTTCCCCATACCAACCAAGCCTTCCACCAGAACCAGCCGTGGTTGACCCGTGCTAACGTGCAAAAGGTGTTCTTGGATAGCGCCAATTTCTGCAGCGCGCCCAATGAATGGCATCATGACGAAGTATTCTCCGAAACTGACAGGGTTGTAATCCTAAAACAGCTTTTATCATACACGAAGGACTTGATATTTACATGTAGATAAGCTATGGACAGTTTGACATTTTGATGTGATAACATGCAAGGGGGACGAAAATGACAACATCACTCGTATCAATGGCCAAAGACTTAGTGCAGGCGCATATCCAAGCCGGGGGTGTGGGCCCACATAATGTACACGAGGTACTCGAAAGCGCCTACGAGAGCCTTGCCGCGCTCAAAACTGAACAACCGCAGTAGCACGCAAGTATCAGACGAGATGCCATCACTTGCCTTGAGTGTGGCGCCATATTCAAACAGCTTACTCGACATCTACGACGCCATGGCCTTGATCCGCATTCGTACCGAAGCAAGTACGGTATTCCGCCAACTCAACCTCTTGCTGCGAAAGCTACCACTGCGCGCAGAAGAGCGATCGTACAGAAGCATCGTCCGTGGGAGAAGACTGTGCGTTATCTCAACTAGGGGGGTGGCGGGTCCCTTACCGGGCAAACGGTTGCGGCCGGCGCCGCATCATCAGATCTACTGGTTTGCGTGGGTGGATTTTTATCCCGAAACGACGC
>CBCXVS010000052.1:0-31313 GCA_965178525.1 uncultured bacterium | reverse complement strand
TAAATGGACTTTTGAATTGGGCCAACCTGTTGATCTACTTAACCCTCCGCCTATTCTGCCAGGGGAACTTCGGTTTAAGCACAAGTACAAGATCGTAACTTTATTTTTCGCGACGGTTGTGACGGTGACGGCTGGCGTCTATCGGCTCCAGCCCATTTACGAAGCGGCTTCAACCTTGTTGGTCAAATTCGGCCGGGAATATTTCTACCGTCCTGAAGTAGGTGAAGAGAAGGTGTTGGTCAATCCGAATATTCACCGCGAGCGAGAAGAACTCGTCAATTCAGAGATTGCCATCCTAACCAGCCGAGACCTGCTGAAAAAGGTGATTGACACGTTGGATGTGGCCCATATCTACCCAGATCTGAGCCAAACGCCGTCAACACAGAGCCGCCAGGCGGAGGTCGCCGTGGACCAATTTGCGGCCCATCTCTCGGTGAGCCGGATCACCCGCTCCGATGTCATCCAGGTATCCTTCCAGCATCCAAATCCACATCTAGCGGCTCAGGCAGTGAATGCGCTGGTCGACCTTTTCCAAGAGCAGCGCCTGCGAATTTTTAATGATCCCCACACCTTGGCTTTCTTGGAAGAACAAGTAGGCGTCTACCACCGCAGCCTGCAGGTTGCGAAAGAGAAGCTCGAAACCTTTCAACAAACTTACCAGATCTTTTCACATGACAAACAACGCAACCTGCTGCTTGACCAACGTGCGGGGAGAGACAAGGCCTTACAGGAAACGCAGAGCCGGATCGCAGCCTTGCAGCGCAAGCTCTTCTCCCTGAGGCAACAACTACGCACCATTGCGGAAGATACCCCTCTCGCACGGGAACCGGGTGCCGTCATCGACGATGCCAAATCCCGCTTACTGACCTTACAGCTCCGGGCGCAAGACCTCTCTGGCAAGTACAAGGCGCATCATCCTCTCATGGTCAAAGTTCGTCAAGAAATCGAGGTCGCCGAAAAATTCGTGACGGAGCTGAGCGCCGCCGGCAAGGGGCGCGTGACGATTGGGAAAAACACTGTCTATCAAGACCTCAAGAGCGACATGATCCGACTCCGGGCTGAGCTGCAGTCTCAGAAGGCCCAGGTCGCCGTCCTTCGTGAGCAGCGAGCCCAGATCGGTACGGCACTCCGTATCCTGGCTGACAAGGAAAAAGAACTCCGAGACTTGCAGCATGACTTGGCCAGGAACGAAAAGAACTATCGGATTTACCAGGATAAACTCGAAGAGACGCGCCTGTCTGGCGAGTTGGACCGCCAAAAGATCGCTAATATCAGTGTGGTGCAGACGGCCACGGCTCCCCTAGAGCCCGTAAAGCTGCGCAAGAAAGTGATCGTGGCCCTTGGGATGTTTCTTGGGGCCTGTGCCGGGCTCGGCTGGGCGTTCTGCACCGAGTATCTCAGCCAAAGCCTCAGTACACCGCTAAGTGCCGAAAGATGCCTAGACCTTCCGGTTCTGGTTACGCTTCCCTATCAGAGACGGTGAGCCCAAACGTCGCCTCAATAAGGCCCAATCCATGTCTGCCTCGGATCCTAACGGGCGGCAACGGGGTTACCCGGAGAAGTCCCGTATCTCGCCCCTCGGAGCGGCAGGCACGCAGGGTGCGTTGCCGTTGAATATAGCGGAGGAGATGATCGGTCTCTTCCATACTATCGACGCCTTGCTGCCTGGCGACGGGGCAAAGATCGTTCAGTTTATCGGCTCTCAGGAAGGCGAAGGAACCTCAACCGTCGTGCAGGAATTTGCCAGTGTAGTATCCGCGCAGCTCAATAAAGCCGTGTTTTTGTTAGATGCGGATGGGCCGCCATCTGACCCAAGCACGCCGTCTGCTAGCCACCAGGACAACGCCTGGGCCATGGCGTTAAGCGAGGGTCATGTGCTCGGCGAGGAGCCGGACAAACTCGGGGGACAGCGCTCTTGCCGATGTCCGATTTCGACCCTGGCGCCTCCCCGTTAGCCGTCGTGAGTTCGCCTACTATTGACAGCTTTTTTGACAAATTGAAGCAGCGCTTTGACCTTATTCTGGTGGATTCCCCTCCCGCCACAACCTCTGCCGTCGGCTTGGTGCTCGCGCGTAAAGTGGATGGCATTGTGCTCGTTGTAGAGGCGGATCACACGCGCGCATCAGTCGTACAAAGTGTGAAGCATCGGATCGCACAAGTAGGAGGCCATATACTCGGCATCGTCTTGAATAAACGACGCTATTATGTGCCTTCATTTATTTACAAACGGTTGTAAGTGATTAGGCAGGACACCTTGAGATCGTTTCCGAAAGATATACATTGAATTTTGTCTTAGTCATTAAGCTTCCGGATAACATTGAACTGATACATGTTTCCACATGGACTCTTGAATGACTATTATGTCTACATAACGTACGAAGGATCGATCATGATCAAGGTTGGAGTTGTCGGATACGGTTACTGGGGTCCCAATATCGTTCGAAATTTCTCGAAAATAGATAACATGGAGGTTGTGGTTGTCTGCGATACAAATCCTCACGCCAGGGCACGTGTGAGAGATGAGTATCGCGGGGTCCAAGTTGTTTCTAATTTTCATGACATCACCTCTTCTCCATATATTGATGCTGTCGCAATTATTACGCCGGTCCAGACACATTACAAGATAGCGAAAGAATCTCTTGAAAATGGAAAACATGTTTTCTTAGAAAAACCGATGACTTCTACGTCCAAGCAAGCAGAAATATTGATCGAATTAGCAGACAACCATGATCGTATTATCATGGTTGATCATACTTTTCTTTTTGGGACGGCTGTGCAGAAAATAAAAGGTTTAATCGATGATAATATACTAGGTAATATATATTATTTTGGCTCTACAAGAATAAACTTGGGACCTGTAAAACAGGATACGAATGTGATCTGGGATCTGGCTACACACGATCTATCTATTATTGATTATGTAATCAATGAAAAGCCTGTTGCTATTTCAGCAAGTGGAAAATCAATTTTTGGCAATGGATTAGAGGATATCGGTTACATTACCGTATATTTCTCCAACAAGCTGGTCGCACACTTTCATGTCAACTGGCTATCACCCGTTAAAGTGAGATCCACTTTTGTTGGTGGTGAGAAAAAAAATGTTATGCTGGAATGATTTGGAAACTGATGAAAAAATCAAAATATATAATAATGGTATAGTTATTGAAGAAAATGGAAAAGATGTATATAATCCTATGATAAATTGTCGTTATGGCAATATATGGTCTCCAAATCTAGAGCAGAACTAATCATTACAAGTTGAAGCAGTACATTTTTCTGAATGTATCTTATATAAGAAGATACCTTTGAGTGATGGTTATACAGGATTGAGAATAGTCAAGATGCTAGAAGCATCAAATGAATCATTGCAGAATCAAGGGAAAATAGTTTTTCTATAGACATCCTATTCTCTGTGGCGCGAGCTCATAACGCGATGAGGTGAAACCAAATGATTATAAACTGGTTTGACCAAACCGTTATCGCTTTCCTAAATGGCTTTGCTCAGCAATCGCAGCTCTTCGATGAACTTGTCCTCAGGCTAAATGGTAATGATCTGGTAAAAGGCGGCATGATCGTAGCGACGTTCTGGTGGCTCTGGTTTAAGCATGATCAGGAATCATCAGAGGGCACGGTGCGCGCATCGGTCCTGGCGACGCTTTTCGGCGCTCTCACCGCCGTATTCTTAGCAAGGGCATGCCAATTGCTGCTTCCGTTTCGCCCGCGACCGATCCATAACCCAGACTTCTCTTTGATCTTGCCATACGGCTCAGATGTATCCGTTCTGGACAGTTGGAGTTCTTTTCCAAGTGATCACGGCGCATTATTTTTCGGTATGGTAGTAGGGCTAACTTGGATATCTAAACGCCTTGGTATGTTGAGTTTTCTGTATGTTCTGGCCTTCATCACTTTTCCTAGAATATATAGTGGCATGCATTATCCGTCGGATATGATTGCCGGCTCACTCATCGGAATAGCATGCCTTATAGGTAATATGCTCGTACTCACCAAGTATGATTTTACTAAACCAGTTTTTATCTGGGCCGAAAGACATCCACCTTCATTCTATGCCTGTTTTTTCCTTTTCACATTCCAGGTCACCACGTTATTCGATGGCGCACGAAAAGTCGCCGGATTTTTCGTGAAAAATTTAGTTAATCTATAGTTTCGGAGGTTGTTTTGACGCGAGCTGTGCATGGAGGTATGGACGTGTTACCTAGCAATCTGTTATCCTCGCCACCAGTCGTTCCTTTTGTCGATCTAAAGGCCCAGTATCAGGACATGCAGCCGACAATCCAGGCGGCTATCACACGGGTGTTGCAGCAGTGCGATTTTATTCTTGGCTCGGAGCTCGAAAAATTTGAGCACGCCTTTGCCCGCTTCATCGGGGTCGAACACGCCATCGGGGTGAGTAGTGGGCTGGACGCGTTACGCCTTGCGTTAATGGCCCTCGATATCGGGCCTGACGATGACGTGATTCTTCCTGCGAATTCTTATATCGCGACGGCTTTGGCCGTGAGTGCGGTTGGCGCCCGGCCGGTCTTGGTCGATTGTGATCCTGCAACTTACAACCTCGATGCCGCTGCCGTTGCGCCTGCGGTCACCTCACAGACCCGCGCGATTATCCCGGTCCACTTCACCGGACAAGCGGCCGAGATGGATGCGATCACGGAGGTCGCGACCCAACATGGCATCGCCGTGATTGAAGATGCGGCCCAAGCTCATGGGGCATGCTACCGGGGCCGTCCGTGTGGGTCTCTAGGCATTCTGGGCTGTTTTAGTTTCTATCCCGCCAAAAATCTCGGCGCCTACGGCGATGGGGGTATGGTCACGACCCACGATGTGCGGCTCGCGGCGCGTGTGCGGCAACTCCGCCATTACGGTCAGCAAAGTAAAAACGAGCACAGCGAGAAAGGGTTGAATGCACGGCTCGATACGTTACAAGCCGCCATCCTCAACGTCAAACTGGGTCGCCTGTCCCAGTGGAATACCGCCCGCGCCAGGCATGCCGACACGTATCGAGCGCGCCTTCAGAAGGTTGGCGACCTGCGTGTGCAACAGCAAGCGACCTCCAGCAGCCACATCTATCATTTGTTCGTTATCGAGACCCGGCATCGTGATGCCTTACAACAACATTTGTCTGCCCTGGGCATTCAAACGGGCATCCACTATCCGAAGCCCATTCACTTGCAAGACGCGTATGCTGATCTCGGATACCAGCAGGGGGATTTCCCGCAGGCCGAGCGGCTGGCACGTTGTAGCTTGTCGTTACCGATGTTTCCCGAACTCAGCGAGGAGAAAATCGGATATGTCGTAGAGGCCATCAAGGCTTTTTTTCGGTAAAACCTTTTCCTCTTTGACAGACCCAATCATCCCTTCTCTAACCCGATTTACTCTCGTCCTTGACAAAGAGCGATCACTGCTATCTGTGTCGACGCACAGGAATGATTTTAGTACTGCGTACCACAAATGGTTCGTCGGTTGCGTGCGCCGCATGTCTTGTCCTTGCGGCGCCAAACCGCCGATGGACTTCCGCCGGGGTGTACGAGATCACAAATTCTGCATGGTTTAAAGAAAGCACATGGCTTCCTTCCGAGTCTGCGCTTGACGAGACCGTTAGATAGACCATTGAAGTTCCTCACGCAAGGTCTTCGCACCTCTTCAGGGCACGGCTTCACTTCACAGTGGCTCATTCCTGGTGCGGCCGGCATCGCGCTGGGAGTCTATGCCCTGACGGTTTTCTCGCTTTTCCCACGATGGGCTTTTCTCTTTATTCTGCTCGTCTGTTTTCTCTGTATCGCGATGATCGTCGGCAATGTGAGGCGGTTGCTCCTGGCGATTATCCTTCTCGAACTTCCCTTGCAAGTGGATATTTACCTCAACTACCATGCAGACGTGGCCAAATTGAGCGCTATTGGAGGATTGAACGTCTCGGTCACCACGCTATCGCTTGTGACCTTGTATGCCTTGTGGTTTGCCGAACGTCTGTTCGGACCGCCCCATCGTGTCTCTGGCTGGTTACAGGCTATTCGCCCTCCGGCTACCTATCTCGCCATCGTCGCTTTGTCAACCGTAGTCGCTCGCGATGTCGAGTTAACGATTTTCGAACTTGTCATACTCGTCCAAATGTTCTTGTTGTACGTCTATGTGGTCAATACCGTACGTCAACGGCACGATGTCCTTTTCATCGTCACGATGCTCTTACTAGGTCTTATCTTGGAAAGTTTCGTCATGATGGGGTTACGGCTTGTCGGGCACAGCATAAGTCTTGGACCTGTCATGGCTCGTATTGACGCCACGGCGCGAGTGGGTGGCACGATTGGATCACCGAACGCGGCGGCGGCCTATCTGACGTTGCTCTTGGCGCCTGCCCTGAGTCTCCTGTTAACGCGACTGGGACGAGGCTACAAGGCATTGGCGATACTTGCCTTTGGTCTCGGGGGAGGCGCTTTGATTTTGACATTTTCGCGGGGGGGATGGGTCGCCTTTGCCGTGTCGGTCACGATCTTGTGCCTGTGCGCGTGGCGCCGTGGTCGGCTCTCGTTGACCGTTCCTGTGGTTATCGCTGGTGTCGTGCTGCTCCCGTTCGTTCTCTTCCAAGAGAGTATCGCCGCACGGCTATTCGGTGACGATCATGGGTCAGCCTATTCCCGTGTGCCTTTGATACAGCTGGCGTTTCGTATGATTCTGGATCATCCGCTACTCGGGGTTGGGGCGAACAATTTCGCTCTAATGATCGAGCCATACACCACCTGGGATTTGCGTGGAGAATGGCTCCATACGGTGCATAACAAGTATCTTCTCGTGTGCGCTGAAACAGGCATTGCCGGCTTAATCGCCTTCATGGGGGTTTTGCTTTCGGCCCTCCGCCGAGGATGGCGGGTGTGGAAGCTCGATGAGCCTCTGCTATCACCGCTTGCCCTTGGCCTGACGGTTGCTATTGCCGGCCAGATGGTCCATATGATGGTCGATTTGTTCAACGACCGGCAAGATGTGTTATGGTTGATGGCCGGCCTCATCACGACCATGGACAGCAGGCTGAGCAGAGCGGATGATATCTAGGGATGCGATGGGCAGCGGCGTCCGCAGACTCGTAGGCAATGCTGCGTCCCTCCTGACGAGTGACGTCCTGAACCGGGCGACGACGTTCATCCTATACGCCTTGGTCGCCCGCTACCTGGGTACTTTTGTCTTTGGCCAGATGTCTTTGGCCCTGACGTTCTTCTATACCTTTCAGGTCTTCGCGGTGGCCGGCCTGAGCACGCTCATCACGCGAGACATCACGAAAGACAGAACGAAAACCGACCAATACCTCGTCCACGGTAGCATGATCGTGGTGGCATCTTCTCTTGGCTCACTCTCAATCCAGTTGGGCTGCGTGTGGTTGCTGCACTATTCCACGGAGACCTCTTTTGCCATTCTCTTGCTGTCCCTCGGATTAATTCCCTATGCCCTGGCGGCGGTCTGCGAGGCGGTGTTTCAAGCTTGGGAACGCATGCATTATATTGCTTATGCCAATGTGCCAGCGAATATCGCGAAAATGGGCCTGGCGTTTCTGATCCTGTCGCAGGGTTACGGTCTCCATCACATGCTCGTCTTGCTGCTAGGCTCCTTGATGGCCATCGTGGCGATCGAATGGGGGCTGATGCTTCGATATATTACCCGACCGCGCGTGCGGATTGATCTCCGTTTGGCGCGGTCGATGATGAAAACTGCCGTCACCTTTTTGGGGATTGACAGCCTCATCGCCGTCTGGGCTGGCCTCAACATTGTGCTTCTTTCGAAACTGGCCAGTGAAACCGAACTGGGACTCTACAGTGCTGTAACACAAGCGCTGGTACCGGTGAATCTCATCTATCAAAGTATCGTCGTGAGTGTCTTTCCCATGATGTGTCGGCACTTCGACGCCAGCGTTCGTCGTCTGCAACGGATCGGTGAGCAGGTGATCGAGTTGCTATTAGCCATTGCCTTGCCCAGCGCCATTGGTTTGTTCTTTCTGGCCGATGCTGTGCTTGTACGCTTCTATGGAGAAAGGGATTTTTTGCTGGCGGCCGGCGCTTTGCGTATCATGGTGTGGAACCTGATCTTTCTCTCCCTTACCCATGCGCTTGGCCAGGTCCTGTTAGCCCGAAGTTCCCCTGGCAGAATAGGCAGAGGGTTAAGTAGATCAACAGGTTAGCCCAATTCAAAAGTCCATTTACAGGGGAACAATCCAACCTCCTGAAACGACATGGCTTATGGTCATACGTTTGCAGACGATGTCAAGCCCATTTTGCAGAATATGAGCGAAAATTTTGCGATTTACATGGGAACAAAGGTCAATTCGTTTCAGGCTTTTGAGTTTTTATTTCAACAAGTTGTCGCCGAATCACGGGAGGAACTTCGGGTTAGCCAGCCTGCGAGAGAAAGTCACCTTGCGGATCGTCACGATCGATATGCTGGTCAACCTCGTTGCGGGTCTGATCCTGATTCGTCAGTTTGGCCTTCTGGGTGCCGCCATAACCACCCTGCTCACCGGACTGGTTGACTGCTTCCAACACTATGCCGCCGTCTCGAAACTATTCACCCGCATCGCGCTCGGCCGGTTGGTCTGGAAGCCCAGTGTGGCGGGCCTCTGTATCGCCGTCTATCTTGGCATCGTCCATCGGCAGGGCATCCTGCGAGCGATCCTAGCCAGTGCGGTCCTCTACACGGGTGTCTGGCTGGTATTGGTCGTCTTGGTCCATGGAGGTCTGCGCCAGCTCCGCGTTCGGTACCAGGACTCATGGCTCCGCGTCGCTTTGCCGCAACCGGCAGAGCAGCAGGACTAGTACGGCGTACCGCAAGTAACGTTCCACCTATCATCGTTGATTCTTCTAACCTTGCGGTGTTCGAACGGGTAACTTACTTCCGCCGGCCTGTACTCGGGTAGCCCCATGAAGGTGGTATTCCTTTCCTTTGATTTTGGAGAGTATTGTGTCCGCTTGGCCAGTGCATTGGCTCAAGAAGTAGACGTCTGTCTCTTGCTTCCTGACCACCTCATGTCACCCTATGTCTCCTTGTTGGCGCCGGGCATGGATTCTCAACCTTTCAAGAAGCCGCGATTGAGTCAACTTGTACCACAGTTGCGGATGGTCGCCTCCTTACTGCGGTATATCCGGCATGTCGATCCTGATGTGGTCCACATGCAATCCGAGCATTTCTGGTTCAACTTGGCCTTCCCATTTTTGCAACGGTATCCTCTGGTGGTCACGATTCATGATCCCCGCAGCCATATCGGCGAGAGGGATGCGATCAAAGTCCGGCAGTGGATCACGGATTATGGCCATCGTCGCGGCGATCAATGCATTGTGCACGCGACGCGGTTGAAGCAAGTTGTGATGGACCGTTTACGCATTCCCAACGACGTCATCCACGTTATCCCGCATGTCGCGTGTGGCGCCGACATGGGGCCGCCGGATGGCCTGGAGGAGGATCATCTGATCTTATTTTTCGGGCGCATCTGGCAATACAAAGGCTTGGATTATCTCATCCGAGCGGAGCCTCTCATTACGGCGCAAGTACCCAATGCGAGAATCCTTATCGCTGGCCAGGGAGAAAACTTCGCCAGGTATCGGCGCATGATGGTCCATCCCGGAAAGTTCACCGTCTACAATGAGTACCTTTCCGATACAGAGCGCGACGACTTGTTCCGGCGTGCGAGCCTCGTCGCTCTGCCTTATATTGATGCTTCGCAAAGTGGTGTCATTCCCATCGCCTATACCTTTGCTAAGCCGGTCGTCGCGACGACGGTAGGCGGTCTCCCTGATCAGGTTGATCAGGGTCGCACGGGCTTCCTGGTGCCGCCCCATGACGAGCGTGCACTGGCAGACGCGATCGTGCGCCTGTTGCGCGACAAGGCGTTGCGCCATCAAATGGGTGCGAATGGCAAGCGCAAGGTCGAGTCCGAATGGGCACCGTGCGTCGTGGCCCAACAAACGCTTGCTGTTTACCATCGCGCCATCAAGGCTGCCCAGGCCAACCCGAGAAAGAGACAATTTTCCAGGCCACGACCCTAATATCCTCATCGAGTCGTGGGCGGCGGAGTGATGGAGGTGGTACATGACCCCCAATGTAGTAGATATGCTGGCTTGTCCTCGCGATGGCGCCTTTCCCCTACAGTTACGTATTCAGGTCGCCGGGTCATCCGGAGAGGTTGAGATGGGCAGTTTAGACTGTGCTCAGTGTCGCCATCGTTATTGCATCGTGGAGGGCATCCCCGATTTGGTGTATCTGGGGGAGGATGACACCGACGTGGAAATAAAGAAAGCTGAGATTGACGCTCGAGACGCTGATGCACCGGTGTATGATGCGGACATTACGCCCTATCAAACCAAAGTCGAACTCGACGCCATTATACGCGGTTCGGAATTGTCAGAAACGAGCCGGGTTCTGGAGTTAGGATGCGGCACGGGACGGATATCGCTGCCTTTACTGGCCCAATGTGGTGATTTCGTCGGGGTTGATTTTTCTCTGGCCTCCTTGCGACAGTTAAAATCCAAAGTCGGGAAGCGTCCGGGATTCGATGTGATTCGGGCCGACTTGAACCACATGCCACTGCGTTCGCAGCCAGCTTTTGACCGCGTTGTCAGTGTGGGCGTGTTTGAACACTTGCCTACCCAACAATTGAGACGTAATTTCCTAGCTCATAGTCGTGAATTTCTATATGAGGATGGACATCTAGTTTTAACTACGTATAACTTTAACTGGTCAAGGCAATATAAGAAAATTCCTAAAATAGGATTTCACGACTCGGGAATCTATTATTACTGTTATGATACAGCCGAATTAAGACGAGAGATCATCGACTTCTTCCACGTGAAAGAGTTGTCAGGGTTACGCAATATCCCATTGCGCATCCGACGACTTTTGGGTGATACCCTCGGAGAGCGGTTCGATCGTTTGGTCGCGCGGGTGCATTTAGATCGGCTCATGGGAGATTTTGTTTTGGTCGTTGCTTCCCCTCTGGTGGACAACAGGCATGATATGCGTGGACAGAACGAGAGCGCTATGAAGCGTGTGGAACAGAACTCATGAGTGCGCTTGTGAGGGGGGAGAGCTCAGTGTCGGTGTTGGAGGGAGCGCAGCCTTCTCTGCGCCGGTTCCCATATCCATACCGCGCCGGGTTCGCTATTTGCAGTGATATTGACGAGACGCAGACCACGGCGGAATTTCTCGACATTCAGCGATTTTTAAACATCAAGGATCGTAAGCGTATGGGGGAAGGGGTGGGTTTAGAGATCGGCAACAGCTTTTACTTCTATGACATACCGGGTGCGTTTTCGTATTTTACCCATGATGAGCAGGCGCAGCGTGTGATCATCGATCTGATACAAGCGGGCTATATTGATTGTCTACACACCTACGGCGATGGCGCCGCCAGCCGTGATGATATCCTGCGTGCCCTGGAGGTGCTATACCATGCAGAGTGCAAGCTCACGGTATGGATTAATCATTATGGCGCCCGTAGTAATTTTTGCCGCAAGTTTGAATACATGTTTGGCGAATGCCAGGGTGATGATCTCGGTTCGAACGTCTATCATGCGGATATTACCCTTGACTATGGTATACGCTTTGTCTGGGTTGGTGCCACGACACGAATGGTTGGACAGTCCTCTGCCGATGCCGCGTCTTCCTTGGGTACCGTTTTTGATGCACGTTATCCGCTGCGTTCACCCCTCAGCGTCTTAAAGGAAATCCGCAAGAATGCCCTCGGGCGGTGGGGAGATGAGCGATATATCATGCAGTGGCAGAATCAGTTGATGCGGCCGTTGCAACTTGCAGACGGCCAGCACGTCCACGAATTCAGGCGCTACTGCAATCGTCCCGTCAACATCGACCGGGGCGCCACATCACGCGGCTTGGCTTATGCGATTTCCCCATGGGTTCTGGAACATCTCAGAAACAGACAGGGTTTCATGATTGTCTATACGCATTTTGGGAAGAACCATGATTGTCAGGATGCGATCGCTCCGGAAACCCAAGTCGCTTTGAGACACCTGGAGCACGAGTATCGCACGGGGCAGATATATGTGACGACGACGGCTAAGCTTCTCCGCTATTACCAAGCCCATCAATATCTGGTTTGGTCACATGAGCAAACCCAGGGCGTGACACAGCTCCATCTGGAGCATCTTGATGATCCTGTGTTCGGGACAATCGTCCCGACAATGGAGCAGCTACAAGGCCTTACCTTTTACGTACCCGATCGTCATAAGACGGAAGTCGACATCCAGGGGGTCCCCGTGCAGGGGCTTCAGCGTAATCCTGCCGATGACGGCGGCATGGAGAGCGTCACGCTCCCGCTGACCTCTCTGTGCTTTCCCTCCGAAAGCCTCTGATCTCTGCCCCCGTGCAGCGCCTGCCGCAGGAGCCGCGCATGACGCTTTCAGCCGAGGCATTACGTCACGCTGCCAGCCAGTTACACCACTATCTACTGCAGAACTATTGGGATGGCCGGGCCCTTGCTGGGCCGGACTCCGGGATACGCTGGAATTTCAGAATCGGGCGATTTATCAAGAGCTATCTGGATTTCCTCCCTTGGGCAGATGACTACGCCTTCATGCAAACCCAAGGGTACTGGATCCTTGCTAATTGGTGCCTTGCCGACCTCCTAGAGCATACGCAAGGTCGGGAACTCGCTTTGGCGTGTACCGAATTTGTGGCTTCCGCACAATGTCCGGGAGGATACTGGGAATACCCGGCTCTTGCTTCGAGGCAGGGTAAGATTGCCACGATAGAAGGTAATATGGCCACGATAGGGCTCCTGGAGAGCTATCGCCGTACACAACGGGAAACGCTGTTGACCGCGGCGACTCGGTGGCATGGGTTTCTGGTCAATCATATCGGTTTTCAAGAGCATGACCGCGGCCTTGCCATCAACTACTGGACCGATGCTTCCGCTGGTATCATACCCAACAATACCGCCTCAACGTTGTCGACGTTGGCCGCGCTGGCCGCCGCAACACGAGACACGGCGTACCTGACGCCATGCCAGGCCATGCTGGCCTTCTTACGTGATGTGCAAATGGAGAGCGGAGAACTGCCGTATGGTGTGGCCCATGCGGAAGTGAAAGGGCGTCCTCACTTCCTATGTTTCCAGTACAATGCTTTCGAATGGCTCGATTTACTCGCTTATTACCGTCTGTCCCAGGACCCTCAAGCCTGGCCCATCCTGGAAAAATTGGCGCGTTTCCTATCTACAGGTTTCTCCGCATCAGGTGCGGCTCGATACGATTGCCACCGCGAGCGACCGGAGGCGCCCTACTATACGGCCGCCCTCGCCACCGCACTCAGTCAAGCAACGGTCTTCGGACTGGGCTCATTTCGTCCTGGCGCGGAGCGTGCCTACAGCTGGGTCTTATCGCAGCAGAGACGAGATGGGGGCATGGCGTTTTTCTCGCGCGGCAATTATGGCTTGCTCACCGACCGGAGAGCCTATCCCAGAAATCTGGCGATGATTCTGTATCACTTGCTACAGGAACTGCAGGTCCACGCCCATCTTGCTGAGTCTGGGCACATCGGTTGACCAACCCAAAGCGAGCATGCCCTCTCATCCTGCTATTGAGGAGAACGCGATTTGTCTAGCGCTGCCCGAGAGACAGAGAAGCCGCCAGTCCGGCTGACAGAGATGACCGGACTGGATGCGCTTTGGCCGCGAAAAACCGAGTGGAATGCGCTGGTCGAACGCAGTGAAACCAACACGATCTTCCAGACGTTCGAGTGGCACGCAAGTTGGTGGAAAGCCTTGCGTGGCAAGGCCCGGCCGCTGATCCTGTTGGCCGAGGTGGCGGGAGAGATGGTGGGCATTGCGCCGCTCATGCTCTCAGAGCATCGGGTGTTGGGACGCAAGCGGCGAATCGTAGAGTTCATAGGGGCGCGTTCATCCGATTACTGCGACTTCATTGTGGATCGGACACAGAGCGCCGCGTTGCCACTGATGTTGCAGTGGCTGCTGGAGAATGACCAGCAGTGGGATATGCTTTGCCTCGCTGATATCCCGGAGACGTCCTCCCTATTGCGCTTCCTGCCAGACTTTTTCGATCCATGTGGGTATCGGACGGATGTGCGAGGGCTGTATCAGGCTCACGCTCGTGTCTTTGGTGACGACCCCAATGCCGATCAACAACTCGTCAAGAAGAAAAGCTTGCGCCGACATTATAACTACTTCTGCAAGCACGGTCAGTTGGAATTCAAAAACTACACGAGTGTTGAAGAAAGCATGGACTACCTGGAATGCCTTTTCCAGCAGCATATTCACCGCTAGGCGTTAACGGATACACCAAGCCTGTTTCTCGATGAGCAGCAACAGACGTTTTATAGAGAGATAGTACGGGAATTGGCCCCAACCGGATGGTTGCTTTTTTCCGTTCTACTCCTCAACTAAGCTCCAATTGTGCTTCATATCGGATTTAAGTATGCAAACAGAATGATCTGGTATAAACCAACATTTGATATTAGTTATGCTAAACGCTCGCCAGGTGAAGTTTTGCTAAAAATATTGCTGGAGTATGCTTTAGAGCATGATGTGGCAAAATTTGATTTTACTATAGGTGATGAAGATTACAAGTATAGGTTTGCCAATCATTCCCATTGGAAATATACCATTCGTGTTTTCCGGCATCCCTTACCTTACTACATGGACCGTTGTTTGCTTGATGCCAAATCACGAATAAAACATTTCCCACTCTTGGCTCGACTGTCACGCCAACTCGTGAGACATTGGTCCAATCTACGCTGGTATTAAGAGGGATGATCAGATGAGAGTACTCATTGTTACAGCTATGTATCCCACACCTGAGAACCCGGCGTATGGATCTTTCATTCGAACTCAGATACAGTCGTTAGAACAAGCTGGGGTGAAAATAGAAGTACTGGTCTTATCCGCATGGCCACGGAAGCTGCTTTACCCGAAAGGTGTTGTGCAACTGCGGAAGTATCTGGCCCATAGCGCGATCGATCTTGTCCATGCTCATTATAGCTATGTTGGTATGGTGGCCCGTACCCAATGGAAAGTGCCGGTGGTGGTGACGTATCACGGCGATGACCTCTTGGGAACAGTGAGGAACGCGCAAGGCCAGCATACGTGGTCTAGTCGGTTGATTGTGGGTGCGGGTCAGATACTGGGCCGATTGGCCGATGCCGCAATCGTTCAATCTCCGGAAATGGCCGAGAAGCTTAGAGACACCGACGATGTGTACGTCATCCCCCACGAAGTCGCCTTCGAGCTTTTTCGGCCTATTGAGAGACAACATGCCAGAAGGGTCCTGGGACTGGATGCCCAAAAAAAATATTTGCTCTTTGCCGCGAACCCACGGATCCCGGTGAAACATTTTCCCCTGGCGCGAGCTGTGGCAGAGCACCTCGTCCAGCACGACCCTGCCATTGAGCTTCTCGTGGTGTATAAGGAACCCCAGGACCGTCTGGCCTTGTACATGAATGCTTGCGATGTCCTGGTCTTTCCTGCCTTTCAGGAAGGATCGTCCAATATTGTGAAGCAGGCGATGGCCTGCAATTTACCGATCGTTGCGACCGATGTAGGCGATGTGCGAGACATCATTGGCAACACGCCGGGATGTTACATCTGCAAGCCGGATATGATGGCGTTTGCGGAAAGCATCCGGGCGATTCTCCGTCATGGCGAAAGAACTCAGGGACGTGAGCAGATTCGTTATCTCGATCGCCCTACCATTACTCCCCAAATTATCCAAGTCTACGAGAAGACGATGCAAAAGTATAAGTCGCGTTGGGGCGGCAAGCCTGCCAGGCTTTCTTTCGCGTCCAAAGAGTGAGTTATGTGCGGCATCAGTGGAGCCTATCATTACGCAAGTGGTGAGCCGGTCGAGACGCAGTGGCTGTGGGACATGCTGGCGGTTATCCGCCACCGCGGACCGGATGATGAAGGGGTATGTTTCGACGCAGACCTCGCGATCGGTATGCGCCGGTTGAGTATTATCGATCCGGTCGGTGGTAAACAGCCGATCACCAACGAGGATGGGCGTCTCGTTCTCGTTTGCAACGGCGAAATATACAATTATCGCGAACTCACGGCAGAGCTGCGTGGACACGGCCATGTCTTTACCACCGGCAGTGATACGGAGGTGGTTGTCCATCTCTACGAAGAATTCGGCGAAGCGTGTGTCCACTATTTGCGAGGCATGTTTGCCTTCGTGCTGTGGGACCGCCGCTTGTTCCTGGCCCGCGACCGCCTGGGGATCAAGCCCCTATACTACGCACAGGCGAGCGGCCGCCTGGTCTTCGCTTCGGAAATCAAATCCATTCTGCAACATCCGCAGGTGCAAGCCGGACCGAATCTGGAGGGGCTAAGTACCTTCCTTTCCCTGAAATATGTACCGGCGCCGCAAACGATGTTCACCGGTATCTCGGCGCTCCCGCCGGGTCACACGTTGCGGTGTGATCGGGATGGCGTGACCGTTCGTTCGTATTGGGACCTCTCCTTCGCGCCCCATCAACCCCGCATGCAGAGTGAAGACGTCTACGCTGAGCAGCTCGAGGAACTGTTACGCGAATCGGTCCGGCTACGTCTGAGGAGCGATGTTCCCTTTGGCGCCTTCCTGAGCGTCGTCGTCGATTCCAGCGCGGTCGTGGCGCTCATGAGTCACTTGATGAACGAACCCGTCAAAACCTTCTCCGTCGGGTTCGACGGTGAGGACGGTGACGAACGCCCCTATGCCCGACTGATCGCGCGACACTATCAGACCGACCATCATGAGGTCGTGATCCGACCTCATGATTTCACCCACCTCGCAGAGAAGGTGGCGTGGCATCTCGACCAGCCTTTAGCCGATCAAGCGACCCTCGCCGCATATCTGATGAGTGTGGAACTCTGGTATCGTCTGTTCCATTGACGCATCATCACGTTCTGAGAGGGCTTCAAGGCCCGTTGTCACGAGTGAAGCCGCAACGATCAGACTGTGGAGAAGGCGTTTTGGACAAAACTAGCCATAGCATAATTCATCCCCAGGCCATTGTGGAGTCAACATGGATCGGACAAGGGACGCGAATCTGGGCCTTTGCCCATATCATGCCAGGGGCCGTGATTGGAGAGATGTGTAACATTTGCGAGCATTGTTTTGTGGAAGGTAAAGCGCGTATTGGCAAGGGGGTGGTGTTGAAAAATGGGGTCTCGGTTTGGGATAAGGTGATCCTCGAAGATTATGTGTTTGTTGGTCCCCACGCGGTTTTTACCAATGATCCTGTCCCGCGAGCCGCGCCTGCATTCAAAACGCCTCCAGAAGTATGGGAAGAGACGCGGGTTCGGGAACATGCCACGATTGGAGCAAATGCCACCATTCTTTGTGGCATTGAGCTGGGTGCGTACTCGTTTGTGGCGGCGGGGGCAGTGGTAACGCGGTCTGTGCGTGCTTATGAACGGGTGATGGGAGTGCCTGCCCGACATGCGGGCTGGGTGTGCCGGTGCGGATGGTTTTTGGCCGATAACCCATGTCAAAGATGTGGAGCCGAATTTGTCATAGGCGAAGCGGGACCGGTGTTTGAAAGGGCGAACGCTCCCCTCCGAGTTCCTGGCGCCTCCTCTCTATCCGGAGCGGTTCGAGATGCAACGGCATGATATGACGGCAACCGTATGGGAACGGTGGATGTGATGCCGCGACGGCGACGAACTGATCCGACCGTGCTTCTTGGTTCGGATGCTTGTGCCATCGCAATTGCCTGTTAGTGGGAGGGGGCTTTGGTGGGGTTGCAACGGTCCAACATCACCGGTGTCAATCAGATGCTAAAGCGTGGAGAGGATGTGGTCCTCGGCATCCTCGCGTTGGTGATCTTTGCAGGGCCGATGCTGATCATTGCCGTGTTGATCCGCATGACGTCGGCGGGACCGGTCTTGTTCTTACAGAAACGCGTGGGCTTGCACGGACGCCGGTTTGCCATGGCTAAATTCCGGACGATGGCGCATCGGTCACCGGTCAAAGCGCATCGGGATTTCATGGCGCGTTATGTGACGGCAGGGGAAGGGCCGGATCGATTGGGTCTCGTGAGCGTCGATGAACAAGGCGCCGTTTACAAATTGACGAATGATCCGCGTATTACGCCGTTTGGCCGGTTCTTGAGGAAATTCAGCTTGGATGAACTTCCCCAGATTTTCAATGTGATCCGAGGGGACATGAGCTTTGTCGGGCCGCGTCCTGAACTTCCGTATGCGGTGGCGAAGTATCACGCGTGGCAAACACGACGTTTGGACGCGAAGCCCGGTATGACGGGCCTCTGGCAGGTCAGCGGGCGAAACGCGCTGACGTATGAGCAAATGGTACAGCTCGATATCGAGTACATCGCGAGTTGGTCCTTGTTGTTGGATCTGCAGATCTTGCTGAAGTCGGTCGGGGTGGTGTTGGCGGGAGGAGGACGCTAATGGCCGCTGGCGCTGCAGTGGATACGTCAGGACCGGACTGGGATCGATTTTGCTGGCATCGTTCGGGGCCATGGTCATATACGAGGTGGGTATGAAGGCATCTGTTGCTAGGCGTGTACTGATGCTACTGGAAAATGGCCCGTATCCACAGGACAATAGGGTATCCCAGGAAGCGAATACCCTGGTAACTGCGGGGTATCACGTGTCGGTCATCTGCCCGCGGGGTCCGGGACAGGCATGGCACGAAATACGTGACGGTGTCTATCTCTACCGCTTCCCAGCACCGCTGGACGCGCACGGCTTCCTCGGCTACCTCTTGGAGTATGGCTACACGACGGTCGTGATATTTATCCTATCCCTGTTCGTAGGCTGGCGTCAGGGGTTTGATGTCGTACATGTCCATAAACCACCTGACACCCTGGTCTTTATCGCCGCCTTCTATAAGTTGTTTGGCAAGCGTTTTGTATTCGATCATCACGACCTATCCCCTGAGATGTACTATGCGCGTTTCGTAGGTCGTGGCAATCGGTGGGTCTATCAAGCGCTGATCTTGCTAGAGCGATTCTCCTGTGACCTCGCCGATCACGTCATTGCCACAAACCAATCGTACAAGACCATCGAGAGACAGCGAGGACGTGTGCCGGAGGAGCGCATCACCATTGTGCGCAACGGACCTGATCGCAGCCGCGTCCGATCGGTGACGCCCGATACGCGGCTGCGAGAGTCGGGTAGGGCAATCATTGGCTATGTCGGGGTGATGGGATTTCAAGATGGCGTCGACTACCTGCTCAGAGCGCTGCGGCACCTAGCCTATGATTTGGGACGGACCGACTTTGTCTGCCTCCTGATCGGTAAGGGAGATGCATGGGCTAGTTTACAGGGATTGGCATCACAGCTGGGTCTGGATGAGTATGTCTGGTTCCCAGGCTACGTACCGGACGCCGACCTCATCCGCTACCTTTCCACTGCCGACATCTGTGTCGATCCGGACCCATCGAACCCCTTTAGCGATCGCAGTACCATGACTAAGATGATGGAATACATGGCCTTGGGCAAACCGATTGTGGCTTTCGATCTCCCCGAGCACCGGGTCACGGCGCAGGACGCGGCGGTCTACGCACGTCCAAACGACGAGCTGGATTTTGCAAAGCGCCTAGCCGTATTGATGGACGATGCGGCTCAACGCACGAGCATGGGAGAAAAAGGCCGAGCCCGCATCGAAACCGCCTTGGCCTGGTCCTATCAGGAGAAGCATCTGCTTGAGGCCTACGACCGTCTCGCATCCGGTCTGCTACGGTGAGGGGGCACGATGCTTGAGAACTGGCGCTTTGGGATGTGATTTAATTTTTGATCCATAGCTACAGCAAAGTATTATTTACATATACTTCTCTGGTGCTGTGAGCGTAGCCTGACGGTGCTGACGGTAGCATCGTCGAAGAAAATCGTGGTCGTTCCCGCCGTCACGTCGCCTGCCATGTGATCCGTGTAACTGCCTATACTCCAGATGCTCGCCTGGTCTCCTCCCTCCAGTGCCGTGTTAACCCCGCTGATGTCAAAGAGCAATATGCCATCCTGCCAAATCGTGATGTGACCCCTTTTGCGCGTCGCATGCTTATAATATGCCTCGAGATGCGTCCAACGCTTGACGGGAATCGCTACCGGATCAAGCTGATTGTATGAGCTGGGCGTATGATATCGGGAATAGAGATAGAACATCATCTCGTTGTTGGTATCGTCGTGGTCTACATTCAATGACCACATCGGTTGACTTACACCCTGCCTATCATGAACCTTGAACTGAAATACATTCCACCACCCCCCATCGCCAGGATCCCACGGCGCATATTTGTTCGGATTATAGGTGCGTGGAAAGTATAACCATGTACTGTAGTAAGCTTCCGTCGGAAAATAATCTCCCCCCTCCAACCATCTTGCATCGCTCCACCGCATCAAGCGCACCGCCCGGCCGCCATGTTGTGCCCGATAGGCGTTGGTAAGCGTGGCTTTGGCCGCGTAGCGCCCGGAATGCGCCACCGTCGTACTGACACTGGCCCGAACGTCCTACCCCCCTGTATTAAAGATCCATCCGCCGGCATCATTTGCATTGCCGTCGTTCCAATCTTGCAGACTGTCCTCCTCATGGTCCGCTGCCCAAAGGATGCAGTTCTGCACCTGGGGCGGTAGCGATTCCAGCCATTGACCCATCACAGGCATGGGATACCCCAGCCCTCTCATCCCAAACCACACGCCTATCACGACTGCTGTGACGCGATCGGTTGTCATCACTCCCTCGCAAAGCTGTAGAGGCTGGGACTTTCGACCGGTGGTCCCTGGCGCCTCAGTTGTTAGGTGTATTCCTATAAGCCTGCTTTGCGGGGGGCAAAAACGGCGCCAAAACGTTGATGAGTCTCAATTGCAAAAATTTCAGTGACTTGAGAAAATAATGCCGCCATGAGGTCCACACCTAGTCCGTCAAAAATCTGTCGCTATACCTCTTGATATCCTCGGGAGAATGATAGATGCTGAAGCTCCGTTTGCTGTGACCGAGTCGATCATCTGCGCAGAGATACGCAAGAAGGAGCCCCGTATGACGTCTGCCCTCTGTCTTCGCCTGGCGGCGGTGAGTGGTTTCCTGACGGTGGCTTTAGGCGCGTTTGGCGCCCATGGCCTGAAAACGATCCTGACGAAACACGGCGCCGTAGACACCTGGGAAACCGCTGTGCTGTATCATATGTTTCATACCCTGGCCCTGCTGCTGCTAGCCTTGCGTCCGAACCTGAATACGGGCGCGGCCATGTGCTTTCTCTTCGGCATCTGTGTCTTCAGCGGCAGTCTCTATGTCTTAGCGCTGACCAACCTGCGGTGGTTGGGTGCCATCACCCCGCTGGGCGGGCTGGGCTTCCTGCTCGGCTGGGTTTTGCTCGTATGGCATGCGTAGCTGCAGACAAGCTTGACAAGGTCTGCAGATCCCACTATGGTCGAGCCCTATTGCCATGGCGTGATGGTGTGTTGGCGTATCAGGGAGACGCGTATGGATTTCTCACCTTCAGCGAAAGTTCAAGACCTGCAGGCGAAACTCACCGCCTTTATGGAGCAGTACATCTATCCAAATGAAACGGCCGTTGCCGAAGAGATTGAAGCTTCCGGAAACCCCCATCACCACGCGCAGATCATCGAGGATCTGAAACAGCGTGCCCGCGCCGAGGGGTTGTGGAACCTGTTTTTACCCGATGATCGCTACGGCGCGGGCCTGAGCAATCTCGAATATGCCCCGCTGTCAGAGATCATGGGGCGGAGTTCGATCGCCTCGCAGGTCTTCAACTGCAGCGCTCCCGATACGGGCAATATGGAAATCCTGGCCGAATTCGCGACCCCGGAGCAGCAGACGCAATGGCTCAAACCGCTGTTGGATGGGGAAATCCGCAGCTGTTTTTCCATGACCGAACCGCACACCGCTAGCTCCGATCCGACGAATCTGCAAACGCGCGCTGTGCGGGATGGCGATGAGTATGTCATTACCGGCCGCAAATGGTTTACTTCAAACGCCTTGCATCCCAACTGCGGCATTGCCATTGCCATGGTCGTGACCGATCCGGAGGCGGAACGCCATCGGCGCGCGACGATGATCTTGGTGCCGCTGGATACGCCGGGTTTCGAGATTGTCCGCTCTCTGCCCGTATTCGATCATCAGGGGGAGGGCGGCCATGCCGAGGTGACGTACAACGATGTGCGCGTGCCGGTGACGAATCGCTTGGGGGAAGAAGGTAGTGGATTTGCCATTGCGCAGGCGCGCTTGGGGCCTGGCCGGATTCATCATTGCATGCGGTCGATAGGCGGGGCGGAACGCGCCCTGGAATTGATGTGCCAGCGCGCCGCCAGCCGCTATGCATTTGGCAGTAAATTGATTGAGAAACAGGCGATCCAGAACTGGATCGCCCAGTCCCGTATGCAGATCGACTCGGCCCGTTTATTGACGCTCTATGCCGCCTGGAAGATGGACACGATCGGCAAGAAGGAGGCGCGTCAAGAGATCTCGATGATTAAAGTGGTGGCGGCGAATACGTACCTCGATGTCCTCGATCGCGCTATTCAAGTGCATGGGGCGATGGGGGTGACGAACGATACGCCCCTGGCGCATATGTGGCAGCATGCCCGCACCTTGCGCATCGTGGATGGCCCGGATGAGGTGCATCTGCAGGGGATTGCCCGGCGTGAGGTGCGGCGCTATACGTCCTGAACCTGAGATGGGTACCGATAAGGACCGAAACCAAATGAAATTTATAAGTGTCCGAACCAAACTATATTCATATTTTTCCTCTGGAAAAACGATGCCGCTCATTTTGTCTAGGAACTTATCTTTCCTCTGGAGAAGAAAGGTATAAAGGTCACGCTGTCCAGGTACTTAACAGGAGGGGAGGCGTAGCATGTCCGCCGCGAAGCTTGCTTATGTAACCTTAATTGTACGTGATCGTGAGGCGGCGGCGGTCGTCCTGCAGCGGGATTTTGGCCTGGCGCGCGGCGACTGCGCCATTGGACGAGCCGCACAGCGGGCGCCCGTCTTGCGCGTGGGCGAGAGCGCCCTCGTGCTGGTCGAGCCCGGGGATCCGTTCGTGCATGGCGAAGCCCGGCTGGGTATCCATCACATCGCGCTTGGCGTGCCGGATGTGTTGGCCGCCGCCAACACGGCGATCACAGCCGGCGTCGGCATCGTGGAGCCGGCCTCACGTGATGGCGTGGATGGGACGCAGCGTCTCCTCCTGGACCCGGAGGCCACGGCTGGCGTGCAGACCTATTATGTGGAGCCCTTGCACGTCGAGGCCAGAGAGCGTGACCCCGCGAGCCCCCTTGTACCTGGCGGTATTGAAATATCGCATCGGCAGACCCGGCGTTCCCTCGTCCAGCGTCTGGATCACATTGGCGTTGCCAGTGCTGACAACACCGCGGCAATCGATGGGTTTAACCAGCGTCTGGGATTTCCGCTTGAAAGTACCCAGACCGATACGGAAGTCCACATTGCGGTTGAGACCTTTACCTCTGACAAATATGGTGTGGTCTACCACAATCGGCGTCCGGAGCCGGTTAGCGGGTTACGCGTGGCGTTCATCACCATCGGCGATTGCGAACTCGAATTTCTCCAGGATTTTGATCCACGCCCCGATGCCCACGTGGCACACGGCCAACCGGGAACGACACGGCAAGACCGTGGCGCCATCGCCCGATATGTGGCATCCCGTGGCCCTGGTCTGCATCATCTCGCGTTCAAGGTGAGCGATACCGACACGGTGCTAGCTGGCTTACAAGAGGCAGGCCATACCCTCATTGACACCACCGGGCGCCTCGGCTCGCGCCAGTCACTGATCGGCTTTGTCCATCCCCAAAGCCTCTACGGGATACTCGTCCACGTCGTCCAGCGCGATGACATCTGAGTCCTGCCAGCACATGGCTCGCTTTGGCGCTGGCGTCGCCACGGGCTGGAGAGATGGCATAAACTTTGCTCAATACCCCCCCCGCAGCCTATCAACGTCGTATCTTAACATGTTAGTACTCTCCACGGGGGACGTACGATGCCACGAATTTTCAAAGAATGGGTCGTTCTTGTTGTGGTCGTCATGAGCTTGGTTGCGGGACCGGTCTGTGCGCAGGACGTGAATATCAATACGGCGGACATCCCCACCTTGAAGACCTTACAGAACATTGGGGACGCCCGGGCCGCGGAGATCGTAAGGGACCGTGAGGAGAACGGTCCCTTACGTTCGATCGAAGACTTGAAGCGAGTGAAGGGAATCGGTGACAAGATTTTTGCAGCGAACAGGTTGAGGATTACCGTCGGAAATACGATGACGGGCATGCAAGAACCTGATGACAAACCTGTCAAGAGTATGACAGAAGGGGAGACGCAACCCGTCAAGGACGTGACAACCGGTCACTGATAGCGCCCAAAGCGCTGGATGCGGGCACACGTCACACACACGACTCTGTTACAGGCATGAAGGACGGTCAACAAACCGTCCTTCATGCCGCCGTGAAACGCCTCACTGATTGAGTCAACGCACTTGGCCCATTCATTCCGCCGCAGTGGTTTCAACCATCAGCCCCTCCAGCGCCGTGATCAGGGCGGACAAACGCCAACCGCGTTGCGCCGCCAATACTATCCCCGCATGGACTGCATCCTTTTAGCCCAACTGTGAGCGCTGACTCCGTCTGTAGGCATACGAACCTTCTGCTTCACGCCACATGTAAACCTTGGTCATCCTCCGGGAAATGATAGGATCGTGCGGAAATCAGGGTGTCGGCGGTGAAAACACGGCCTTCGGATGTTGATTTTCCTCTAATACAAGCATGAATACTACTTGTAATGCGGTGTGATCTTTACAGAGGACATGTTATCTTCGCGTGTTACTCGTACATGCTGTGACACTCATAAGGCTCGGCCAAGAAGCTCAATGCGTAGGATCTGTTCTGTCTTAGGCATTTGTTGATCATTCGGCTGGCGGCTGAGGCGGTGCGATCCATGACTGTCAAGATTCTCGATCTCACGCCGTCCGTAGCGGGTGATGTCGCGGGCCAAGTGGGGTATCAAAACACGCTCAGCCGTTACATTGCGATTAAAGAAGAGCAGGCGGAGAAAACCAAACGAGATGTACTCATTTTGTGGACCGATTATTTCAAGCCGCCCCATCTGGAGCAATTTCCCGATCTGCACGATATCTTCTGGCAGGCAGCTAGACTGTGCTCGGCCTGTAAAGTTGAGGTCAGTGTACAGCACGCTGAGGAGTTGGTGGAAACGGTTCGGCACATCCATGACATGTTTTGGAAGACAAAAGAGCGGGAAGTTGACTGGTATTTGTCCGGTTAATCGCCTGCCCGTTCATCACCCGGAAGAAAGGCCGAGGAACGAGGGGATGGCATGTCATTGGCGTGGAACTGCTCCAGTGGCTCGTTGGACGGCGCCAACGCTACCGGGTAACGGGAAGCAGTATGGCGCCAGCCCTCTTGCCGGGTGACCACCTCCTGGTTGATGAGCGCGCGTACGATGATGGCCGGCCGAGGGCGATATCGTGGTGGCGTGGCATCCCTTGACCGATTATATCGTCGTGACCAAGCGGGTGACGGCATGCGATGGGGAACGGGTGTGGCTGGGGAGTGATAACCCGGTTACCGGCACGGATAGTCGGCACTTTGGGGAGGTTGAGCGCCTCATGGCGATGGTCTCATCCTATGAAGCCAGGACAGCAGACAGCGCTCGCCAGGCGACGGGTAGGCAACAGCCGGCTCAGCCGGAACCGGCATGGCCAAGCTTCGATTTGAACGGCAAGCAGGTCGCGCTCATTGGCGGCCTGACCAAAGCGGCCGCATACTATGAACTGGCGATTCGTCAGCTCGGCGGCAGCTGTGTACAACACGACGGGAATGTGAATCAGGGCCAGAAGCGATTGGCCAAGATGATCCGTCAATCGGATGTGGTGTTTTGTCTGGTTGATTGTGTGAGTCATGGCATGGTGAACTCAGCCAAGAAACGGTGCCGCACCTTATTGAAACGCAAACGGCACCGCGGGAGAAGGGACCATGATCGCCGGCGATCGTTTACCTCTGCTGACGTTCGGGATTTCGATGCTCTTGCATCTGCTCCTCGTGGTCGGCCTGCCGACATGGCTTTGGCTGCAACCGCGACCCGAGGCGCACCACGTGACCCAATACGTCATGCGGTTGCAACAACCGGCGCCAACGCCCCTGCCTGCCCTCACGCCCAATGTGGCTGCGAACCCGACGCCGATTGACCCCACGCCGGCTGCCCCTACCACGCACGTTCGGACACCGGAGCCGACGTAACCCATGGCGATGCAGCCGCCAGACCCGCCATCGCGCCGCCCCTCTGCAACCCCAAAGCGCGTGGTGGTACGGGCGCCACTAGCACGGCCCAAAGTCGCCGCCGTGAAGCCGAAGCCGAGGCAACCGGTGCGGGTCAAATCCACCACCCCGCGCCATCCCAAGCAACCGGTGCAACCGCGTCGCCCCACGGCACATGCCCCCAGGCCACCGCCAACCCGTGCCGCGGCAGCGACCCCGCAAGCCGTACAACCCGCACAGACCCAAGTGGCCAAATTGGAGCGGCCTCGACAACCCATCGCCAATTGGAAGCCCGTGGCGCCACTGCGCCCGCAGCCGGCCAAGGCGGCTTCGGACGCCCTCAAAGCCTATTTACATCTCATTTTGCAGACGCTCGAGAAACACAAACGCTATCCCAAGTACGCCAAACGCCGCGCCATGAACGGCCATGTCGTCCTACAATTCGTCATCCTTCCGGATGGCTAGGTGATCAATCCGAAAATTGCCAAGAGCGCAGGGCACCGATCGTTTCGCACCGCGGCGCTACGAGCCCTCAGCCGCGCCGGTCAGATGCCACCGTTTCCGCCCGATATCCGGCGCCGTAAGCTTTCCGTCGAAGTGCCGTTTCTTACCAGATGACGAACAGGTGAAGATATCAACATGCGTATCGTGCTGGTGGTGAGTGGGACGTGGAGCGGTACTTAATCGGCACGCTCAGTCTCTGCGAGAGCACGGACATGCAGGATTTCTCGTGCATGCATGGGCCGGATCTCCTGCTGGGACAAGGTTAACACGGCAATCGTGACGCCTTTACCCGTGACAAACTCAACTTCAAAGCTCACCCCATCCTGATAGCAATGGACCACGGCTCCAACATCCCCTCGGGCTAAGCCATATGCCTTGAGGTCGTGGACTAAGACCACAGTGTCCAATTCATGAATCATACCTTCTCCTCCGCGACCCTCTGGCTTGCTCAGGCCGGATACGCGGTCACAAAACGCGGGGCTGCTTCTCCTGTTTCAAGAATCCAGACCGTTCGGATGCGTGGCGCGGTTCCACGTGGTGTTTCTAATACGCCCTCAATGACATATTTGACACCGTGCGGCGATGAGACGACTTCTGGCGCCAGTGCGTTGTGCGCAAGGGTCAGCAACCTATCCTCCAACAAATCCACGTTGGTCTCGTTGAAACCCAGGGCGCGGAAAAACGTCGCTTTAGCTTTCCCAACCGCATGTATTGCCGAGAGCAAGTAAGCCCTCAGTTTTTCGGATGGAATGTACGCCTGGAGGCGATTGGGAAGCGGCATCCTTACGACTGCCCCACAACTCGATTGGACGAACACCTATGAGTATCAGGATACAATTCAGCCCTGCCACCGTCAAAGCTCTTCAGGTCATTTTCAGCAAGCCTAGAGGAAAGGGGCTTGGAACTCAAGAACAAGATACGACGGGGATGACAAATCGGATGCCGTGTGGGAAACGTCAAGAAAAGCCAAACGACAATAAGTGCCCATAGGAGTTGATGTGATTGCTATGCAAGCGTGCGCTACTAAACCAAGACTTGCTCTAACCCCTGGACGAGGTCGGGCACACAATCGGCCCAATCCGCCACGATGCCAATATCAGCGTGATCAAAAATCACCGCATCCGGGTCGGTGTTCACCGCCAGGACGGTGCCCGCCGCTTGAATGCCACACGTATGGTAGATATGGCCGCTGACCGCGAGCGTGATGTACAGATTGCAGCTCAGGCTGAGGCCCGTGATACCCACCTGCCGAGCATGTGGCAGCCAGCCTTGGTCGGTCACTTTTCTCGTGGTGGCCAGCTCCGCCCGCAGGAGTTGCAGCAAGGGGCTTAACGCCGCATAGCGCTCGGGAGGAATGGCGTGTCCCACCCCCACGACTCGGCTTGCCGCCGTTAAGTCATCCAGATGATCATTTTTCTGCCAGGACGCCACCCGGATGCGCATAACAGGCTCGATAAAATGGTTTTCAATCGTCGGGACTTGATGGCAACGTGGGTTTAATTTTGGCAATACCCCCGGCCTTACCGTCGCTATCTGAATGGGCGACGTAGACCGAATGGCCGCGACCAGACGACCGCCGAATGCGGGTTTCCAGCCAATCAATCGCCCGTCCTGCACCTCCATGTCGATGGCGTCACCGGGCAGACCCGAGTGGGTTCTGGCGGCAAGACGCGATGCCACCTCACGACCCCACGACGTGCTGAGGGCCAGGATACACGCCGGCCGATAGGTCTCACACCAATTCGCAACAAACGTTGAGACCGACTCAGCCACGGTCACCTGGTGCAGCACACACAGATGATCTGCCCCCCCGTATACAGTTCTTCCGGAGACGGCTCGCCGCTTGCAGCCACCTGCAGACCGATGACATGACCATGCATCTGCCTAGCCAGTTGCGACCCAGCCCCGAGTAGCTCGCGAGCGCTCCCTGACTGACCGCCCGCAAGCAGTACGGATGCATCGAGAGCGCGACACCTTCACGTTGCAAGCGGCCATCAGGGCCAAGCTGCATATCCTCTACATCCGGCACTTGCTTGACGAGCGCGGCAATATGAAGCGGCTTCATACTGACCTCCATTGGGATAACGCGGCAAAACCCCCGGCAACTCGGCTTCGAACCCAGAGAGAGCTGACGAGGGGTTATCCATGCAGCCAACTGAGTTGCCGGGGGATCTCACATGTGACGTCATCTGACGTCACGTCTACCGGGAGCCTGCCATCGAGACCTCATGACTAGAAATGGGCTCATGTCGCGTTCCGATTGCCGCTCAGCGCGCTACCTCAGAACGAGGTATGGGGAGCACCAGCGGACACGATAAATACGGATGTGGCATCACCTCTGCTGATACCGCAAAGACCGTCTGAATCCGATCCGGCGTGAGCACCTCCAAAGCAGGCCCGGAGGCCGCCACCCGACCCGCTTTGAGCATCACCATGTGATCTGCATATTGCGCCACCAAGTTGAGATCGTGCAACACGGCCATGACCCCAACCTGTTCTTGGGCCAAGTCGCGGGCGGTGGGTTAATACCTGGTGCTGATAGGCCAAGTCCAGGCTGGCAGTCGGCTCGTCGAGAAGCAAGTAACGCGAGCCCGACAATGGCGCCTCCCAAAGTTGGGCCAAGATGCGGGCATATGGCACCCGTTGGCGCTCCCCACCGGACAGGCTGGGATAGAGACGATCGACAAACCCGGATAATTCAACTTCGGCGAGCGCCGCTTGGGCAATGGCGATATCGTTAGCGCTTTCCGTCCCGCGCATATGGGGTGTGCGCCCCATCAAGACCACGTCCAGCACGGTAAATGGAAAACTCAAGGTGGACTGCTGCGGCAACACCGCCAAGCGTCGAGCGCGCTCACGCCGCGGCCAACGATACAGCGAGCGGTCCTCCAACACGACCTCGCCCTGAGAAGGCGCCCATTCACCGCCGAGCACGCGGACCATGGTCGACTTTCCCGCCCCATTTGGCTCCACCACTGCCGTCACCTGACCCAGCCGGATCGACAACGAGATATCGTCCAACAAGGTCTGGGTACCGACGCGGACATAGAGATGGCGTGCCGCTAACATCACAGACGCCCCTGCCGATGCTGACGCACGAGAAGAAAGAGAAAAAATGGGGCGCCCATGGCCGCGGTCACAATGCTAATCGGGAGTTCAGCCGGCACCAGGGCGGTCCGGGCCACCAGATCGGCCGGCAGCATCAAGATCGCACCAAGCAGAGCCGAGCCCAGGAGCCGATAACGGTGGTCCGGCCCGATCAGCAAGCGCAGCAAATGGGGTACCACGAGTCCGACAAAACCAATGGATCCGGCCACGGCGACACTGGCGCCGACCCCCAACGCGACAAGCGTCAAGACACTGCACGTCAGCCCTGGCAAATGGATGCCGAGCGATACCGCTTCGGCCTCCCCTAACAACAGTACATTCAAAGGCCGCACCAGCCATTGCAGCATCACGCCAAGCACCAATCCCGTCCCCATCAAAGCCGGCCAGACTTTAACCCAACTCGCCCCGCCCAAACTGCTCAAACTCCAGAACACAACACTGCGCAACTGGGCATCGGAGGCGATAAAACTCAAAATGCCAATCCCGGACTGGGCCAGTGCATTGATGGCGATACCCGCTAACAACATCGTGGCCACGACGGTGCGCCCGCCGACCTGGGACACCGTATAGAGCACCCAAGTGGCCGCGAGACAGCCCACAAAGGCGGCGAGCGGCAGCGTCAAGAGGCCAAGCGCCCGAGTCGCCTGGGGTAACCCGGTCGCCCCGAGGACGATGACCGTGACGGCAGCCAGGGCGGCCCCGCTCGACAACCCCAGCAATCCGGGATCGGCAAGCGGATTGCGAAAAAGCCCTTGCATGGCCGCGCCCGAGACCGCTAAGCTGGCCCCGATCAACATGCCCAGAATCACCCGAGGCAGGCGAATCGTGAGCAATACCGCCTCTTGCTGAGCCGAGCCCTGCCAGGGCAGTGGCAGTTGGGTACCGGTCAGCGTTTTCACACTGTGTTGCACGAGAATGACCACCGCTTCGCCTGGCGCAATGTACACCATGCCGATTCCGATGGACGCCAGGGCAACGGCGCCTAAGATCACCGCGAGGAGCCATAACAGCCTGACCGCTCGGCGCTGGCTTGCAGTGCGGTACTCTCGGCTTTTGGCGATCCGGATGTCCGGCACGGCCTCCGGCTTGGCGTTGACACGGACCACGACTAGCGACCCTTGAGATACGGATGCAAAAAATCGGCGAGGGTTTGCACTGCACGGCCCAGGCGAGGTCCGAATCCGAGAAGATTGAGATCATCCATCGTCACAATCCGCTTGGTTCGGCCAGCCGGGGTCAGCGCGACGCCCTGAACCCCCAATAAAGCGTCGAGGCCACCCATACTTTCCAGCCCGCGTTCGGGCAGCAGAGTGATATCCGGGGCAGCGGTAACCAGAGACTCTGGCGTCAGGGGCTTGTAGCCGTCGCAACCCACCACCGCATTGATCCCACCAGCCAGCTCGATCATCGCGGCCGCCGCAGTGTTCGACCCCGCCACGCTCATGGCCCC
>CBCXVS010000051.1:29568-31442 GCA_965178525.1 uncultured bacterium | reverse complement strand
CGCGCGGGCCTGCTGCGCCTGTTCCAAGGCCGATTGCGCCGCCGATACTTGCGCCTGAACCTGAGACACTTGTGTCCTTAACGCCTCACGCTCTGCCGCCACCGACTCCAGCGACGCCTGCGTCTCGGCCAGGGCCGAAGCCGATTCCGCCTGCTGACCCTGCCACCGTGTACTCTCCGCCTGTGCTGATTCGACTTGCGCTTGCACCTGCGACATTTGTGCCGTTAACGCTTCGCACTCTGCCGTCACCGACTCCAACGACGCTTGCGTCTCGGCCAGGGCCGAAGCCAATTCCGTCTGCTGGCTCTGCCACTCCGCACTCTCCGCTTGCGCACCAGCCACTTGCGCCTGCGCCTCTGCGACTTGTGCGTTCAATGCCTCACGTTCCGACGTCACCTCCCGCAGGTTGTCCTGGGTCTGAGCATGCGCCTGCCGCGTTTGGGTCAGCTCTGCGGTTAACATTTCTGTCGCCTCAGCGTGCTCTTGCTGCGCGGTCTCTAGAGTCATCCGGACTTCCTCCAACTCCTCACGCGCTGACACAAGCCCTTCCGAAGCTTCCGTATATTGTGTTCGCCACTTCTCGCTCTCTGCCTGTGCCGTAACGACCTGCTCCTGCACCTGGACTAATTCGCCCTGGACACGCGCCAGCTCTTGCGTTTGCGTCTCCACCTCCGTAGCTAACACCTGGCGTTCCGCTGTCACCGACTCCAGCGTCGCCTGCACTTGCTCCAACTCCGCCACTTGTGATTCCAGACCCTGACCATACGCCACGGCTGCAGCCTGCTCTTGCCGCGTCTGCTCCAGCACCGTCTGCACCTCCGTCAAGGCCGCGGCCGCTTCGCCGTGCCGCTCCTGCCACCGTACGCTCTCCTCTTGCGCCGCGGCCACTTGCGCTTGCGCTTCTGCCACCTCAGCGCTCAACACCTCGCGTTCCGTTGTTACCGCTTCCAGTGCCGCCTGCACATCTGTCAATTCCGCCACTTGTGATTCCAAACCCTGGGCATAATCGATCGCTGCAGCTTGCTCCTGCTGCGCCACCGCCAAGGATTCCCGCGTCTGGGCCAACTCATCACGCACGGCAGTCAACGATGCTTCCGCTGTCGCATGTTGACCCTGCCACTGGTCACGCTCCGACTGCGCCGTGGCTATCTGCGCTTCCAACGTCTGACTGCGCTCAACCGCTACGGCTTGCTCCTGCTGCGCCACCGCCAAGGCCGTCTGTGTCTGGGCCAACTCATCACGCACGGCAGTCAGCGACGCTTCCACTGTCGCATGTTGACCCCGCCACTGGTCGCGCTCCGACTGCACGGCACTCACTTGTGCCTGCACCTGGGCCATCTGTTCTTCCAGCGTCTTACGTTCTGCGGTCATGATCCGCAGTGTTTCCTGAACCTGAGCCTGCGCCTCTTGCGCCTGTGCCAATTGCGCCGCCAAGGTCTCGGTCGCTTCGGTGCGCTCTTGCTGCGCCGCCGCCAAAGCCGCTTGGACTTCCTCCAGCTCGACACGCGCTAACGTCAACGCTTCCGACGCCTCAGTGGATCGCGTTTGCAACTGCGCATGCTCTGCCTGCACGGCGGCGGCTTGTTCCTGCTCCTGCCCCAGCGTTGTCTGCAGACGTTGCAACTCCTGCGTTTGCGCTGTGACCTGCGCATCGAGCGCCTCACGCTGACCCTGCGTGTCCTCTAACATCTTCTGAGTATGTTCCAAGGCTTGCGCCGCGTCCTGGTACTGTGCTTGCCATTGGGCGCTCTGGGCCATGACGTCCTGAACCTGTTGTTCAGACCGAGATAGAGCTTGACGCGCCTTCGCCACCTCGTCACGCGCCTCGACGAGCTGACGTTCTTGCACCGCCCGCAACGCTTCAAGACTCGTCA
>CBCXVS010000051.1:0-29529 GCA_965178525.1 uncultured bacterium | reverse complement strand
CTGCTGCGCCCCCCGCAATCGGGCGAGTTCCTCTTGCAGAGCCACCAGCTCCTGCCCACGTTTCGCTAGCGCCTCTTGAATACGCTTCTCGGCTTCGGCCTCGATTTGGGCGTCAAAACGGTCGCGCAGAGCGGTCGCTTCAGCTTGGACGCTTTGCAACTCTTCCTGCAAAGCCGCACGGGCTTGGGTGATGTCAGCATGGCGCGCTTGCCACTGCTGAGTGGCGGCTCGCGCCTCGGTCCATGCCGTGCGGGCCTGATGTAACTCTTGCCGCGTTTTTGTCAGGTCGTCTTGCAAGGTGGCCGTTAATTGTTGTAATCGCATCAAATCGGCCTGGCGGAGGCCCGTATCGCTCTGCTGTGCCGCGATCGCCGCCTGGGCCTGGGCCAATTCTTCTTGCGCCTGGAGTCGCTCACTGTCGAGTTGCCGGAGTTGAGCCTGCAAGGCATGTTGCTGTTCGATTGCCTCATCGTATGACGTTTGCAATCGGTTGACGGCTTGCGCCTGTTGGTCTTTCAGGAGGTAATCAGCCAGGTGCTCCTGTAAGCGGCCTACGAGATCCCGCAAACGTACAATTTCCGCCTCCTGGTCTGCGGCTCGCAAGGCATCCTCAGACCGCGGGGCCTGGGCGACGATCTGTTCAGCCTGGGCGACACGCCCAAGGGGGGCGGGTGGCGTACCCTCTTGCACGTCGGAAATCGCAGTGCGGACGGCACCAATCATAGCCAGCAGGCAAATCGCGACAACTCCTAAGGCCACGTACATTCCTCGGATCATCTTATTCTCCCACTTTCCCTTGTCAAATTTCTGGACAAGATTAATCACATCATTTTTCCATATGTGAACACCTTTGTACAGAGACGTACCCACAGATGCGGGGGCCAATTTGGGAGACATCTCCGAGAGTGTTACAATAGCGCCAGATACCACGCAACGTGTGCATGCCGAGCATTTTCCGTCATCAGCAAAAGGAGCGTCCTGATGAGCCTTCTCCCCTTCGGACAGGATAAATTCATCACCGTCAACGGCCTGCAGTTACACTATGTCGAGTGGGGCGCCGCTGACAAGCCGGCCCTCGTCTTGCTACACGGTTTTCAGAGTCATGCTCACACCTGGGATACGTTCAGCCGCGCTATGGCGGATACCTATCATGTGGTGGCGCTGGATCAGCGGGGACATGGCGATACCTCATGGGCCCCGGACGGCAACTATACGCCCGAGGCGTTTATCCGTGACATCGTTGGTTTTATCGATGCCTTAGAACTCGCGCCGGCGGTGCTCGTGGGACATTCCATGGGCGGTCGCCACGCCGCCATGGTGGCGGCCGACTATCCCGACAAAGCGACTAAAGTGATTATTGTCGATACACCGGCGGAACTGCCAGCGGCCATACGCGATATGATGGCTCAACAACCCGAGAGCGACACGCCACCCCAGCCTGAGATCTTTGAAACCTTCGAGGAAGTCATCCGCAATGGCATGAGGCAGTATCCCCTGACGCCAGAGGCGGAATTGCGTCATGCGAACTATCATAACCTCTACCGCGGAGCCGATGGGAAGTGGCGCTGGCGCTGGGATCCGACGTTGCTGGAAAGTAGGCGTTTAAACCGCAGTTTACGCCTGGATCTCTATCCCTATCTGCAACGTATACAATGTCCCACACTCCTGATCCGGGGGCAGCAGAGCCCTTTGCTGACTCCGGAAATTGCTCAGAAAATGGTGCAGAGCTTACCGCATGGCCGCGTGGTGGACATCCCCGAGACCGCCCACACGGTCAACGCCGACAATGCCGCTGCATTCAACACCCTGACTGCGGCGTTCCTCCAGGAATAGGGGGCTGCTGATGCTGGCGAAACTCTTTTTGGTCTTTCTTATCGTCCCACTGATCGAAATGGCGCTGCTGCTGCAGATTGGTGCGCATATCGGCATCTGGATGACGCTCTGCATCATCGTCGGTACCGCCATCCTGGGCGCTTCCCTGGCCCATCAGGAAGGCTTGAAAACCTGGTGGCGTCTGCAGGGAAAACTGGCTCATGGCGTCATACCGGATGAGGAATTGCTCGATGCCCTGATGATTCTGGTGGCTGGCGCGTTGCTGCTGACGCCAGGCTTTCTCACCGATACTACCGGGTTTCTCTTGCTCTTTCCCGGTACGCGCCGGGTCATCAAACACGGGTTGCGACGCCGCTTCACACAGCGCCTAAACATAGACTATCGGATCCGGTAAATACATGGGTGCAAAACATTATCCAAATGCGGAGCGGGCGAAGGGCACGGCCAAAAGCGGACACGGCGCCTGGGCGAGAACGGCATCGACCGTGGACAGCATGAAAAACTTGCGCAGCGCGCCGTACGCATGAACACTCATGACCACGAGATCGGCCCGATGTTCGGCAATCCGATGCAGAATGGCTTCCACCGCCGGCCCATCCTGCACCACACGCTGACGCGGCGGTCCTTCTGCTGCTTCGTCCGGCACCACTTCCGCCAGATGTTTGACCAACAGGGTTGTGAGCCCGTCCACGTTGTGATGCAACCCTCTTCCAGCATCCACTGGGTAGTGGGATGCTTTGCCCGGCTCAATGATCTGTAACGCCAGCAACGGCGCCTGACAGTCGGCTGCAACTGCAGTCGCGGCCTCGACGGCCTGCGGTGCATATTGGGCGAGATCAATCGCTAGGAGGAGTTGCCGGAATGGCACATGTGCGGCGTGTTCGGTAGGTAACCCGGCGGCGCCACCGCCGGGGGGGACGAGTAGGATGGGTGTGGCGCTGGCATGCGCGACTTGGCGCGCCACCGTGCCGTGTGCTTGCCCTGGAGGGGCTTCATCTCCCCCTGTCCCCATCACCACCAAGTCGACACGAGGCGCCATATCGGTAATGTGATCGACGGGATTGCCATAGGCAACGAATTTGTCAACGCTCAGGTCAGCCAATGCCGGATGGGCGAGCAAACGCTCCATAGCTGCCAGGTCAGCAGCTTCGCGCGCGGCCAAGACCTCCGACGACCGAAAGACATCCGTCCAGCGGGAAAATGCCGCGGCGCCCGTCTCAATCACATGCATCACCAGAAGGCTGGCCTGTGACTGGCGGGCTAAAGCCGCAGCATAGCATAGGGCCGCCTCAGCACTGGCGGAAAAATCGCTGACCAGCAAAATGCGGTTTGGTGTGAGCACGCCTCGCTTCTCCTTCGCCTGCTCGATGTGCCGGTGCGCTCCAGCCGCCGGATGCGGGGTCCCATGTCAAGAGGATGCGACTGCAGCGATAGGTCACCAAAATTGTGGCAGTTCTCGTGCATAGTGCGTAGAATGCGGTAGTATAGCAAACGTTCGCCTGCTTCTGCCAGGGGGGAGGGGGAAATGCGGAATGCGGAATGCGGAATGCGGAATGACAAATGTCGTCAAAACGGGGTTGAAGATGAGAGGCCAGTGAGAAGGAGGTGGCGTGGTTCTGGAGCAACTTTCCTTGGCCGGTAAGACGGCGGTAGTCACGGGTGGGGGTACGGGCTTGGGACGCGCGATGAGTCTGGCGTTGGCGCGTGCTGGGGCGGATGTAGCGCTGGCCGGACGCCGTCTGCAACCGCTGCAAGAGACGGCGGCGGATATTCAACAAATTGGATGCCGAAGCCTTACGGTACCGACGGATATAACGATTCCGGTGCAGGTGAATGCGTTGATGCAAGCGGTCCTGGAACAATGGGGCCGGATCGACATCCTCATCAACAACGCCGGGATCGTGCGTGGCCAGGAAATGAAGCCGGTTTGGGAGATCACCGACGAGGAATGGCGGCGGGGCATCGACACCAATCTCAGCGGGGCTTTTTATGGCGTTCGGGCCGTGGCCCAGCATATGGCGGAACGCCAAGGGGGCAAAATCATCAATGTCGCCTCCGGTTTTGCCTATCGCGGCCGACGTCATGAGTACATGTATACGTCGGCCAAGGCCGCCGTGGTCAACCTCACACGCTCTTTGGCCTTGAGCTTGGCCGATTACCACATTCAGGTCAATTGCATTGTCCCTGGGTTTTTCATCGTGCAACCGCCCGATACGCCCGAGGGCCAGCAACGGCGGGAACAGCAGAGCCGGTTTTTGGCGATTGGCCGCACCGGCGAACCCGAGGAGATTGGTCCCCTGGCTGTCTTCCTGTCTTCGTCCGCCTCGGATCATATGACCGGCCAGGCGGTAATTTCCGATGGAGGTGGTCTGGCCGCCGGTCTGGGACCGCTATCGGTGGCTCCAACGGTAGCGCTCTAAGTACCGAAACAAAATTCAATATATCTTTCCTCTGGAGAAACATATCAAAGTCATTCTGTCCAGGTACTTAACGTGCCCTCCGCCACGAGAGGGTGCGTGCCGCGGGAAGGATCAATAGGCATGGATGGATACACGCTCGAGGGTAAAATAGCCCTGGTAACTGGTGTGGAACACCCCATAGCCCACGCCACCGCGGCCACGTTGGCCGAGGCGGGCGCCACGGTTGCCGTGTTGGCGGGGCAACCGGGATCGCTGTACCAGACGCAAGCGGACGCCGTTGCGGAAGCTGTCCGGCAGCACCAACGCGAGACACGGGCTTATGCGATTGATGTGACCCATGCGGCTGACGTCCGGAGCGTCGTTGACGACATCGTGCAACACTGGGGACGCCTCGATATCTTGATCAATGGCCTGGACAAACCCTTTGCCGTTCCGTTCCTTGACATGACCGATAGCGACCGGGAGCAGGTCTGGCATCATACGTTGTATGGCACGATGCACGGGATACACGCCGCCGGCCGCTATATGGTGGCGCAAGGTCATGGGCGGATTGTGACGTATCTCTCTGTTCTGGCGGAACGGGGCGTGGCAAATTGTTCGCTCTATAGTGCGACGCAGGCGGCGCTGTTGCAACTGACACGGTCGCTCGCGGTGGAATGGGGAACGCATGGCGTGACGGTCAACGCCATTGGCGCCGGATGGATGCAAGATTCTTCCCTGCTCCCGAATGATGAGACGGAGCTGCAGCGGTTGCAGCGCTTCATTCCGAACCATCGTTTCGGCCAACCGGATGATTTAGCTGCCTTGACGGTGTATCTCGCGTCGGATATGGGTGGTAACATCACGGGGCAAACGATGTACATTGAAGGTGGGGTCTTGTCGCATCCATAGTTAGTCGTTAGTTAGGGGAAGGAAACATTGCGATGCCAGTGGATATTGCCGATATCATCAACCTTGTTGAGGCCCAAGAGGTATGGCGTGGGCAGCATACGATTAACCTCATTGCCAGCGAAAACACACAGAGTCCGGCCGTGCGTACTATCCAAAACTCAGACTTGATGGCCCGTTACGCGGAAGGGCATCCGAACCGTGGGGACCAAGTCAACCGGTATTACCAGGGGACGACGTACATCGACCAGATCGAAACCATGACCCGTCAGGAGTTCCTGGCACTGGCGCGCTGCCGCCAGGCTGATGTGCGTCCGATCAGCGGTAATGCGGCCAACACGGCGCTGGCGCTGGCCTATCTGCGAGCAGGCGATGCCGTCATCGTCAACTCTACAGCCGCTGGCGGACATATCAGTCACAACACGGTAGGCGTTTTCGGCCGCCGTGTACAGATACGTGGCCAATCGCTGAATCTCAACGCGGCGAAACCCATCCCCTTGCACTTTTTTCCCCTGACTGAAGACCTCTACCATATCGATGTCCCCAAGAGTCTGGAATTGATTGATCAGGTCTCGCCCCGGCTCATTGTTCTGGGCAAAAGTCTCATTCTGTTTCCGGAACCCGTGAAGGAGTTGGCAGATGTCTGCAAGGAACGAAATATCCCCATTCTCTACGATGGCGCCCATGTCTTGGGGCTGATCCTGGGCGGACAATTTCAAGATCCGTTGCGCGAGGGCGCCACCTGGATGACAGCCAGCACGCACAAAACGTTTCCGGGACCTCAGCGCGGGGTAATCCTGGCCGATCTGGACGAGGAGGGCGAACGCAAATACTGGCCAGCCGCGGATCGAGGCGTCTTCCCCGGCTCCTCGAGCAATCATCACCTGCACACGCTGCCGGCCCTGCTCGTTGCCATCCGGGAAATGCAGCAGCACGCCACAGCCTATGCCGCTCAGATTGTGCGCAATGCCCAAGCACTGGGACAGGCGTTGACCGATGCCGGGATCCCGGTGGAAGCACGCGACTTTGGCTTTACGACAAGCCATCAAATTGCCGTCAACGTGTCCGCGCATGGGAGCGGCGTCGCCATTGCTCAGCGCTTGGAAGCGAATGATATCATTGTGAATTACAATATGTTGCCGCTCGACACCGACCCCCGAAATCCTTCGGGGCTACGTATCGGGGTGCAAGAAATGACGCGTTACGGCATGCGGGAAGCCGATATGCAACGGCTGGCAGGTCTCATGGCCGATGCGATCAAGGGACAGCCGGTGCAAGACGCCGTGCGGGCCGAGCGGGCCGAATTTTGCACGTTGCATTATGTGTAAAGTTGCCAGCCGCGCTGGCTAATGGCTAAGATGTGTAGAGATACAAGTACCTGGACAACATGAGCGACATCGTTTTTCCAGAGGAAAGATAGGAATTGAATTCTGTTCCGGCGCTTAGCAGAGCAGAATGGGTATCGACTCACCGAAGGAATGCATAAATATGGTCGCAACCGGCGGGCTGGTATTGGTATTGAGTGCTACTCTGCTACTCGCCTCATGTCAAAGCAAGCAGCAAGCCGAAGTGGATCTCAAGCCGAACACGCCAGCGCTTGAGCAAGTGTATCAACAGGGACGGGCGGCGTATGTCGCGGCGCACTACGATGAAGCAGCCCAGGCTTTTGCCCGCGTCGCAGCGGCAGACCCGGAGCACTTGAACGCCCTGATCAATTGGGGCGTCGCCCTATCTCGGGGCGGCCAACCGCAGGAAGCCCTGACGAAATTCCGGCAGGCATTGGCGCGTGACCCCAATAATGCCGCGGTCTGGTACAACATTGGCGTGGCGTTGGAACGGCTGGGCAAGCATGACGACGCCATCGCACATTATGATCAGGCTGTGGCGCTCGACCCGACGCGGCTGACGCCCGCTTTAGAATGGTATTTAGAGCGCTTGCGCCCGAAAGCGCAGGATACACAGATCGGCATCTCCCCTTCCCAACCCCCTCCGACCCGCTAATTCCGAACAGCCTGGGCGTAACAGCCTGGGCGTTTGACATGGCCACGTCAGCGTGTGCCAGCCATCTCATCTTCAAGACATGAGGCTCAGCGATGCGACATCTGGCAATACGACACGCCCGACACGCCCTGGTCATACGCCGCTCTCCCGGACTGGCATAGCCTTTGCTCTATTGTGCGACGGATTCCATCACACAACATTGGCTCCCAATAGCTGGACAGGAAGCAAGATACAGCGCCAGCATGCGGGAGCCAAGATATGTATAGACCGAAGTTCCTCCCGTGATTCGGCGACAACTTGTTGGAATAAAAACTCAAAAGCCTGAAACGAATTGACCTTTGTTCCCATGTAAATCGCAAAATTTTCGCTCCTATTCTGCACCATGGGCTTGACATCGTCTGCAAACGTATGACCATAAGCCATGTCGTTTCAGGAGGTTGGATTGTTCCCCTGTAAATGGACTTTTGAATTGGGCCAACCTGTTGATCTACTTAACCCTCCGCCTATTCTGCCAGGGGAACTTCGGTATAGAAACGGAGGGCTGCGTGCCGTGCAAACAGTCTATGTCAATAACGACAACCAGGCGGTGATTATCTGCCAGCAGTGTGAGCGGTGGAAAGCGCAGGATTTCTCCCCTTTTCTCCATGTCCACAGGCCGTTAAAAGCCAAATGTAGCTGCGGCGCCATCTTTGATGTCATCCGCGAATTACGCAAAACCTACAGGAAACCAACCTATTTGCAGGGGAGATATACGAAGAACGGGAGCAGCGATAATGGCCAGAGCATCTACATCACCAATATATCCCAAGGCGGTCTTGGCTTTCAGACCATCCTACTGCAAGACTTGCACGTAGACGATACGTTAGCCCTCACTTTTGTCCTGGACGACAATGTCTGCTCAAAAATCTATAAGCGCGTACGCATCAAACATATCGACCGTTATCGCATCGGCTCACAATTCAGTCCGGATGATGCATACGCATACCGAAAAGAAATCGGTTGTTATCTCATGTCCGAACCGAAGGATATTTCACGTGAAACAGTTGACACTGTCGCCATCGTCATCCCAGCGCAGCTCTACGAGGAGAGTCTCACCTCATAGTGGCTAGTGCATGGCCCGCAACGCCGCACTCATCACTTCTTGCGAGACTGTCGACGCCTTTACGACACAGACATCGAGACAACGACGCTTTATGACTCGGGAAAAGGCACGGGCATGGCCCGTGCCCGGCTCTCGGCAAGCAACCGTTTAATCTCTGCCTGCAGAGTCGGCACCGCCTGGTCAAGCGCAATCAGTTGGGTCGCATCACGATGACGGAATTTCAATTCGACACCACCCGCCTGGAGTGAGCGTGGACCAATCGTGACCCGCAATGGCAAACCGATCAAGTCCGCATCATTGAATTTGACACCCGGTGTGGCATCTCGATCGTCTAGAAGCATCTCCACGCCCTGCTCCCATGCCTCCCGGTAGAGGCGATCGGCAATGTCTGCGATCTCCGGCGCTCGCTGCGTCATCGCCACACCATACACATGATAGGGCGAGATACTGATCGGAAAACGAATGCCTTGCTCATCATGGTGCTCTTCGATGACACACGCGAGAAGACGGCCACTGCCAATACCATACGAGCCCATGACAACCGGATGTTCGGTGCCGTGACGATCCAAATACGTCCCGTGTAACGCTTCGGTATACTTCGTTCCCAATTTAAAAATATTGCCCACTTCGACCCCACGCGAGGTCCGTAACGGCGCGCCACACGCCGGGCACAGATCGTCGTCTTTGGCCGCCACGATATCCGCCACGAGCGGCGCTTCGTAATCACGCCCGTAATTCGTGTGCAACAGGTGATAACCGACTTCATTTGCCCCGGCAACCAGATTGGGACAGGCGGGAATGAGATCATCGACGACGACGAGGGCATCACGGAGATCGAGCCCGAGAGGTGATGCGTACCCCGGCTCGGCTCCCATGGCCCGGATTTCCGCCTCGTGCGCCGGGCGCAAATCACGGGCTTGTAGGGCGTTGGCCAGCTTCGTCTCATTCAGCTCCATATCGCCCCGCACCACGGCAAAGACGAATTGCTCCCGCTCCTCGCCGATCTCGTCCGTCGAGACCGTGGCCATAAAGAATACCGCTTTGGCCGTCCGGCTCGTCGGCACCTGCAGAAACGCGGCCAACTCCTCAATGGTGGTCACGTCAGGCGTCGCGATTTTCTCCAGCGCCCGGGGTTCCTCCGGCTCGGGCACCGGCTTGCGCACCTGGGCCACTTGGCGGTTGGCCGAGTAGCCACACGCCTCACATAACACCAGGGTATCCTCACCAATGGCGTTGAGATACATATATTCATGGGCCATCTGGCCGCCCATCATCCCCACGTCAGACTCAACCGCAATCACGGACAAATGACAGCGATTGAAGATGTTAAAGTAGGCCTGATAGTGCGCGCGGTACTGCTCATCCAGCCCCTCCCAATCGAGATCCAAACTATAGCTGTCCTTCATGGTAAATTCGCGCACCCGAATCAAGCCCCCACGCGCCCGTGGCTCATCGCGGAATTTGGTTTGAATCTGGTACAGCAAACAGGGAAGCTGACGATACAAGCGGATTTCCTGCCGCACCAGATCCGCCACGACCTCTTCATGCGTCATGCTCAGGACCATATCGCGCTGCGCCCGATCCTGGAAGCGGGCCATTTCCGGCCCGACGTCATACCATCGCTGTGATTGTTTCCATATGTCCGCCGGATGCACAACCGGCATGGTAATTTCCTGCCCGCCGATCGCGTCCATCTCCTCACGAATAATATTCTCGATCTTGTTGAGCGTCCGCCGCCCGAGCGGCAAATAACTGTAAATGCCAGCCGCCAGTGGCCGCACCAGCCCCGCCTTGAGCAAAAGCATATGACTCGGCAGTTCGACATCGGCCGGCACGTCACGTAACGTCTGACTGAACAATCGGCTCATACGCATGGCGCTTGTTCCCCCTGTGGAGGATGGAGTGACAGAGGTACTAATACAAAAATGCAGGATGCAATCGCTGCATCGTTACCCTGAAATAGTAAAGGAAACGATGCATGGAATGCACCCTGCATTTTTACAGCTACCAGCAAACGGAGAACGCTTTAGCGGTCATGCAAGCGGCGTTCCCAGTCGTATTCCGGCGCGGTCACGACATTTTCCATGCGTTCAATCCGCCGCTCCAATTTGTCCGAGACCCGCTGCAAGCGTTGCAAAGCCGACTGCCGGGAGCTGACATAAGAATTATAAAACTCTTGCTCCTCATCCGTCTCAATGGGGATGGATGGCTGGGGCTTCATAACCAGCGCGGCCAGCACATAGGCCCCGGCTATGGGCCAGAAACCCGTCAGAATGAGCAACCCTAGCGTGATCGCCCGGGTCCAGAAAACGGAGAAGTCCAGATATTCCGCCATGCCACGGCAGACGCCGCAGATGATGCCACGACGTGACCGATATAGCCCGCTCCGCCTCCTAGCCTTTACCCGTGTCATCTGTAATCCTCCCTCCGCTCCCGCTCGAACAAGAGCGTCTCTAACGCTTCGATCCGGCTTTCCATCCGCAACAGGCTCTGATGCAGCTCCTGCATCAGTTTGGCTTCATCCGCTAGCTCGTGGCGTCGACCTCGCCGCGACGGGCTTCCGGTGACGATTCGTAAAACTTTGATCAAGATGCCACCGACAATCGCAACCAGTGGCGTAGCGAACAGCAGCAGTACGGCGATTGTCCCAAGTGTTCCGGGGTCCAGACACGAAAACCATCCGTGCATCCCTACGCCCTCCCACCTCTGCAACGTTCTTGACTCTCCATGAGGGTGCTCCTTCGCTGCACGCCAGCGCGCCACCTCCCCTGCCCACCACGCACATCAACGCTGGCGTTCGTAGAATAGTTTTTAGCTATCAGCTAAAACGCTGGAAGAAGAAATCTTGTCTCTTCTTTTTCAGCTGACAGCTGACAGCTGATAGCTAATACGGTGCACAGCACTTAACAGGAAGGGTTCTCCAACGACCGTCGCGTGGTCGCCATCTTGAGGGCCTGCAGTTCGCGCTCGATATCGTCGTCGCCTTCAAGCAGCGCAAATTCGTCCTCCAACCGTGGCTTGCGGCCGTAGTTGACGAGGTCCGCCTCCGCTTCCATGCGTTCGATGCGGTGCTCGAACTGCTCGAAACGCATGACGGCCTCGGCGCTGTCGAAGCGCCGGAGTTCGCGCTGGGCGCGCTGCTTTTGTTGCGCATGCCGGTGACGCTGCACCAGGAGCCGCTGTTTCTCACGCGCCACCGAGAGCTTCCCCTCGAGCTGGACAATGTCATCCTGGTATTGCTCGACTAAGACATCGCACTGCACGAGCTCTCGTTCCAAGGTCTCCGTTTGCTGTTGGTACCGGCGCCGTTCCAACAAGGCTCCGCGCGCCAAGTCTTCCCGCCCCTTGTCAACCGCAAGTTGGGCGCGTTCGCTCCACTGTTGCGCACGGCTCAAAACATGCTCGCGATCGCGCTGTATTTTCTTCCGGGTCGCCATGCTCCCGGCACACGAGGCTTTGACCTCGACCAGGGTATCCTCCATTTCCTAGATCATGAGCCGGATCAATTTTTCCGGATCTTCGGCTCGATCGAGCATGGTGTTGATATTGGCATTGATAATGTCACGTACGCGTGAAAAAACGCCCATGGATAGGCTCCTCTGTTTCCCACCAACCCGCCCTTTGTACACTCTGGATTGCACTGTGGCTTCCGGACTTGGCGTCAGGGGTGAAGTCGCCCTCGATACCCGCGTCCGTTGCCGTCACACCCGATGCATGAGCACAAAGTATGCCAACTCTGTAAAAAATATTTACACCAATCTTTTCAAATACTTATAAAATATCTATACATCATCAGATCTTGACGGTATGAGTAAAAATAGCCAATATTAAGTGAAAAATACGATTGTATAGCGAGATATGCCATGGTTGGCACAGCACAACACCTTGTTGATACCAATACGGCTCGTATGCCCGAAGCACTCGGCACATCCGAGGCCTTTATGGCCTTTCAGGAACGCCTCTCTCGCGCCGCGCGCGTGGATCGTCCAGTCTTGCTCATTGGGGAGCGTGGCACTGGGAAGGAAATCGCTGCAACCCGCCTCCACTATCTCTCACCACGTTGGGGCCAGCCGCTGGTTACCCTCAATTGTGCGGCCTTAGCGCCGACGCTCATTGCCTCGGAACTCTTCGGCTACGAAGCCGGCGCCTTCACCGGCGCGGAGCAGCGTCGTGCCGGCCGCTTCGAAGCGGCCCACCAGGGGACGCTCTTCCTCGATGAAATCGGCAACATCCCGATGGAGGCCCAAGAAAAAATCTTGCGCGTCATCGAATACGGCACCTTTGAACGGGTGGGCAGCACACAATCGGTCCAAGTCGATGTCCGCATTATCGGCGCAACCAATGCCGATCTGCCAGCACGTGTGGCACATGGCCAATTCAAGGCGGATCTGCTCGATCGCCTGTCATTCGATGTGCTCTTCCTGCCGCCCCTGCGCCAGCGCAAGGAAGATATTCTGTTGCTCGCCAATCATTTTGCGGCACGCATGGCTTTAGAGTTGGGACGCACGGACATGCCCCAATTCAGCGACGAAGCGCTGGACACCCTCGAGACCTATGGCTGGCCGAGAAACGTGCGGGAATTGAAAAATGTGGTCGAACGGGCACTGTACCAGGCGGATGCCGCGCTGATCACGGAAATTGTGTTCAATCCGTTTCAGTCGCCATTCGCACGTGACCGCAACACGCTTGCCCCCGAGACACCGGAGCGCCCTGACGAAACGTCTGAAAACGTCACTGATAACGAGAGATCGTTTACCAAAGCCATTAGCGCGTTTGAAACCCAGCTCTTGCAACAGGCGCTCGAAGAGGCCAAATTCAATCAACGGAAGGCTGCAAACATCCTGGGACTCACATACCATCAATTTCGCGGCCTGTACCGGAAATATCGCGACGCGTTGAGCACATAGCAACTTTTGCAGCGGCTTATGTCCGCTGTTGATACGGTGCAATCACCTCCGTAGCGATCTGTTCCAACCGTTGCTTCACCCGTTCCGGGTTGAAACTAAAAACCGGAACCAGCAGGTGGGACACCCCATGCGCGGCGCATTGTTCGATCAGGTCCACGGTAAACGCATCGGTCGGAAACGTACTGATCACAAAATCGTCCTCCGAGCGTCCGGCTTCCGCCAGGGCCTCACGTAAAATACGCAGTTGGCCCGGAAGTTCGGCCAGCGATGTCCCGGCCGAGTGCCAACCATTGCCGAAGCGCGCCGCCCGGCGCAGGGCGGCTTCACTCTCACCGCCCACCCAAATGGGCACATGTGGTTGCTGTGACGATTTTGGCGCAAAACCACAGTCCGCCACGTGAAAATAATCGCCCTCGAAATGTGGGTTTTCTTTAGTCCAGAGGACTTTCATCAACCGGAGATACTCATCCATTCGGCGGCCGCGGTCACGAAAAGACGCCCCGAGGAGAGCGAATTCCTCCGCCATCCAGCCCACTCCGGCCCCAAAAATGACCCGCCCGCCGGATAGGTGATCCGCCGAAACAATCTGTTTGGCCGTCACAATCGGGTGGCGCATCGGCACAACGGTGACACTCGTACCCAGGCGAATGGTGCGGGTTTGGCCCGCGAGATAGCCTAGCGCCACCATTGGATCGAGCCAATCCTGATCTGGCGCGTAGGGAAAACGCCCATCCCCGGAATAGGGATATTTGGATTCGAGGCCGCGCGGTAGCACCAGATGATCGGCCACAAAAACCGAGTGGTACCCGAGGCTCTCGGCCAGGCGCGCCACATCCCCCAAGGTCTGCGGGTCAGCTAGCGCGCCGATCCCAAAAATATGCGCTCCGAATTGCATGCCGTCTCTCCTTTGCGATGTAAGTAAGGTGTATTGCACGCGACTGTGGTAGATTTGTCAAGCAAAGCTGAGTTACTATTACCCGAAGGTTGGAAGCACACCAAGATACCAAGCGGAAGGAGCTAGGGTTTGAATGTCGTTGCAGGAATTGATACAACCGTGAGTGTAGACGCAGAGACGGACGTGCAACAGAGTGTCCTGCGACATGCGGAGGTGGGCCAGCATTGCCGCATTCTCAACTCCGTCATCGACGGTCACCCGGACTGGCCTGTCATCATCGGCGATCATGTGACCCTGATTAACTGCCATGTGCAGTCCACTGGCATATCCGGCGCGTTTGCCTTCTGTGATGCGGCAGTGGAGCAACGGCAGACGCGTCTTGGCCATGGCGTGACGTTGAGTAACTCGCGCCTGCTCAACACGGTTGTGGAAGACGGCAGCGACGGCTTCAGCGCCTCCATTGCGTATAGTCATATCGGCCCCCACAACGCCTTGCGCAGTTTTGCCAATATCACCCATAGCCGCACGGCCGCGTCGTGAAACCTGGAGTCGGAAGTCAGCAAAACGCTGATCATCGGCGCCGGGTTCGTGAGTGAGCACTACAGCTCCTACCTCAGCCTCCTGGCCCCGGCTGCCTATCCGATCCTGACGGCCGATGGCCGTGAACATATCCTGAGCGGCCTCCCCAACGCCAGCAACATCGGTGCCGGCACCGTGTTCGCCAACTACGGTGGGGAGCCGCTGGCAGCTGCCTCGATTGCCGAAAGTACGGGGAGCGCCAAAGGCACGGCGGTGGTGTATAGCGCGTTTGTTTGTATCAACTGCCGCGTCATCAACCGCTACGGCCAGCCGGGCGGGCACCCCAGTCCATTCGATCTCCTGCGGCGGCAGGATCTCACGATTCTCGGCTTCGGCAGCTTTGTGGAAAACAAGCTCACCGGCCGCATTCCGGCCTTTGCCTACGCCGGTGACCTCTCGCCGCGCTCACACCGCTTGGGTTGGGTGCTGGAGAAAAAACCGGGTATTATCCTGAACACCATCAAAAAAATGCAGACGCTCCTCGGCGCCGAGTCCGGACGGTTGCAAGACCTTATGCAAGGCACCTTGCGGCTGGAGTGTCAACTGCTGCAAGAAGAACTCGACGGCACCCGCCCCACCTTCTACACCCGTGAGCAGTTGCAAACGGGCTTAGGCATTCTGCAGGCGCATCTGCATGATGGGCGGTGGGTCATGGACGAATCCGGACAGTGGGTGCACACATGGCGTTTCGACGAACCGCGTCAGCAATGGGTGTGCGACCTCCAAGGCCACCCCTGCAGATAGTGCTATCAAGATTATGAATATCCGTCCGAAGTATCAGCCCGGCATCACGCCGCACCCGGGACGCTATGATATCCTCGTGACACGAGACGGCTACACACAGGTGCGGCAATGGGTCGTGATTCATGACCGCGACGTGATTGTCCCCATTACTCTGAAACCCATGGCGTCCGCTCGAAAACGGTCGGGCTGAGAAGCTGTTGTCACATCTGCTGCACTTGTGATAAGCATTCTAGGGTCAGGTCTTGAGTCTTACATCACGACATAGCACGGTATCAATAACTTCACAGTTCCAGATCTGATCCTGTCTTGTTTACGTGATAATATAGGGTGTTAGAAGTTAAGTCTTGAGGACAAAGCACCAAAGGGGAGTTGACAAGGTGTCACTCTACGAAACCGATTTTGTGAAGTGGGCTGAAGAGCAAGCGTCGCTTCTCGCGGAGCGACGCTTTGATTTGCTCGACTTGGACAACCTAATCGAAGAGGTCGATGATTTGGCGGGCAGGCACCGAGATGCACTACAGAGTCAAATGCAGCGCTTGCTCGTGCATCTACTCAAACTCACCTACACCATGGGATCGAGAGAGCCCGAGCGAGCCTGGAAACGTAGTGCACGCGATGCGCGCAAAGAGATTGACAAGTTGATTGATCGCTACCCGAGTCTACGTAGCAGATTGCAACACGAGTGCACCTTTTCATATCCCCGTGCGGTCAGAGATGCACACGACGAACTCAGTGACTACGGCGACGACCATGAGTCGTTTCCTGCCGATTGTCCCTGGACGCTCGACGAGTTGCTCGATCACGAGTTCTGGCCGCGCTGAAAGGGCCTACATGTCCACGAAGCGGCGTCGGACCCGACCGAGGCGACGGCGGAGGACGGGGAGAATGCAAATTCCCGTTGAGGGCGCTACCAAAACGTAGCACAAACGTGACGGATCCGGCTTGTGCTCACATCAGATGCGCTTGCACCTGCAATCGACTTGATGGTACCTTCGTTGGTCATTATGGGGCTGAAGTGTGCCTTCTCACCCCTGTTGGACCTATAGGTCCCTGAACAACATCAGCTTGACCATGTTTTCAGAGAAAACTAGGTAGACCATTGTGCACAGCGACTGACCCTCACAGGACGACACCATAACAAGCGCGTTCCGCGTAGCTCGTAGGATATACAGCGAGTTGGTCGCGCTTAGCCGCTTGCTCGTGTATGATGAGCGCCATATCTATAACATGTAGGGAGGAATCGTATGATCACAGGAACGGTGACGTCGGTCTATGGCAACGATATCAATACAGATGACATTATTCCGGCGTCTTATCTGCAGCTCAGCACGGAACGGCAGTTCTTTGCGACCCATGCCTTTAGCAAAGCCGATCCCGAATTTCGGGAACGGTGTCAGCAGACGTCCACCAATATTGTCATTGGCGGGGAGAATTTTGGCTGCGGCTCGAGTCGGGAACAAGCCGTCTATGCCATCAAAGAAAATGATGTGGTATGCGTCATCGCGCAGTCGTATCCTGACATTTTTTACCGCAATTCACTCAGTAACGGCCTCGTGCTCATTGCCGTCCCCGATATTTCTGGCTTCCAAGCCGGGGATGAATTGAGCGTCGATTTGGACACGTTCACCATTGAAAACAAGATGCAAGGGACGACGTTCAGATTTGAGATGAACCCCGATGACCAGAGCACGTTCAAGCAAGGCGGCATGGTCGGACGGGTGCGCAGCCATCTCGAAGACATTCTCAAAGCCGCGACATAACGGCAACCAGGAGGAGCGCTATGGGACAGACGATGGTGGAAAAAATCGTTTCCCGGCAGGCCGGCAGGCCGGTAGTTGCCGGGGAAAAGATCGAACGGCTACCGATTACGAAATTGTTTTTTAACGATGTCATCGGCCCGCCGGCGATCGAGGGATTTCTGCAGGATTTTTCGGATATTTTTGACAAGTATGGCCAACCGGCACAGGTATTTGATCCGAAGCGAGTGTTTTTTATGCCGGACCATTCCGTGCCAACCTTTGCGATTGCGATTGCGGAGGGCGTCAAACGCATGCAGGCATTCGCCAAAGAGCGCGGCATCAAAGCGTATAAAGAAGGCGATGGGATCGAACACGTCGTGCTCATTGAAGATGGTCACATCGTGCCCTGGGACGTCGTCCTGGGCACCGATTCCCACACCGACACCAACGGCGCCTTGGGGACCCTGGCGTTTGGCGTCGGCACGACGGATGCGCTGTACGCCATGACCACCGGCCATCTGTACGATTTCGTGGTGCCGGAGTCGTTCAAGTTCGAACTCACCGGCGCCCTGCCCAAAGGCGTCTATTCCAAAGACATTATCTTGCATATTATCGGGCGCATGGGCGCGGGCGGCTGTTCCAAGCGGGTGGCCGAATTTACCGGCCCGGGTCTCCACAGCTTGAGCATGGATGCCCGCACGACCATCTGTAACATGGCGGTTGAAATGAGCGCCCGGACCGGCATCATGGGGTATGACGAGGTGACGGCAACGTATTTAGAGGGACGAGCGCAATGGCCGGTGGAGCCGATCGATAGCGATCCGGATGCCGATTATGCCGAGACCATGAGCATCGATCTCTCCGCACTCGAACCGATCGTCTCCTTCCCGCACCAGCCAGCTAACACCACGCCGATTTCGCAGGTGCAGGACATGATCAAGCGCAGTCAGCGGGAACCCACGGCGACCTTCGCAACGGTGCAGGACGATGCCATTACCGAAGCGTTTTTGGGAGCTTGTACGAACGGGCGGTACGAAGATTTGGTCGCAGGAGCCGAGGTGTTACGGGGCCACAAGGTCCATCCGGAAGTCAATCTCATCGTCATTCCGGCCAGCCGTCAGGTCTACGAACGCGCTATGGATGAAGGCATTCTCCAGGTCTTTATCAAAGCCGGCGCCAATATTGAATCGTCTAACTGCGGCCCTTGCTTTGGCAGCCACATGGGCGTGCTGTCCGGCCAGTCTAAAATGATCAGTTCCAGCAACCGGAATTATCAAGGACGGATGGGATCGCCGGATGCTCGGATCTTTCTGGGCAGCCCGGCAACAGTGGTCGCCAGCGCCATCGAAGGACGCCTTACCGATCCAAGAAGGTATTTGGACTGAGGACGCGGCACGCGGCATGCGGAAACGGATGTTGAATGCCGCATGTTTGTCTACCGATGCAGGCGCAAGGCCTGGGGCAGAGGTTGTTGGTCAGGCTCACAGACCCGCTTGCGGGCAATGAGGGGGTCGGTATCCTGTAGCCGGAACGCCTGGGAGCATCGCGCCTGGCCGCGTAATGTGCGTACCCAAAAGCGCAGGGGCAGGGTGGGATCAACCGCATCGGGAGGCATCCAGATCGCACACCATGTCGTGCGCCCATATGCCTGCGCGATGCCCATCGTGATGAAATTCAGCCCCATGTCGGTCTGCCCCGCTCCGTCAAGGCGCAATACGCGCCAGGCCGTTCCCTGCCGATGATGGATCGCGACGTGCGGTGTCACCTCGACATGGTCCTGGTAGGGCATAGAAAATTCGGGAATCTCATCCTGCCAGCAAAACCGTGGAAAGTCGTGAACGGGCAAACCCGTCTGCAGGTTGAGCGCCACCGGCTCGAGTCCGTCATCCGGGACGGGTGGCGGCGCCCCAATATCGCCAAACCGGAACGGCCGCGTACGGCCCGGCCGATAGGAAAAACGCCGTTCTTGCGGCACGAGAGGCGACGTCGTAGCGAGCTGGCGGAGCCGATCTGCCAGCAGGGGGCCTGAATACGTTCCATACAATGTTGACGCGCCCTCATAGTGTTGCGCCGCGTACTCTTCCGGCGTGGTGAAATAGGACGCATACTCATTGGCAAGCCCGATCAACAAGACGCGCTCGGGCCGTGGTGTCAATGCCTAGCGCAAGGTATCGGCAACACGACGCCCCATGACCATCGTGAATTCGCCAGGTAACGTTGCAATGGCGAGAGAGCGGCCAAGACGGTACATGCCTAGAGGCACGTCCTGCGGTATATCATTGCTGGACAATACGAAACGGGTGATCGCAAGGCGCGAACGGTAGGGAAGAAACGTCGGATCCAGGGCCGGTTGGTTCGTGCCATGTTTGGCATCAAGCGCGTCTTTGCGCTTCATACCCTCTTGAAAGCCGAGCGTATACAAAACGCTACGGCCATCCTCCGCCCCACCGAGTAAGCCGACACCCGGTAGCGGCTGTTCGGCTGTGCAACGCTCGACCGGCTGATTCTTTTCGGTTGTCGACTTTTCTACAAAGCAACTTCCGGCTAAAGGAGTCAGCGCAAAGCGGTTCTCAATCACCACCTCAATTGATACGGCTGCAACGCCAGGCGCGACCATCTTGTCCGCCAGCAGACGGCCCAGGCGCATGGTATCGCGCCGGTCCTGCTGCTTCCAGGCTGGCGAAATATCCCCTAGAGCCCCATTGAAAATCGCCACGACGGCGTCTTGTGAAGCGGTGCGCAAGCGCTGCTCCGCCAAGGTGGCGGCAACGCCAAAGAGATCGCTGTTGTACACTTCGGCGGTCGCACGCATCGACGTCGGATGCACGGCAACGAAAGCCGCCATGGCGATTGTTGCACCCGGCTCCGCCAGAGGCTCAATATGCAAGAGTGTGAGCCGCGGATCAACCGCATGGTACAACACCCTGTCGTCCGGAGACACATCGTCCGGGACAGGCAATGTCGCGTGTTTTTGCAGAATGGTGGAACTCTCCGGATTGAGGAGAAATGCCTCGACGCTGCGATTACGCGCCAAGCCGGGCACCGAGGTGTCAAGCCACTTAAGGGTTGCAGGCTGACGATGCCGAAACGCCACGGAGATGGCCTGCATGATGCGATGCGCCAGGAACTCGAACAGCGGAGGATGAAATCCGGCCCAGCGCTGGGCAAAGTCGTTGTAGCCTTTGGCACTCGAGAAGTTACCCGGACTCTGATGGGTATGGGTCGCCGCCAACACGATCTGCTCTCGGCCCAGGTGACGTAATGCCGCCTGGGTCTGGACAAGTTCCGCCACGCGATCGCCCAATCCTGCTGGCACGGCCCAGACATCGCAGGCGACCAGCACCATAGCGCGGCCATTCATATCCTCGAGGTAAATCGCTCGGGCAAACAACCGGGTCCAATAGCCACGGGCAATCGTGCCACCAATCGCGTGCCCGCCCATGGGCAAGCCCGGCATCGGTGTGAGATCGCCCTTGGCCGCCCCGGCACGGAACATGTTGGACGGCGGCAAGGCCACGGGCGGGGCAATCGTGCCAACGATTTGCGTGCAGGCAGGGAGCCAGAACACGAGCACGAGCAGCAGAGGCCAAGGTGCCCTAAATACCATCATCTACTCCTCAGGAAACACAATAATCGCGTTATCGACCAGCGGTTGCCGAGCGTGTAGCGAGTCATATCGGCTGGCCCAAATCGCTTGACTAAGCCGAAATTTGCGTCGTTGCGCGTGATCCTGCACCTGACGGTGTTGCTCAAAGTATCTCAAGGCGACTAAGAAGGCGAGTTTATCCTGCATACGCGCAGATGGCAGGGCCCGGACCCGGTCGATCTCGGCGAGTACGGCCGCATCGTTCCGACAGCAGGCCGGCCAGATTTCTGTATTCAGCGTCTCATCCGCTCGCGTCGGATTGAGGCGAAGCAATCGGTGGTGGGTCACGAGTAAAAAAATTTTTCAGACGATGTTCCGTTCGGTCGGCGTTCGGATCCTTGAAATCCTCATGGTTCAGGTAGTAATCCGGATCCTGCGGTTTGGCTTCCCACGTCTCATCGGTACTCGGGATGCCTTCGGACGCCTGCAACTGCTCCGGCATCGTGAATCGAGGACTCCGGAGCACCAAACGCCCACTCGTATCGGTTCTGGCAAACTCCAGGGTCCGAAATTCCATGGGCCAATCCAGAATAGAGCCGAGATTCAGTTCTAACCAGCTGGTTCGCTCAGCCCCGTTATTTGCCACCGCCCGTTGGGACTCCCGATGCACCAAAAATTGTCCCGCATGCGTGTGTGCGGATACGTAGAGAGGTGATGTGGCACGCCTTCTGATCGCATGAAGACGTTTCTGAGTCCAGGGATTGAGACGGTCGAACGGATGGTGTCCCATGGGCACCCAGACTGGCTTCGGATGACGATGGGACGCAATCCACGCGTTCACGATGTCCAATTGATCAGCGCGCACGGAGCCGGTCACCCCCGCATTCAAGATCGTGGAGACCAATAAGGGCGGCACCTCATATTGCGAGGTATCCAGGAGGATGGCTCTGACGGATGCAGATGCGTCTGTTAAGGCTGCCGCATGCGTCAGCTCAACCTCCTGCACGACGAAGGAGTGCCAAGGTCTGACCGCATCACTGCGCCAAGCGATCGCACGGAGCAAAGGTGGCGCCGAGTTTTGGCTATCCTCATATCGCCACTGGCCTCGATCCGGAATGGCGGCAGCGCGTTGTTCGAGGACGGCGCAGGACGCCTGTTCCGAGGACTCACGCGGCAGGGATGGAAGCTGCACGTACTGTGTCAGGGCCTGAAAACCAGGGCCATTTTGCAGCGTCAGCGCCGCCAGATAGAGCTTCACAAAGTCAGCCTTGGTCATCGGCTGGCCGGCATTCTGACAGGCGTCAGGCCACTTGCCCTCGCGGACGTCGCGGTGTTCGTTTCCAAAGAAAAAACCCTCGTGATTCCCCGGCGCCATCACCCAGCCGGTAGCGGCGTTGAGCATGATGTTGCAAAAGGTCTCAAACTCCTCGGTACACGACAAGTCACAGGCATCGCCCAGATGCACAATGGGCGTATCTACCCCTTGGTTCTGCACCAGCCACTGCAGAACATCCTGGCCATAGAAATCCAGTTGCACAGGGCGAATCGCCGTTTGCACCAACCGGTCAGAAGCCCCGGAGCGTAAAATCGGGATCGGTTGTCCGTATTGATTGTGGATCTGATTATCGGCCACGAGTACAATGCGTCTCGAGATGGGCTTCGACGGCGGCTCCTCTTGCGGGATGAGATAACTTCCAGACAGGGAGAGGCGTTCCGCACAGCCTGTGAAGAACACCAACCCACAGAGCAGAAGAACATAGACATATTTGGACAACATACGCTATCTCACTTTTCCGGAGAAACAAGAGGGATACAACGTTTGATGATATTTACCGATGCCCCGCCCTTGGATGCCTCTCTATATGAGACGCTGACGAATGGCCACGTGTGAATTTTTCGAGTTTGTGGTCTCTGGTTGCTTCACAACCATGCGAGGCGGCATGGGAATGCGGAATGCGGAATGCGGAATGCGGAATGCGGAATGAAAAGGGCTGGCGCCTGGCATCGCTTTCAAGGCGGCGGAAGGCAATCGCTTGACAGAGCTTGAGGCGGCATGGGAATGCGGAATGCGGAAACACGTTTTTTCATTCCGCATTCCGCATTCCGCATTCCGCATTCAGAGGCTTTCGTGCTCAAGGCGCAGGAAGTCACATCGTGGACAGACAATCGCCAATGTGGGCCTTGAGGTACGGCGCACAATCAGCAACACAACACCAGGTAGCACACCACAGCAGAATGCCAATGCAATGATATACCAGCGCAATAGCAAAGGATAGGATCGGTACACTTGCATCGGGCCGCCATAGTGACAGCGGAAACATATACGCTTGTCGCCGGACTCATGTGTCTTTTCAGAAGTCGAAGCGTTAGAAGCACTCGAGGGGTTATGGACGGCGCGGTCAAGCATTGCTTATCCTTTGCGTGTCTCCTGTCCGGGGACTTTTCCTACCATACGGCGGGACATGTCGTACCGTTCAACAAGGGTGACGTGCTAGCATGCTTGTGTCTCCCCAAGAATAAGTCTGAGGAAAGCTATCCATGCCATGTGGCCTCAGGACTTATGAGGTATTGAGGTCTTGGGGTTAAGGATACAAAACCGTGAGCGGATTCGGCCACAAAACTTCAGCCTCACTCTGCAGCTGCTATCCTTGGGCTTTGATGCACGTCTCAAGCAAATCCAGAGCGGTCTTGGCAAAGGTCCACATATTGGCCTCGCGGTCCGCTTCTCCCGTTTCTAAGGTGAGGGATCGCTCCACCGGTCCGACCACGGCGATACAGGCATGCCCAGCCGCATCGCCATAGCGATTGCCGGTTGGGCCACTGGCGCCGGTTTCACTCAGACCCCAGATCGCTCCGAGATGCTCGCGAACCATACGGGCATTGAGCAAGGCATAGGGCTCGGTACTCGCCCGCATGCCAGCCATGGCCTCTTCCGGTATGCGCATTAACCCCTCTCTGGAAGCCTGCGTATAGCTCACCGCCCCCCCCAGGTAGTAGGCCGAGGCGCCTGGGACCGCCACCAACGCAGCGGAAATGAGGCCGCCCGAAGCCGATTCAGCCACCGCGACGGTCTGTCCACGTTCTTTGAGTAAGGTGCCGAGAGATGACGCGAGTGAGGTTAGATCAGGCATAGCATGCTCCTTTGATATGTCGTGATCGATGCATGGCCAGTCTACCATGGAGGCGACGCTCCCTCAAGATACGGACACGTCATCCGCAATGGCCAAGAAAACGTGCAGAAAACGGCAAAGGAAACGAGGAAAAACTGCTATACTGACGGTACTGACGTATCGCAAAGGGCAATCAGCACGCACAGGCGATGATGCCTCATGACACATGAACTCGCAAGGCTAACGTTGACTTGTCTCCATGACATTGACTGGATCAACTGGCGCCCGCAGCAACGCGCCACGGTGCTCTTTGTCATCCGCGATGGCCACCTGCTGCTCATTCGCAAGAAACGCGGCCTGGGCGCCGGAAAAATTAACGGACCGGGCGGGCGTATCGATCTTGGGGAATCGGCGCTGCAGGGCGCGATACGTGAAGTCCAGGAGGAACTTTGCGTGACCCCAGCCCAGGTACGGCCATGTGGGGAACTCGCGGCTCAATTCGTTGACGGTCTAGCAATCCTCGTCTATGTCTTTACGGCGCAAGACTGTGACGGGAGTCCGCAAGAAACCGATGAAGCCATCCCGCTGTGGATGCCGATGGATCGAATCCCGTATGACAATATGTGGGCGGATAATCGGATCTGGTTTCCCATGATGCTGGCTGGGAGGCAGTTCCACGGCCGCATGCTCTATGATGGCGATACGATGCTGGACCACATCGTGACCCTGCACCCATAAGGACATATCCATAAACGCGGCATCGGTGGAACGGAAAGGATCGCAGCGGGAATACCAAGACGACTGCGATCGGTTCTCATGAACGTTCATCCGTTCGCTAACCTAAACGCAGCCGCATCTCTTGCGGCCATTCAACTCGCAGGGTTTCCAAAGGGATGCAGACGCCGCAACGCCTGCACGACTGTGTACGATGCCATTCTTTGTACACGCTCCATCAAGGGAGAAATACTTATGCCAACGGCGTTGTACCGCTCCTGCTTGGCGTGCCTCCTGCTGTTCATCACGCTCGCTTTTCCATCGTCCTCATCTGCCGCTATTGACCCGGACGCGCCCCTCCCGGTGGATCCGGCGACTCACCAGGGTACCCTGGATAATGGGGTGACATACTGGCTGCGCTCCCATGCCACCCCACCGGGCAAAATCACGTTTTATCTGCGCGTCTCTACCGGTTCCATCAACGAAGAGGACGGCCAGGAGGGAATCGCCCACTACCTGGAACACATGGCCTTCAACGGCACCCAGCACTTCCCTCCCGGCGAGCTGATCAAATATTTCGAATCCATTGGGCTGCGTTTCGGCCAACATCAAAACGCGTTTACCAGTTTCAATCAAACCACCTACACCCTCGCCCTCCCCAATACCGCGCCCGAGACGCTTGATAAGGGATTATTGTATCTGTCCGATGTCGCATTCCGCATGCTGCTGACGCCGGCAGAGATCGACAAAGAACGCAACGTTATTCTCGAAGAAAAACGTGCGGCTAAGGGGGTGCGGCAACGCCTGACGGAGCAACTCCTGCCCGCCTTGTTGCCTGGCTCTCGCGCCGCTCGCCGTCTGCCCATCGGGTTGGAAACGAGCATTGCCCGCTTCCAACGTGAGGATTTTCTCGCTTACTATACCAAATGGTATCATCCGGCTAAGATCACCATTCTCGCGGTTGGCGACGTGCCAGTCGAGACAATCGAAACGGCTATTGTGAAGCATTTTGACGCCTGGCAACCCTCTGCCCCAGCCCCTACGGATCTGGACTATGGCATTGTTCCCTACACGACGCCACAGGCCATTGTGCTCACGGATCCGGAAATGACGACCGCATCGGTTGAAGTGCTGACGATCGGTCCACGGTGCCGTATCACCAGCCTGGGCGTCTTCCGGCAACGACTGCTCGAACGCCTAGGGCTCTGGATCGTCAATCGCCGGCTGCACCAGCTTGTCCAGGAAGGCAAAGCGCCGTTTCAAAGCGCGGATGTCAGCATCGGACCGCTGTTTGGGGTCGCCACCCAAATCAACGCCGAAGCGGATGCCGAACCCGCCGTCTGGGCCGATGCCTTCACCAACCTGCTGCTTGAGGTCAAACGCGCCCGCCAGCACGGCTTCACGGATCAGGAGCTTGGCGACGCCAAAGCCGCTTTCCTGGCCGCCGCCGACCACGCCGCCCAGACCGAATCTACACGCGATGCCCGGGCGTTTATACGCCGCATGAACCGGGCGATCTCTGCGGAAGAACGCCCACGTTCCGCCACGCAAAATCTGCAATTGTTACGCCAACTTCTGCCCGATATCACGCTCGAGGATGTCGTCACCACGTTTGCCACTGCCTTTGCGCCGAGGGCCAACGCCGCCATCGTCCTGCTGCCGGACAAGGCGGATGTACCCATACCGAGCCAGGATGAGGTGTTGGCCCTGGTCCGTGCCGCCCAGGCGCAGCCCATGCAACCCTGGCAAGGCGCCGCCCGGCCCACCGCGCTTCTCGAACAGACGCCCACACCCGGCGCCATCGTAGAACGCACCCATGATGACGTGCTCGATGTGACGCATGTGACATTCGCCAACAACGTACGCCTGCACTACCGTTTTATGGATTTCAAGAAAGACCGCGTCACCGTGAGCATCACATTAGCGGGGGGCACGATTCACGAAACGGAGGCCAATCGGGGTATGACGGCGGTTGCCACGCTGCCGCTGTCGAGCCCGGCAACGTCGCGTTTTTCGTCAACCGCTCTGCGGGATTTCATGACGGGAAAAAACGTCCGTGTCAGCATGGACCGGACAGCGGATACCGTCGCCCTACGTGTCGCGGGCATGCCTGCGGCCTTAGAGGAAGGGCTCCAACTTGCCCATCTCTTACTACGCGACGCCAAAATTGAGCCGGCCCGCGTGGCGTTGTGGAAACAACAACAGCTGCAAGCTCTGGAGGCTCGGAAAACACGAGTGGGCGCCCGGACACGGGAGACCGCGGCGGTGGTCCTGAGCGGCAATGATCCCCGTCTACACGCCCTCACGCCCAGCCAAGTGGAGGCCCGCGCCCAGGCCATTCCGGAGGCACAGGTTTGGCTCGATCGCCTCTTACAGCACGCCCCAATGGAAGTCGCCATCGTCGGAGACCTCCCGATCAACCGGGCCCTGGCTTTGGCGGCAACGTATCTCGGCTCTCTGCCCACACGGCCGCGCTCTGACCCACACTTGCAGCCCCTGCGCCAGGTTGCGGGATTCACCGGGCCGGTGGAACGTACCGTCACAGTCGATACCATCACCCCTAGAGCACAACCGATGTTGATATGGCGTTCCGCGCCCTGGCGCGATGTGCGTGGCCGCCGGCTGAGTTATCTCGTGGCACGTATTCTCGATACTCGCGTACGGGAAGAGATTCGTGAAAAGCATGGCCTGACCTATTCCACGGCCACGTATGTCCGCCCGGCGAAAGTGTACCCGGCGATGAGCGCACTGTACGTGCAGTTTACCACCGATCCGGATAAGGCGCGCGAAGCTGTGCAACTGGTCCGCTCCGTCGTCGAAACGTTTGCAGCCGAAGGCCCAACCGATGCTGAGGTACAGACGGTCCGGACGCAAATGCAGAACTCGGTCGAAACCATGTTGCAAGAGCCGAGTTTCTGGGTCAGGCTCCTGGCCGACCTGGACTATCACGGCACCAATCTGGACGACGTGTACCACCTGATTGACAAGCTGCTGGCCTATACGAAAGAAGATATTGCCGAAGCCATCAAACAGACGATCCGGCCCGAGCGCTTCGCGCTCATCATTGGACAACCCCAAGCCACAGGCAATGGACAAAAGGCGAAAGGCGCGGTGAAACCACACGTACCGCAACAAAATTAATCGGGGTTATTCGAGAGCGGTCACGCATTCCAGAAACCGTCATCGAAGTCGTCGTCGAACTCGTCATCATCCTCATCGCCGGCAAGTTCGACAGCGGCTCCGGAGCTGGCAGAATGATAGCATGCTTCGGCAATTTCAAGAGTTTGCAGCCCGTCTACGGCGTTAATCGGCGGCTCTGCGTCGTGTCGCAACGTCTGCATGAATGCCTTCAGGGCCTCCTCCACGGTATTCACAGCTGGCGGCATATCGAGAGGTTCGGGCTGCCGGCCGCGAATAATCATGCCGTAGCCGTGCACGTGATCGCCGACGAGCTGACCCCGTTCGCCGACCAACTCGATGCGACCGGAACGCCCCTCGGTGTAACGCGCCGCGTCGACCAGACAGCGCGCCTTGCTCTGGCGCAAACGCAAGGTCGCGACAAACGAATCTTCCAATTCCTCATAAACAATCCGATCCGTTTCGCAATAGACCCGCCGCACCTCATCCCCGGAAAAATAGCGCAACAGATCGAAGATATGGACGCCGGATTGCAGAATGACACCACCGCCCGCCTCGGCCAAATCGTCCATCCACTCCCGCTCAGAGGGCTCCAGGCGTTGGTTGATACTGATGGTATGAATCGGCCCGAGTTCGTCGAGATAATGCTCCAGCGTCCGCACCACCTTATTGAAACGCAGGGTATGACTGACCATTAATACGGCGCCGGTCCGGGCCACCGCCTCGACAATACTGATCCCTTCGCGGGTGTTGCGGGCGAGCGGTTTCTCCACCAACACCGGCTTGCCGGCGGCCATGGCCGTGGTGCAGATGCGTTCGTGCAACGCCGGCGGCGTCACGACGACGACCGCATCAATGCGTGGATCGTTGAGCAGATCGAGATATTCCCGGTAATAGCGCACATTGTGGTCCCGGGCAAATGCCTCACCCCTGGCCGGATCCTGCCGGCAAACCGCATACAATTCAGCCTCAGGGATATCCCGCATAATATGCCGGGCATACCGCTGGCCGTGAATACCTAAACCAATCAGGCCAAATCGAATCATACTCATGTTCATCGCTCCCGGTGACACACCCGGCCCCTTGCCATTCCCTGCCGCGGCGCAACCGACCATCGCCTCTGCCGCATGGCGCCCATAGATGGACGCCCCGGAAGAGATGATACTGCGCTTGTCACGCCACGCGCTACCTTTTTGGCATAGAGCCCACGGAGCGTCCGGAAGCCCGTCCACGCTACCCCACGCTGATACGGTCAAGTAAACTTTTGACGGATTCCGTCAAGATTTTGATCCCCACCTTCCGGAAAGCCATATATCGCCTTTATATATTTATACTTACGAGACTTTTACGATCTTCAAGGCATTTTACCCGCCGGTGCCGCACAGACACAGGCGCAGACGGCCATCCCCACGCCAGACCACGGAAAGCGCCGCTGCAGAGGATAGTGAAAGGGACGACGCGGTTCTGACACCACGCTGTCAAGTTTTTGTCTCTTTCTAGCATACGCCAGCCGCCAAGCCGGTGGCGTCATCAGTCTAACACGAGAGTCCTCACCCCCTTTTCGGCTTGAGAAATAGCCTCAAATCTCATCTTCCGGGCATTGACACCGACCGGCTCGGCACCTAGCCTGCATTCTGGCATAGAACTTGCCTTCTTTTTGTGCCAAATCTGAAATGGCTGCATGGCATGGGTATAACAACATCCGCATGTCATGTCTCTTCGGCATCAGCGCAACAATCAGTATCACGCGCGAGCCAACGGATCGCCACCTCTCACAAAAGGAAAACAACTCACTGACTAGACCGAAGTTCCCCTAGCAGAATAGGCGGAGGGTTAAGTAGATCAACAGGTTAGCCCAATTCAAAAGTCCATT
>CBCXVS010000050.1:0-31513 GCA_965178525.1 uncultured bacterium | reverse complement strand
TTTGAGGATGATTCGGTGGGCATCTGGGCTGGGCTAGGGAACCTGATCTTATGCTATTGAGGAACAACTCTAATAGCGACCCTCGCTCGGATTTGTGGTCAATAGTGCGATCCTGGACGGGCGCACCGTCACCATTCTCGATCCCATTGGCCTTTATATTTCCGAAGTGAATATTGCCGGTCTGTCATTTAATGGGCAGGATGTCAGCGGCGACGTGCTTCGGGTCGTGCGTGGCACTGATCAGGGATTGCGCAAACGGATTCTTCGCTTTGAACTGGCGCTGCCGAGCAACGCGGCGTATACCCTCGATCAATGTGTGCTGGGGACCGACCCGATCACGACGGGTGGCCCCATCGCGCGCCAAACCACCATTGCGATCTATGCCGGCGCGGTTGCGAGTGCGGCGCCGCCGCGCGCCGTGTTGTCGTGCGTGGCATCCGCGTTGTGTGAGCATCCCGATCACGCCGGTTTTTTCTCCCACCCACGCTTAGACGCCAGCGGCACGGAACGCTGTGATCTTGTCGACTGGGCAAACCGCGTTCCTTTCACAGGCGCACGGGCGCCGCAACCCCTGCTGGCCGGGGCGGGGGTGGCAGATGTCGTCGCCCGGTTCGATCGGGCGTCGTTGCATGATCGGGGGGCCTTATGAACGACGAGCCTATGTTGGAGGCTGACGACATACAAGGGCATATTGCACCGGGCTTTGGCACCCGTCATCAATATGTGATCGGACTGGATCTGGTGCAGACTGGCCCGGCGCGCGCCATCCTCTTCGACCTTGTCGGTCAGGTCACGTCGATGCGGGTAGCAAAGACTCACCGCGACCGCCGACGACAAGCGCTACTTGAGACGGGGGAACGGCCGGACGACCCGGAGGTGATGATGGCTATCGCCGTCAGCGCCAAGGGCGTGCGCCGGTTGGGCCGGGCTCCGGAGGAGGTCGCCGATCCATTTTTTACCCAGGGGCAGGCGGCCGACGCAGCAGCTCTGCGTGATCCGATTGGACCCCATGGGGTTTTGAATTGGCGCGTCGGCGCCACGCCAGAGACGACACCCGACGTCTTGCTCATCCTGGCAAGCGAACGCGAATCCGCCCTCATGACGCGGGTGTCGGCGCTTCTCACGCGCTTCGGTGCGACCGTTGACCTCCTTTATGAGGAAGCGGCACAGTTGCTCCCTGGGGACATCGAGCATTTTGGGTTTCGCGATGGCATCTCCCAACCGGCGCCACGTGGCCGTCTCGATGCCGACACGCCGCTCATTCGCCGCCGCTTTCCCGCGAGCGGTGCCAGAGCCGATACCCACGCCGCCGCACCTGGGCAACCCCTTCTCTGGCCGGGCCAGTTCATCTTCGGATATCAAGGCCAAGCATTTGACAGCTTCGCCGCCGGCTCCGTTGCCGAGCCCGGCGCTTCCTGGATGCGCAACGTTCCATGCTGGTGTTTCGGCGTCTGAGTCAGAACGTAGAGGCGTTCCGGACAGCCATGAGTACCGCCGCGCAGACGGCCCAAACGCAATCAGGACAGCCCGTGACCGCTGCGGCGATGGCCGCAAAAATCGTCGGGCGATGGCCCAATGGAACGCCACTCGTTGCGTTTCCCGATGCACCTGAGCCAGGGATTTACCGCGACGCGCTGAACCATTTTCGCTTTGACAATCCCCTGCCGAGTGCACAACTTTCGAGCGACCATGGGCCTGTCCATTTACCGGCCGTTCCAGGTGATATTGACGGGCTCAGATGCCCCCATCTCGCGCATATCCGGCAGATCAATCCGCGGGACGCCGGAACCGATATCGGGGACTTCCGGCGCACGCTAACCCGCCTGATCCTGCGGCGGGGAATCCCATTTGGGCCGCTCTATGACGAGCAGCCGGAGGCCGAACGCGGCCTTCTCTTTCTTTGTTACCAAACCTCGATTGACCGCCAGTTCCGATTCCTTCAGCGCAATTGGGCCAACTCCCCAACCCGGCCAGCCTTCGCGGGTCATGATGTCATCATTGGCCGGACCGCGACGCCAGACAATGCGCGTTTTGGCGAACTGACGATTCATGACACGCGGGTAGAGTTATCGTTTTCGGGCGATTGGGTCATCCCAACTGGCGGGCTGTATTTGGCAACGCCAAGCCGAGCGGGTCTCCGCGAACTCTTCGCCGGCGCCCTCGGGTGACCTACGGCACGGCAACGCCATGACGTGACGTGTACGCCATGGCCGTTGTCAGCCATGATCCCGACTCGGGGAAAGCGAGACGGTCTCAGCAGGCGGGAAGTCATCAGGCAGAAGTGATGCGAGAAGAAAGGTGGGCTCTGTGCAGATCTACACCATTGGCTATGGCGGCAGGCAACCCCAGGATTTTCTCGACCTCTTGCAACATCACCGGATCGAGCGCATTGTCGATGTCCGCCTGCGCCCAGACCGCAGCAGCATGGGATCATACGCCAAAGCCAACACACCTGACAAAGGCATTCAGCGCCTGCTCGCCCAGCGCCACATCACCTATGTCTCCCTGCCGGAATTGGGGAACGTCTTTATGGGCTGTGAGGACTGGCCTGAACGTTATCAACGGTTGCTGCAGCGGGCAGGCGATATCCTGGTTGAGCGTGTGCTCGATATCCCCATGCCGTTTTGCCTGATGTGCGCCGAGCGGCAGGCCACCGCCTGTCATCGGCAACTGCTTGCTGAGCACCTGGCGCAGCGCGCGTATCAGATCGAGCACATTGTGTGATCCCGCCGATGGTATGGTCAATTCGAGAATACGCGGGTGGATCTAAAAAAAAACGCGTCGTGCGTGTACGTTGGGAATAAGCCGACTTTTTTTGCATCTTATCTTTGTGAGGAGCCGCTCTTTCCCACCAACCCTTTGACTTCTTGACGCAATCCTTCTATGCGGCGGCTCCTCACGCTTGCGTCTCAGCCTTCGCGCTGCGCACCGCCATGATTGACAGAGTTTGTTACCGCGGATTTGCAACCCGCCATACGCTTCTGACTCGCCTGATAGTGATATTTGATCGCAGCATAGCCTTCGACCGCATCTTCCCAAGCGTGCTCAAGCGCTTGAAAGTGCTTCTTGGCGGTATCGACATACACACCGCGGTGCAGCGGCAACGGCGCTTGCGATGTCGTATACAACTGGTGCAGCACCGTAGGGCCGCTGTAGCCATAGGCTTCGCGGGGCACGTCCTGCTCGTCGACAAAGGCCGCACATCCCCGTATAAGACTTATCATACCATGATGAAATTTCCCGAGGGCATCGTTGCCATTCGGTGCGCCCATATCGCATGCCAGTGTGAGCGCACGCATCTGCGTGCAGAGGGGAAGAAAGTCCAGGCGCCGCGTTTCTATCCATGTAATTACCTCACATACATCCTGCTGCGTAAAGAGTTGCACGATGAGGTCGAGGTGGAGTGCCGTATAGTCCTGAAAGACGGACTGTGCATCGCGATACATGGGGTCGATCAGTTCGGTAAAGCGGTGCTCGCACGTCTCATGGCTCAGCGTCAACAGTTGTCTGTACCGTTTGATAATGTGTAAGGCTGCATCAATCATGCCCCGTCCTTCTTGAAGAGGAAGCGTACCACCGCATACGCCATGCCACCTGATGCTTCGGCAACGCCAACGGGCGCCATGTAAGTACCTGGACAAGATTAGCTACATCGTTTTTCCAGAGGAAAGATATGAATTTAATTCTGTTCGGGCACTTATATAACAAAATACATGCCAGAACTTATAACGCTTGTCAGTCCAATCATTCCGAGGTTATGGGCGTCATGAGATAGGTCCCATCCGACCCATATAGCCGCGTTGTCTAGGTCACACGTGACCGGATTCTTGCCCCACATCGAGACCGATTCGCCGCCCTGTCATGCCGGCGGCAACCCCCGTCTTCTTTGTCCTTCGCGCCCCTTCGCGCCCTTCGCGGATATGCCTCTTTCTCCATCTTTTTTCCTTTCAATCGTCATATCCGTGCATTATGATACCGCCTAGTTGGTGAGTTTTAATTTCATTGCCGATGTGTTCAATAAAGCGAATGATCCCAAACGGCGGTGGTGATGCTTTGGATAAGGGTTTTCAGGCACATGTAGGCACGTTCACTCGGTCGCAGATACGGGCTCAAAGCTGATGTTCAGCCGGGTACCCGTGGCGTGGGCATAACGTTCGAGCGTGCGGGTTGACGGCCGCACATACCCCTCTTCAAGTCGGGCAATCATGGACTGCGTCGTCTGCATCCGCTCGGCAAGCCGCCCCTGCGTTAAGTCCGCTTGCGTACGGCCTTCAATCATGGCACGGGCGAGGTCAAACTCCGACGCCATGTGCTCGTCGGCTTCGCGGTACTCCGGGTCCTGCATCCACTTCTCATGCAAGTCTCACACCTTGGTCATGACAGTACCTCTTGGGCTCTTGCCAGGGGCGTTTGGAGCTGATCCCAGCGCCTTCCCCCTGGCGTGCTGCACGCGGCTTGCTAAAACTGAACACGTGAGTGAGACGATGCCTTTGTGGGTTTGGATTGCATTGGCCGCAGGATGTGCGCAAACCGCGCGCAATGCCCTGGCGCGCAGTCTGGTTGGGAAGATTCCCCCAACCCTGAATAGCTGGTCACGCTTTCTCTTCATGCTGCTGTTGGCCTTCCCTCTCGTGATCTTCTTTGTCATGCGCTCCGGCATGCCCGAGATCTCGCCAGCCTGTCTATTCTACGGGGTCCTCGGCGCTAGTTGCCGACTCCTTGGCGGCGTCATGCTCATCATGGCCTTTCAACGTTCGAATTTTGCCCAATCCATTGTCTTCCACAAGTTGGAAATCGTCTTTGCCGCGGTGATCGGCGTCCTGTTCTTTCAGGAAGCGCCATCCTGGCTGGCCTGGCTGGGCATCCTGGTATCCAGTGTCGGGGTGGTGTTCATGAACATCGGCCGGGATGCCGGTCCCGAAGGCTGGCGGCAGGCGTTTCATTTCGATCCAGGTAGCGTCTTGGCCATCTTGTGCGCGGGGCCCCTCATGCTCAGCAGTTTTACGATCAAACGGTGCGTTCAAGCCTTGGTGCGGGCCAATCTGCATTTGCCATCCGGCACGTTCGAGGGCGTGGTGATGACCCTCTTTCTCGTCACCCTCATCGAAGTGGTGATGTTATCCGGGTACCTCTTGCTGCGCCATCCGGCGCAATTTACCCATGTGCGCCGGTTGTGGCCGTGTATGCTCATGCTTGGCGCCACCAGCTTGGCCGGCAGTCTCGCGTGGTTCTGGGCGTTTTCGTTCACCTTCGTGGCGTACGTCCAAGTGCTCGGTCAGATCGAGGCGGTGTTGTCCGTGCTGATCGGGTTGATGATTTGGCAGGAATACGAAGTGCGGCGGCAGATTCCGGGTATGGCGTTGCTGATTGGCGGTATGACATTGGTATTGTTGGGGTAGAACCCAATACCACCGGCCCGCAGGCCTCTGGCAACGTCCCCTGCTCCCGCAGCTTCTGCCTCCGACGCAAGCTGCTGTCCGCATATACTAAAAACTTTTTTGAAGTTCCACTGAGTGTTACTAGGGCAGACGACACTTGCAACGTCATCAGAAGGTGAGATGGTATTCTGGACGCCGTAGAGAGCGGGAGGAATCCAATATTTGTCGACAATGATGTCTTGGTTGCAGCGGCAGAACGTCGTGCCATGCCGCTTGGCCGTATTGCCCTGGCAGAAATTCAAGCCGGCGAGACCTTGATTACACCCAATCAACTGCGGGAATTTGCGTTTTTCAATGGGATAACGAACATACAGCGCCATGCCCGTTTGACATTCTTGAGACAACAGGGTATTGAGGTATTCGGTGGCCCGTATGCTGGCCGCATTGCCGATCTTCCTGACTTTCAGCAGGTGTTTAGGACGATTGTGGAACAACAGGGGCGAGGAGATGCCGCTCTGGCCGCGTTTGCCAGAGCCACTGGGTTCGAAGCGGTCACAGCGAACAGCCGGCTGGTCCGGTTGATCGCACTGACGCTACAATCGCCCACGAGATTTCCCGCCATACCGATTCGTAACCTGAGGAACCGTCTTCTATGAGTTCCTATAACATGTTGTGGACGGTGATAACGTGTCCGCGGTGTGGGCATTGCGGCGAGATGGAGATCCAGACGTATTTTGGGATCAGAAATTTCATCGACTATAAGATCGATGATACCGTGCAATGGGTGCCTAGAAAGATCGTAAAGAATGGGGGGCGTCCTACGGATGGGAGTCTAGACAGTGAGGGATATGCTGAATGCCCGGTCTGCCACAAGGACTTTTTCGTCAAAGTCAAGGCGCACAAAGACGTGATTGCCAGTGTCGCACATGATGCCGCCAAGAGAGGTTACGTTCCATAGAGGATACCGCCTGGTACATATCTGATGCGGCCTGATGCAGAGGAGGTGAGGGGTGACACCGCCGCGGCGACTGCTCTTAAATGCCTTTCACATGAATTGCGTCTCACATATCCAACAGGGATTGTGGGTACGAGACGATACCCGCCAGCTTGAGTATACCCAGCTCGATCCGTGGGTGGAGCTGGCGCAGATCCTCGAAAAGGGCTATTTCGATGCGCTATTCTTGGCCGATGTGGTCGGCGTCTACGATACCTATCGCGGCGGGCCGGAGACGTCGATCGTCGAGGGCATGCAGATCCCGGTAAACGATCCGGCTTTGCTCATTCCCGCCATGGCCTATGCCACCGAACACCTTGGCTTTGCCTTCACCAGCTCGGTTTTGCAAACCCATCCCTTCACCTTCGCCCGGCAAGTGTCGACGCTCGACCATCTCACACGTGGGCGCGTGGCGTGGAACATCGTGACTTCGTATCTATCAAACGCCGGAGCGAGTCTCGGTCTCGGCGGCCTGCCCGTGCATGACGAGCGCTACAATCGCGCCGATGAGTACCTCGAGGTGACGTACAAGCTGTGGGAGGGCAGTTGGGAAGATGACGCGGTGCTGCGCGATACCCAGCGCGGCATGTATGCGGACCCAGCAAAAATCCACCCGATCCATCACGTGGGGACATACTACGATGTCGCCGGACCCCATCTCTCGGAGCCTTCGCCGCAGCGCACGCCGTTGCTCTTTCAGGCGGGCTCGTCGACCCGTGGACGGACGTTTGCCGCCAAGCATGCCGAGTGCGTCTTCATTGTGGCCTCTCGGCAGAGCTTGCGCGGGACCGCCAGCGTCATTGACGATATTCGCTCCCAAGCGCAGCGCCTGGGGCGCCGGCCAGACGACATCCTCTTCTTTCAGGGCGTATCGCCCGTGGTCGGGAGAACCGAGGCCGAGGCCAAGGCCAAAGCGGCGGCGTACCTGGAGCAGTTCAGCACCGAAGGCGCCCTGGCCCACTTGAGTGGGAGCATCGGTGTGGACCTGGGCGCGATCGACCTCGATCGGCCCTTGCAGACCATTGATAGTCAATCCATGCGGGGCTCAGTGAAGGAGCTGATTGAGTCGGCGCCGGACAAGACCGTCACGTTTCGCGACTTAACCCGATCCCGCTTAGCGGGTCAGTTTCTGACGGGAGCACCCGAGCAGGTCGCGGATGCGCTACAGGCGTGGCATGCGGCCGGTGTCAACGGGTTCAACCTTGTCTACTCGGTCACCCCCGGCACCTTTGTGGATTTCATCGATGCTGTGGTGCCCATCCTACAGGCGCGAGGGCTGGTGCAGCGGGAATACGCCCCGGGTCCCCTGCGGCAGAAGATCTTCGGCCATCCCAGGCTTCCCGATCGCCATCCCGCTGCGGCCTATCGTCGAAGTTAAGTTCAGCAGCGGCCGCGCGGGACCATGGCGTCTGACCCCTTTGCTACCCTTTTGCATGCGTCTACTGTACGTGCAGAGACGCAGCCATTGGCCCTGCCGGACACATCACGCCCGTGTCCCCAGTCAGGAGGACGGATGCGTCGCAGAAGAAGCTGCCGAAGGTGATCCGCGTCAAGTCGGCACGCGTTCCTTGCACGAGTGCAATATCGGCTGCGGTGTTTTGCGTGACCGTGGAGCGGTCGATATCCACGCTACTGAAATCCGCGAAGATACCGACGACTGTGTTGTTCATGATGGTGAGATCCTGGCCATCGACATTCGAATTTTGGACGATGACCAAGCCAGAGCCGGCGTTATTGAGGAGCCGCACATTCCCGAAAAGGTCGGCATCCGAGACATCCGCGATGACGATGCCACTGTTCCCATTGTTGCTGACCGTCGTGGCGCCCAGCAAGCCGAGATGCGAGGCGTTAGCGATCACGACCCCAAAATCTCCACTGCCCTGGACGGTGAGCGTCGTGGTCGAGCCGGCAAAAGCCTGAGAACTGTTGAGGACGAGGAGGCCATCGTCCGTATTGTTCGCTAAGAGCATGGTGGATGCCTCCTCCGGTCTATCCGACATCGTGAGGTTCGCATTGTCAAAGACCACGAGCCCTGCATCCATATTCTCACGCGACGTGATTATGACATTCTGAAAGACGTTGAAATGGGAACTGCCGGAGACGCCAATGCCGTCGTCACCGTTTTGGTTCGTTGTGATCATGGCGCCAAACTCCACCGCAGCGCTCGAATTCAACCGGATACAGAGGCCGTCATTGCCATTATTGTTCGCTTCCACCATCGTCCCGTCGAGGACGATACCTGCGCTCACCGTGGCCGCGATGCCATCCCCCCCGTTGCCGTTTGCTGCCACCGTGCCCCCGTTGACAAAGGCCGCTGTCGAGGTGGTGGCCACCACGAAACCGTCATCTCTATTGGTATTGGCGCTCACCGTACTGCCGTTGGCCACGAAATTGGCACTGCCGAAAACCCCGATGCCATCGTCCATGTTGTCGTTGGCCGTGATGGTGACGACGCTGTCGTCTGTGCGCGTTGCCAAGAGTCTTGAGGCGCCCGAGACGGTAAGACCGTTGTCATTGTTATTAGTCACGGTGACCATGGTTCCGGGAGTAAAGAAGGCACTTGACGTCTGGCTGACGAGAATGCCGTCATCTCCATTATTTTGGCTGACGATCGTGCCACGAAAAGTCCCACTGGAGTTGCGGAACACAAAAATGCCCTCATCGCCACTCCGTTGCACCGTGCAATCGGTGAGATCGGCTGTCGAATTTTCGTCGATCTGGATACCGTCATCGGCGTTATCTTGGACCGTTGTATTGCTGACGATGAACGCCGCTCCCCGTCGGCCGAGAATACCGTCGGGTCCATTTTATACCGTTAACCCGGTGAGCGCCACGCCTTGCGCGCCTGCAATGGTGATCACGCCCTCTGTGGCGCCTCCAGGACTGGCGCCACCGCCGTCGAGAATGGCCCCACCTTGTCCGTCGAGCGTGATCCGGTCGGTGGTCATGGTCACGCGTTCCATACACGTGCCGCTGACCAGGATCGTCGTCCCCGGAGCCGCCTGAGCCAACGCCGCAGCCAGCGTCTCCCCCGCGGCACAATCGACGGTGATGTCCTCTTGGGCGACGGCTTCACGGCCGCCGTTTTCCCAGGCGTGCATTGCGACCCATAGCCCAACGGCAACGAAACCCCATACCATACGCTTCGGATATTGCATCATAGCCCCCTTTGCATCGTTCGCAGAAGCAAGAGTGGTGATCCCATGCCAAAACGCGATCACGTTTTGACCCCCTTCGTACCATAACCAGCGATACTTCCATCCAAAAGTAAGTACCCAAATGGCCGTATCTGTTGCGTATGGTGTACAGCCTTGGGCCCGGTGAGGGATAGAAGCCGGTTATCTTGCAAGGCTGAATTGCACCGGTTGCTCCACCACGCGCCCTTCTTTTTTCAGCTTTTCCAAATGCGTTACAACATTGCGTTCCGCACCCGGCCACAACCCTTTCTTTAGATTGCGGGGATAGACCGCCCGCGCGATGGCTTTGACATCGGTGTGACCTTGCTCCAGGGCCGCCAAAATCTGTTGTTCCCGGTATTCGCGGTGGTGGATGTATTCGTGCACCAGCTTCTCGCCGCGGGGCGGCGGCACGATCGGGCCATGGCCCGGGCAGATGGTATCGTGGGTGTAGTGGGTGAGAAGGTGGAGCGATTTCATATAACTGGCCAGGTCACGCACGGTGGACGAAGATGCCCCCAAGACACAGTCGCCGGTGAAGAGTACTTTCTGTTCCTTGAAGTGAAAAGCCAGATGGTCCACTTCATGCCCCGGCGTAAACAGGGTGCGCAGGGTCACGTCCTCACCAAGCTGTATCACTTCGCGGGACTTCAGGGGTACCACCACATCCTTTTCCACCATGGCTTCGAGCTTTTGGGCGAGTTTCGGGTGACAGCGTACGGGCGCTTCAAGCGTGTCGTAAACCCGGTCGAGGCCGCCGATATGATCGCCATGGCCATGGGTGAGCAGAATCGCTCGGATTTGGGGGCGTCCAAGCTTGTTGTAGAAGTCGAGAATGCTTTGGGTCCATTCGCGCTGCTGCTCGCCGGTGTCGATGAGCACCATCTCCCCGTGCGGATTGCCGACAAAATAATTGTTACTGCCGCCCGGATGGTACACGGAATCATCGTCGATATGCATCACGTGGATGTTCGGTTTTGCTTGCATGATAGTCCTCGGGGGAAAAGCTCTAAGCTCTAAGCTCTAAGCTCTAAGCTTAAGAACAAAAAGCTTAGAGCTTAGAGCTTAGAGCTCATGACGCCGGCTCGAACATGGGGAGCGAGATGTCGCCTTCGCCTTGGTCTTCCCAGCGGAGTTTAACGCGCATGCCGCATTGCACATCGGTGGTTGGATCTTGCACGCCAACAATGTTGCTCATCATGCGAAAACCTTCGTCCAGGTCGACATACGCCACGGCATAGGGACCGAGTTCGGCAAAGGCTGGGTGCCGGCTCTGCATGATGACCGTGAAGGTGTACACCGCTCCTTGCCCTTGGGAGACCCGCCGGGTCAGGTCGTTCGACCCACATGCGGTGCAGTGGCTGCGGGGGTAGAAGATGACGTCATTGCATTGATTGCAGGTTTGATAGGTCAATTCATGGCGTTTGGTCGCTTCCCAGAACGGTTCTGTATCCGGTTCGGGAAAGCGGGGTTGCGGTCGTTTGGCTGCCATGGTGGTCTCTCTCCTCTGAACAATGTGCGGTACGCAGTACTAGTCCACCGCGAGAATGGTCACACCCGTGGCGTGGCGGGAGCCCAGTTGCCCGCCATTGCCGACGGCCACGGCGAGTTTGGCGTCCGGCACCTGGGAGTTGGATTCGCCGCGTAACTGGCGGGTGGCTTCGAGCAAGAGAAAGATCCCCCGTTGTCCCGGATGGTTCGACGACAGGCCGCCCCCGTCGGTATTCAATGCCGGTTTGCGTGGGTCGTCAAACGCCAGATGTCCGTCGCCGACATAATGGCCACCTTCGCCCTTCGGGCAAAAGCCCAGGTCCTCGATCATGCACATCACGGTAATGCTGAAGGAGTCGTAGGCCATCAGGACATCGATTTCGACTGGCGACACGCCCGCGTCAGCAAACGCCATGGGGCCCGATTGGGCGCCGGCGCTGACGGTGATATCGCCGTTGTTCTCCCGATACTTCGTGGCCTCGCCCGATCCGATGATCCACACGGGTTTTTGGCGGCCATTGCGGGCCACCTCCGGTGACGCGACGATGAGGGCGCCACCGCCGTCGGAGACCATACAGCATTCGAGCAAGCGCAGGGGATGGGCAATCAGGCGCGATTCGAGAACGTCCTCGACGCCAATCTCGCGCACGCCGACAAACTCCAGATCGGTCATGGCTTTCACGGCCTCGGGATTGCGCATGGCATGCTTGCGCGTCGCCACGGAAATATGGGCGAACTGTTCATTCGTCGTGCCATACTGATGCATGTGGCGATTTTTCACCATGGCGTAATTACCGATGAGCGTCAGGCCCCAGGGATCTTCCATATTATTAATGAAAGTCGCCGGTCCCACGCCCGTGGCGCCAGCCGTGCCGATCGCGCGGCGGTCGGAATGGGCCGTGGAGCCGTACGTTATCACGGCCACATGGCATTTGCCGCTCGCAATCATGGTGCGGGCATGGTTCGCCTGAAATTCAAAAGACGTGCCACCCACGTACGTGGTGTCGATGACGTTGGGCTTGAACCCGAAATATTCGGAAATGCCGAGTCCACCGATGTTCTGATCACCGCCCGTATCATAGACGGCATCGACATCTTTCCAGCTCAAACCGGCATCTGCCAGGGCCTTGGCGGCGCAGTCGGCCTTAATCTGGAGGGAACTCACGCCAGGGGCAACCCGTAGGGGATATTCGTTGATACCGACAATCGCGGCTTCTGTCCGCTGCGGCATACCCTCTCCTTTCTCTGCAAAAGAGCGACGTCGAAAAACCGCCGCCACGGTATCATACGGGTTCGGTGGCGTCAAACCGGGCGATCAGGCATCTTTGCCGTTGACGGCCATCGTTGGCCGTAGTATAGTCGCCTCCATGCGAATCGGTATACTCTCTGACACACATCTGCCCAATCTCATCCGTGAGCTTGACGAATTGGGACCCGAACCCGCCCGGTTCTTCTCCACCGTGGACCTGATCATGCACGGGGGCGACTTATCCTCCCCGATGGTCTTGGACTGGCTGGAGCAGTTCGCACCCGTGGTGTGCACGATCGGAAATAACGATCCGATTGTCGACCCGCGTTGCAAGGATATCGAAGTACTCGAGATCGAGGGCTGGCGTCTCGGTATGATCCATAGCCTCAAACGTGGCTTCCGGCCCATGGCCGAGTTGCAGCAGCTCTTTCCCGCTGCCGTCGATATTATGATCGCGGGCGATACGCATCAGGAGTGCTTGGAATACCGTGACGGTGTGGTGCTCCTCAACAGCGGCAGCCCGACTTTTCCCCAGCACAAGGACCTCCGGCTCGGCACGGTTGGCTTACTCGAATTGGGCTGGCGCACACTACACGCCGAGATCGTGCTGCTGGGTCATACGCCGGGGAAGCCCAATCCGGGCCAGCCCATGACGCTGAAGCTACGGGACGGGCAGGTCATGCTTTAGCTCTCAGCTATCAGCTCTCAGCTTTGTGGATGAGGTCTCGCGTTTGGCGTCTGATGGCCAAGGATGAAGCCGGATGGCTAGCGGAATTCTAGAAGACAAAAGCTCTCCGTTTGGCTCTGAGCTGATAGCTGATAGCTGACAGCTGATAGCTCCCACAGGAGGGGAACGATGACATTAGCTGATCACGTTGTATTGGTAACTGGTGCCGGCAGCGGCATGGGGCGGGCCACGTCGCTCCTTTTGGCCGAACAAGGCGCCATGGTGGCCGCAGCCGACATTAACGGCGACACGGCGCAGGCGACCAGCGCCGCCATTGAGTCTGCCGGCGGGCGCAGCCTGAGTCTGCAGGCGGATGTCGGCCATGTAGACGAGATTGACCGGATGGTCCAGCAGACCGTCGACACCTTTGGCCGTCTCGATATCATGGTGAACAATGCCGGGGTGACCCGCTATCTATTCGTGATGGATATCAGCGAAGCGGATTGGGACCGGATTCACCGCGTCAATGCCAAAGGCGTCTTTTTTGGCATGCAACGGGCCGCGCAGGAAATGATCAAGCAGGGAGATGGCGGGCGCATCATCAACATTGCCTCCATCGCCGGCAAGGGCTATGCCGGCACCTCGAACGCGTCCTATGCCGCCAGCAAGGGCGCGGTGATTGCCATGACGTATACGGCGGCGCAGCAACTCGGGCCATATAATATCAATGTCAACGCGGTGTGCCCCGGCTCCACACGTACCGCGCTGTCGGAGAACAATGTGGAGAGCCGGGCCGCAGCCCTGGGCATGACGCCCGAGGAGCTGGAACGCCGCCGCACGGCGCAAATCCCCATCGGGCGGCGCAATGAACCGGAAGACATCGCGGCCATGGTCGCGTTTCTCGCCACTCCTGGAGCGCGGAATGTCACGGGCCAGACGTTCAACGTCGATGGTGGGCTGGTCGTCCATCACTAATATCGTCGCCATCAAGGCGGAAGGCGAAGGCGCGCAGCGGCTCTCAGCACCGTGAGCTGAGAGCCGCTGAAATCGGTCACGGCAGGCTATGGGATGAGTAGTTGTATACCACAGGTGGCGTTAGCCGCATCGTTGCCCGGGCCGCCATTGCAGATATCGACACCCGGTCCGCCACTGAGCCAGTCGTTACCCTGACCGCCGTTCATCGTATCATGACCGTTCCCGCCGAACAGGTCATCCCGCCCAGGGCCGCCTCCCAGGGTATCGCCCGCATCACCCCCACGCAGCACATCGTTCCCGAGACCGCCGAGGAGAGAGTCTCGGCCCTGACCGCCACGAAGTTCGTCATTCTGTTGATTGCCATGGAGAACATCGGCGCCACGTCCACCGCGGACGAGGTCCCGCCCAGGACCCCCCTTGAGCACGTCAGAACCTCGTTCACCCAAAATGGTATCGTTTCCGAGACCGCCGGAGACGACATCATCGCCTTCACCGGCACAAATAATGTCATCACCCCGGAGGCCGAAAATGACATCACTGCCGCCGAGACCCACAATCACATCCGGCCCCGGCGTGCCGATCAAGAGGTTCTCGCCATTGTTGCCTACGATGGTCGCCCGGTGGCCTAGGCACGTCGGAGCTCGGCGGCGTCCCCTTGAATCGATGCCGAATTCTTCTTCCAAATCGGCTGCCACGACCTGGCCTGCCCATCCCAACACGAGCGTGAGCGCGACCACGATACCGGCTTTGCAAATAGCTGCACGTTGCATGGGATTCTCTCCCTTTCCATGTGCTTGTGTACCCCAATACGTTATGGTCTGCCCCATAGGTGTCCCGGGCCGTACATGCGGGTACAGCGCTTGGTGTACAAAGGGCGAGAGATCCGTATAATATCCAATAAAACAATCTCTTAAAAATCTTATCACGATCGTATTATTGTATCGCCTGTCTCATTTGGCCGGTTCGGGGAACTCATATGGCCTTCGCGTTACGCTTTGCGTGCGGCTTGGCCCACCTGTTGAGCGCCAGCGTCCGGGATCAGGCCTGAGAAGCGTTCCGGATGGAGGAGCTCGGCAATGATTTCCAACCCGGCGACGAGGCGGGGGCCAGAGCGGCTGGTGTAGGCGCTGGCGTCAATCACATAGACGCGATGGTGCTGCACGGCCGGCAGCGTGTCCCATCCTTCTTTGGCGGCTAACACCGGGATGTCTTCCAGGGCGCGTGTGACATCGAAACCACAGGGCATCAAGAGGATCACGTCCGGCTGGCTCGCGAGCACCTCGTCCCAGTCGAGGCGAAAGGAGCCGCTGTCTTGATCCCCAAAGCAGTTGATACCACCGGCCATCTGTACCATTTCCGGAACCCAGTGGCCGCCGCACATGGGCGGTTCGGCCCATTCCAAATGCAAGACGCGGGGCTTGTGGGCGCTCTGGGCCGCTCGCGTCGCGACGGCATCGATGCGCGCCTGCAGGCCGGCCACGACCGGGGCGGCCAGGGCGGCGGTGTTCGTCGCCTGCGCCACGCGGGTAATATCATCTAGTACGTCGCCCAGGGACTCGGGATCGAGCGACACCACGGCGGGCTGGGTCGGGAGGGCGCTGCTCGCCTCGGCAACCTGCCGAGTCGAGATGGCTCAAACCTCACATATCGCCTGGGTGAGGAGCAAATCGGGCGCCGCCGCTTGCAGCACCTCCTGATCGATATCATAGATGCCCAGGCCTTCCCGCAGCCGTTGGTGGATGATGGCATTGATGGCTTCGCTACTCAAATGCGACGAGTCCTCGCCAAAAACACTGCGGACGACGATGGGCTTGTGTCGCGCTGCCGCTGGATAATCACACTCGAACGTGACGCCATAGAGATGGTCTTGTAACCCCAGGGTATAGACGATTTCCGTCGCACTCGGGAGAAAGGAACATATCCGCATCACACACCTCCTGAGGTTGCAGGCTCTGGACATCGGGCCGGCGGTTGTGGAATCATGGTTTGCTGCCTATTCTACCATGCCTGGGCGTTGCAGGCATCGGAGGCGGGACGCATACAGGGGCGGGCAGGACGTCCGAAGCGGGTCAAATCAGTGGGGCTAATCCTATGATAAATTCAATTACTCAGACTTATTTTTTTCTTGACTCTCTTTGTAAACCGGCATACTCTGCCCGAAGAGCGCTCGTAAAAGGTTTTTACTGTGAATAGGAGAGACGGCATGGCCAAAGCAGTGAGTCACGTTGTTACGCGTCCCGGTAGAAAACATGGCGATCCCGACGTCGAAATTCCGGTGGCAGAAGACTTGACCACCGTACCCGGTGTCGTGAAACGGGAAGCTGATATCAGCTTCTACAGCCGTGTCTACCCTGAAGAGACCCAAAACATCACGAAAGCGGCGGACCGCGAGTGGGTGTGGGAAATCTATACGGACGAGTTGGCGCAATATCGCCGGTATCATAATGACGTCAACGATCCGCTCGTTGACATCGCCGCGATCTCGGGGAATCGGGAGCCTGTGGGCACGCCGACAGGTGAAGACGCCACCGAGAAGATTCGTTTGAAAGCGCGCGAACTGGGATTTGGCGAAGTGGGGTTTACCAAATTCGACAAGCGCTACACCTACACCCGGAAGAAACGTTGGGTCAAATACCCGAATACGATTTGCCTGGCCCTGGAACAGGATTACTGGCAAACGCAGTCTCTGCCCAGCATGGATGCGGAATATGCCCACTTTGGGACGTATGAGATCGAGGGCGCCATCCTGTTGGATTTGGCCGATTATATTCGGACCCTGGGGTATCATGCGCAAGTGCACAGCCCCAATGATAACAGCGCGCCGTACATCCCGATGTTTGTCGAGGCCGGTTTGGGACAGTTGGGGGCGAACGGTCAGCTCTTGTCCCCGCATTTTGGCTCCCGGGCCCGGATCGCGATGATCACCACGGATGCGCCCGTGACCTACACCAAGCCCGTGGACTACGGCATTCACAAGTTCTGCGAAGAGTGCCGCGTGTGTGTGGATCGGTGCCCTGGCCGCGCGATCGTGCGCGACAAGGTGGTGTACCGGGGTGTGGAAAAACACAAGCTCATCTACGAACGCTGCCGTCCGGTGATGGCGCGCTACGATGGATGCGCGGTCTGCATGAAGGTTTGCCCCATCCAGCGCTATGGTATGAAGGCGGTGATGGAGCATTACGTCGAGACGGGCGAGGTGCTCGGCAAACGTACGCACAACCTCGAAGGCTACACCTTTGAGGACAAGGGTTACTTCGGCCCGGACGAACTGCCGCAGTTCGATCGCCCCTTCTTCGAAATTCCGCATGGCCGTAAGGAAGATTGGCTCTTCGAGACCTTCAAAGAGCAGATCGAGACTACGGGCGTGCCCTCTCAAGATGACGTGATGGCGTTTGCGACACGCGTCAAAGAGATCATTGATGAGGGTCGGACGACAATGGGCGATGAGTAAGTTCATCTAGTGTGCGGTTGACGCGGTAACGCGTCGACGGCAATCGGATGAGACGGGGTCAGGGGATTTGCTAGCCCTGGCCCCGTTGTCTTACGGTCGACACAAGAGGTGCAGACGATGTTTCAGAAGGCAGATCTAAACGCATTGTTTGGCGAGTTGGATGGCGAATGGCGGGGCAAGCCGGAGCATGAAAAACTCACGCGGGATGCCCATCTTGGGATTGCCTTGTGTGACGCGGGACGTTCGCTCCAGGACAACATCGATCCCCGCGTGAAGGCGCTCATCGAGAAACACAACCCCCAGGGCTGACGCTTGCCTTGTCGCTTTTCCTGCCTCGACTCGATGCCTGGGCCGAGACCCCAAGGGTCTTGGCCCTCGTCGCCGGCATCGGCGCCACGCCGATTATAGCGCTTGTATTTCCTCAATCGAGGTCTTCCAGCGCTGCACCATCGCTTCTAAACGCTGCGGCACCGAATCTTGGCTGCCATCTCCATGCACGAAAATGGTTGTGTTTGGGTCGGAGATGCTACTGACGGCCGTGGCGATGCGCTTCTGATACGCTTCCGTATTTGCTGCCAACTGCGACACGGGTTGTCCGGTCTGGCGGGCGACCGCTCTGAGGTCCATTTCTTCATCTGGGGCGTAGACGCGGTACGGATCACCCCCAGACCCTATCGATTCCATGCTCTCGGCCGCCACCTGATGCCACCAAACCAATTTGCACAAGAGCTCACGTGGTCCATATACCCCTAGGGGGAGCTTCGATTCCGCTTGTAACCGTCGAAAGTGCCCCAAACCCGTTTCTACGTTTTGCCCGAGTGTTGCGATGAGATCATCAACCGCTGCCATAAACCCATCCTCTCATCCTTAGGAGTCCACACCACACAGCTTCCACGGTTTCATAAAATCCAGTATACATGAGGTGTGGGTGAACTTGAAGACCGAATTCGCCCGGCGGTCGCCTGGTTGGCCTGTTTTTTGAGTTTATCTTAATTTTTTTGCCACTCATGTGTGGACAATCCGGTGCAGATCCGTTATAAAAGCCGGGCATGGTCGCAGCTTCCACACGGTCGACTTTGTGCGAGACATCATGACGCAGATGCCGTCACGTTTATAGGTAGGGGAGGGAGACACGTGAGCGAACAGTCCTTCATCTCGGCTTTAAAAGGAATATCCGACACGCTGGAACAATTAGCCCTGCAAGCCACCGAGCCGGATGATCCCCTGGCTTATCCCGAACCTCGGGATGACGATGAGATTAACGCCTTCCAACAAAACATCGAGGCCTTGCGCGGGTACGTTTCTGACGTTTCTGACCAGGCGGATCCGAAGTACAATTCCCTATTGAACACGACGCTACGAGACTATAAGGCCGGTTATCCCGACCGTTGTGGGGCCTATATGGTGGAATTTCTGGATCGGTTGAAAAAAGAGGACAGCTATGCGCGGAACTTCTCTGCGCACTCCCAGGGCGAGGTCGACACCCAACTTGCGGGCTTGCGGGAACTCTAAGGGCTTGGACCCCATTAGCGACATCGTTTTTCCAGAGGAAAGACAGCGCTGCACCTGTGTCCGGGACTTGCCAGGTGTTCCCCCCTTGGCCAAAGGGGGGAACCGCGACTGGGCACTTACTCCGCATCCGGATGAGTGCTGATAAATTTGGCCGCCTTCTCCGGATCGACATGCGGTGCCCGGACTTCGACCCCTGCGGCCTCCTCCTGTAACTGGAAGGTCACGCTGCTGTCCTGCTTTGCCCAGCCCCGATTGATGCCTTCGATGGCGATTTGCTCCGCCAGATTGGCAACCGGCATCGGCACGTTGTACTCCCGGCCCAGCTCGGTGGCCAACAGGATGTCTTTGCGCGACAGCTCCAGTGCAAAGCTGGCCGGCTCGAACTGGCCGCGGAACACCGTGGCCGGTATGCCGCCGTGCAAGCCGCTCATACGGCCCAAGGCGCCGCGGCGCACACACTCCCACACCGCCTCGGCGTCGACGCCGGCCTTGACGCCCAGCGTCAAACCTTCGGCAATCGCCTGGCGGATGCCGTGCCCGATCATGTTATGCACCAGCTTACACACGCTGCCAGCGCCGATGCCGCCGGCATAAAACACCTTATCGCCAAAGGAATCCAGCAGCGGCTTGATGCGGTCGTAGATGGCGCGATCGCCACCGACCATAACGGCCAGGTTGCCCGATGCCGCTCCGGTTTTGCCGCCACTCACTGGGGCGTCCAGGACATGGGCGCCTTTGGCGCGAAATTTCGGCTCGATTTCCCGGATCAGCGTCGGACGGCTGGTCGACAGGTCGACGTAAATCGCGCCGGGCTTAATGCCTTCCAGCACGCCCTGGCCGCCTAGGGCGACCGCTTCGACTTCGTTGGGGCCGGGCAGGGAGGTAAAGGTCACGTCGCACTGACTGGCCACTTCGGCCGGAGACGTGGCCAGACGCGCGCCGTTGTCGATGAACGACTTCGTCATCTCCTGCCGGATGTCGAAGACGACCATCGGATAATCCGCCTTCTGGATATTGCCGGCCATACCGCTGCCCATATTGCCAAGCCCAATGAATCCAATGGTTTCCATCGTACCCTCCTCCTTGTGTAGCCGTCGCATCTCTCACTGTGACACGGTGGCGCTCCAGGCCAACCTCTTTCCTGCCACCATAGCACCGTTTGCCTGTGCGGGCTAGACCTCCTAGGAAAAATCCATGTCTCTTCGTATGCCTGCGCGCCCTCGGCCAATCCCTTTGCATCCAAAGCTTGCACTCTGACGTGGGAGCTGGCAAAATGGCTGCTGAGTTGTTGATATAAAAGGCAGGGTCACGCAGAGAGGAGACGGACTATGATTGGTGACTACAAGGTCATCGACGCCGATGGGCACATTTTGGAGCCGGTGGATATTTGGGACAACTATATGGAGCCCAAGTATCGTGATCGGGCGCCGCGCATGTTTATGGATACCGACGGCAAAGAGCGCTTGAATATTGATGGGAAAATCATTGGCGGTCCCCGCGGCCTGGGGCGCCTCGGGGGCATTGGCCTGCGCGACGGCCGGGTGCCGGAAGACTTGAAGTACGAGGAAGGCCGCAAAGGTGGCTTTGACCCGCATGCGCGTATCAAAGACCTCGATCTGGACCATATTGACGCCGCTTTCCTCTATCCGAGTGTCGGCCTCTTTTCCGGCGCCATCGACGACCCGGATTTGGCGCGGGCGATGTGCCGGGCCTACAACCGCTGGATCAAGGATTACTGCGCGCCGTATCCCGACCGCCTCTTTCCGGTTGCCATGCTGCCGATGCAGTCAATCGAGTACGCCATCGAAGAGATGCGCTATGCCCGCCATGAGCTGAACATGCGGGGCGGCTTCCTGCGGCCGAACCCGTACAATGGCCGCATGGCCGGCCATCGCGACTACGATCCCTTCTGGGCCGAGGCGCAGGAACTCGATTTCTGCATCGGCTTCCATGAAGGTGGCGCCAGCGGCATGCCGACCGTCGGCGTGGATCGCTTCGAAAGCCGTGCCGCCAAGCACATCATCTCGCACACCATGGAAATGATGCTGGTAGCCATGAGCGTGATTTGGGACGGCGTCTGTGACCGCTACCCCAAAATCCGCATCGCCTTTTTGGAATCCGGCGGGGGCTGGATTGCACCGTGGTTGGATCGTATGGATCGTCATTTTGATGACCAGGGGTTTAACGACTCCGGGCTGAGCATGCGGCCGAGTGAGCTGTTTGATCGCAATTGCTGGATCTCTTTCGAGCCGGTCGAGGGCAGCCTGAATGTGCTGGCCGACTATATTGGGCCGAACAAATGCTTGTGGGCCACGGATTATCCGCATCCCGATGGTTTCTTCCCGGGAGCGCCGCGCATGATCGCCGATCGGCCGGAACTCTCTGACGACGCCAAAAAGGGTGTCCTGGCCGGTGGCGCCATGGCGCTCTACGGCCTGTAAAAGAATGCGGAATGCGGAATGCGGAATGCGGAATTGGGGGAGGGGATGAAGAAGCGTATCCTCGGTCCTCAGTCCTTGTTTGGGGAGCAACCAGGGTATGGATAGCACGGTAGCGTATTTGAGTGATTATACGGCGACTTTGACGTTTGCTGATCTGCCGGCAGATGTCGTGCATGATGCCAAGCGGATGCTTATCGATACCCTGGGCTGCGCGGTGGGTGGCTACACGAGCGAACCGAGTAAGGTCGCCCGTGCCCTGGCCCAGACAGTGACGAGTCAGCAGCCGGCGACCGTGTTGGGTAGCGGCCAGCAGACCAGCCTCGACCTGGCCACGTTCGCCAATGGGGTGATGATCCGGTATCTCGATTTTAACGATGGCTATACGGGGCGCGAGTCGGGTCATCCCAGCGATGCGATTGCGGCGGTCTTGTCACCGGCTGAGATCGTGCATGCCGACGGCCGGACCGTGATCGCGGCCATTGTCTTGGCGTACGAGGTGTTTTGCCGTTTTTGCGATGCCATCTGCGTCCGGGATCGCGGTTTCGATCACGTTACCCTTGGCGTGTTGGCCAGCACGCTTGGCGCCGCTAGGGTGCTGGGGTTGGCGCACGAACAGATTGCGCAGGCGCTGAATCTGGGGTTGGCCGCCAATCTGGCTTTGTATCAAACGCGGATTGGCGATGTGTCGTTGTGGAAAGGGTGCGCCTTTGCCAACGCGAGCCGCAACGCCGTTTTCGCCGTGCAACTTGCCGCCCAGGGACTCACTGGGCCGGCGCCGGTCTTTGCCGGTGCCGGCGGATTCGTCCGTGCCATGGGCGCCGAAGCGCTCGAACTCGAGCCCTTTGGCGCCCACAGGACGCCGTTCAAAATTTCGCAGTGCACCATCAAACGCTTCCCGCTTGGCCTCTACTCGCAAACCGTTGTGGATGCGGCGTTGCAAGTGCGAGCGCAGCTACCGCGTCTCGACACGATGCAGCGCGTGACCGTGCGGACATTGCAAACCGCCGTGAACATTATGGCCGGTGATGCTGAAAAGTGGCATCCGACCAATCGCGAGACGGCGGACCACAGTATGCCGTATACGACCGCGGTGGCATTGATGTATGGCACAGTGGAGCCGCGGCATTTTGGAGAAGCCTACTGGCGCCATCCGCAATTGCTCGACCTGGTGCAAAAGGTCCACGTGGAGGTGTCGGAAGAAGCCAATCGCCGGGTGCCCGAAGCGATGTTGAGCGAGGTGGAGGTGGTGACGGCGGACGGGGCGCGGTACGGTGCTGAAGTACCGTACCATCGGGGCCACTGGAAGAATCCGATGAGCGATCAGGAGGTTGAGGCTAAATTTCGGGCCTTGGCCGAAGACGTCCTGACTCCTCAACAGATCGATGCCCTCCTTGAGCGTTTGTGGCATCTGGAGGACGTGAGCGATGTCGGCGATGTGCTCCGGATGGTGCGCATCTAAACCTCTGACACGCTGGCGCCAGTCGGGAAGCCGTTTGATCGCCGTAAACTCAACAATATCAAGATCATCATCTGCTCGCTCACTTGCGGTAGCCGCGCTCTACACAGAATTTGCAAGAAATCCCCACGAAATCCCTATGCAATCATTACATTTCCCTTAGGTTTCTAATCTTTGAACATGCTATGCTTCGAGCTTTATGCATGCGACATGGGCCGTATGCCTACGGCAGGGTGATGCACGCGCTCTGCAGCTGGGAGCATACCGCTACAGGAAGGACTCAGCATGGGTTCGACGGTTCTGCGCGTCGACGGCGCGGTTCACAGTCCACGTGACTTTGAGGTTGCCGATCTCGCTGCGCTCCCGGCGCAAATACCGGATGTGGGGACGCTGATACCGGGGCGTCAAGGACGGGCGGTGCGCTTGCGCGCCTTGCTCGACGCCACCGGCTTACAGCCGCAGGCAACCCATATCACGCTGCATGCCACGGATGGTGATTTTGCCGCCAGCGTGCCCCTCGCGGCGGTGCTCGACCAGGCGGTGATCGTCTATCAACTAGGAAACGCGCCCTTGCCTCCTGACCAAGGTGGACCGATGCGCTTTCTCATTCCCGAAGCCGAGGCCTGCGCTGTCGGTGAGGTGGATGCCTGCGCCAATGTGAAATTCCTTGGGCTGATCGACGTGACAGATGGCCCGGGTAAGGACACCCGGCCGACCACGTCTTAGAGATGATATGACGTAGAGCTTTATCCTGAGCATGATAGGCGCCTGAGCTAGCTGTCGCCACGTGATGTCAAGCACTTTGATATTGCCAATAACGATCGAGAAGCTTATGATAAATAGCCGAATATCATGATGTGTAGCGCTTGTCCCCGAAAAAAGGATACCGCTGCTAAAGTCACCCAGGTTTGTAACTGAGCTTGCGTATCATCTAGAGACCACATTGGTCCCACACCGTGCATGGTCACTGCTACGCCAGGCCAACCTGATGTCTCATAAACATTTTGTAGAAGAGAGCTGTCGATGATCTATGTCTTTGCTGACTGCGAACTCGACACCTATCTCTACGAGTTTCGCAAGGCCGGCCAGCCCATGAAACTCGAGCCCAAAGTGTTCGATGTCCTCAAGTACCTCATTCAGCATCGTGACCGTGTGGTCACGAAGGACGAGTTGCTCTCGCACCTCTGGCCCAGCTAGTTTATCAGTGAAGCGACGCTTAATCATGCCGTCATGGCCGCACGCAAAGCGACCGGGGACGACGGACGCCGGCAAGGGATCATCCAGACGCTGCGGGGCCGCGGTTACCGATTCATCGAAGAGATCGAGGAACGCTCGCAGGATACGGCGCCCAGGGTCTCGCGTGTTGCGCTAGCGCCCCCGAACGCCGGCGAGGTGAGCCCTGGGGCGGCGGCCGATACGCCTGAGATCACGCCCACGCCCGAGCCGCCGGCCGCACCAGGGACGCCGGTGACGGGTGAACGCAAACCGGTGACGGCGCTATCGTGTTCCCTGACCAACGCGGCCAGCCTCATGGAGGCGTTGGGGCCGGATGACGTGCACCATTTGCTGCAGCAGTTTTTTCACCTCGCTGAGGACAGCATCCGCCGCTATGGCGGCACCCTGACGCATTTTTTGGACGACGGGTTCCGCGCCCTGTTTGGCGCCCCGGTGGCGCACGAGGATCATGCCAGCCGTGCCGTCTTGGCGGCCATGGACCTGCAACGGCGCCTGCAGGCCGACCCCTCCGCGCACGGCCTTGACGCCAGCCGGGACCACGCAGTTCGTATGGGGCTACACACGGGCCTCGTGCTGGTCGGGAGCATCGGGCAGGATCTGCGGCTGACTTCCACGGCGATTGCCGGGACCACAGAGCTGGCGGTGCGCTGTCAAGAGCAGGCCCCGCCCGGGGCCATTTTGGTCAGCGAGGCGACCAGCCGCCTCATTCGCAGCGTGGTGCGTTTGGAGCCCTGGGAGCCGATCGTGGGGACGCGGCCGGCGGATCGTGTGGCCGTGTACCGGGTCGTCGACCGGGAGCGGCGGCGCTCGTCTTTGGGGCTGCGAGGCGATCTGGCGTTGAGTCAATTCGTCGGGCGTCAGCGAGAGCTCGATACCTTGCATGCCCTGCTCGACCATGTGGAGGAAGGTCGGGGGCAAATCGTGGGGATCGTGGGCGAGCCGGGGATGGGCAAATCCCGGCTGCTACATGAATTCAACCAGAGTCTCGACGCCGACCGGGTGCACTATTTTGAGGGTCATTGCTTCTCCTACGGCAACACGACGCCCTACCTCCCGATCCTCGATATGCTGCGGCAGGTCTGGGGCCTGGCCGAAGGGGATGGCCCCGACACCATTACGGCCAATGTGCGGGCGGGATTTGCCCAGATCGGCCTACCCTGCGACGAAAGGATGGCCGCTCTCTTGCATCTCTTGGGGGTTGAGGAGGGAAGCGAGGCGCTGCGCCATCTCAGCCTGGAGGGGGTCAAGAGCCGGACCTTTGAGAGCCTCCGCCAACTCTGTTTCGTCGGCAGTCGACAGCTACCCCTGGTTCTGGCGATCGAGGACTTCCACTGGATTGATGCCACCTCGGAGGAATTTGTCGCCTCCCTGGTGGAGTATCTTGCCGGTACGTCCTTGCTGCTGTTGGCGACCTATCGGCCGGGCTATCAGCCGGCGTGGCTGGACCGATCTTATGCCACGCAAATGTCGCTGATGCGGCTGACGTCCGCCGATAGCCTGCGCGTGGTGCAATCGGTCCTACGCAGTGTGAAAGTCCAGGGGCTTCCAACGCAGGAGATCGTGGCCAAAGCGGCGGGCAATCCGTTCTTCTTGGAAGAGTTGACGCAGGCATTGGCCGAACCGCAGGCAGCGGCTCCGGCCGTGCCCGATACGATCCAGGCGGTCTTGGCGGCGCGCATTGATCGCTTGCCGATGGCCGAGAAACATCTTTTGCAAACGGCGGCGGTGATTGGCACGGCCGTGCCGTATTCGCTCCTGCAGGCCGTGGCGCAGGTGCCCGAGGCGGAACTCAGCCGCAGCCTCATGGCGCTGCAAACCGCGGAACTCCTCTACGAAACGCGAGATGTGCCGCAGCGTTCCTACACGTTTAAACACGTGTTGACACGAGAGGTGGCGTATCAGTCGTTATTGGCGAACACGCGCCAGCACCTGCATTATCGCATTGCGCAGCTCCTGGCGAGGGAGCTGCCGGAGCTGGTGACGAGCCAGCCCGAATTGCTGGCGCATCACTATACCGAAGCCGGCCTGACGCCTGAGGCCATTGATGCCTGGTACCGGGCTGGCCTGCATGCCATGAGCCGTTCGGCCCACGTCGAAGCGACCGCTCATCTGCGCACCGGGCTGCAGCTTTTGCTGACCCAGCCCGACACGCCGGAACGGGCACAGCAGGAACTCACCTTGCAGATGACGCTAGGCTCCGTATTGGTCGAAGCCAAGGGCTATGGCGCGCCCGAGGTCGAACAGGCCTATACGCGGGCCCAGGCCTTATGTGATCGGGTCGAGGATACGGCCCAGCGCGTGACCTCCCTTTTGGGCCTGTGGGGCGTGCGCTTCACCCGTGGCGAACTCACGGCTGGGCGTGAGCTGGCGCAACAATGTCTGGCTCTGGCCCAGGGGTTGCCGCCGTCTATGCCCCTGATCCGCTCTCACTCTTAGCCCTCGGGACGAACCTGTTTCACCTGGGCGAATTGGGATCCGCGCAAGCGCCAGGGGCAGAGCGATACGCAGGATCCGGGCGTGGGATGTCTGGCGACCATGGCGTTTACCCTCTGGTTGCAGGGGTATGCGGACCAGGCGTTGACGAAGATGGGCGAGGCCCTGAGCCTGGCCCGGATGCTGCAGAATCCGTTCAATCTGGTGTTTACGCTTGGCTATGCGACGTATTTCCATCAATCTCGCCGCGAACTGCAGGCCGCGACCGACCTGTCGGAGGAGGCGATTGCCTTGGCCACGGATCGCGAATTTGCCTTTTTTGCTGCGGCCGCCCACATCGTGCGGGGCTGGACTCGAGTTGAGTCGGGACAGACGGAGGAGGGCCTGGCGCAAATGCACCGTGGCCTGCAGGACTACCAAAGCACACGGGCGGAACTGCTCTGGCCGTATTTGCAGAATTTGTTAGTGGAAGGTTACCGGCATACGCGCGAGATTGACAAAGGCTTGGCGGTCTTGCGGCAGGCCATGCAGCGGGTGCAGCAGACCTCGGAACGCTGGTCGGAGGCCGAGTTGTATCGGCTTGAAGGCGAGTTGCTCCTACGTCAACCTGAGCCGGATGAAGAACACGCCGTCAACAGCTATAGTCGGGCGCTGACGATTGCCCGGCAGCAGGGCGCCAAGGCGCTCGAACTCCGTGCCGCAGTCGGCCTCGGACGGCTCTGGCAGCGCCAGGGCTTGAAAGAACAGGCTGACAACCTGGTACAGCCGCTTTACGAGTCGTTCACAGAGGGGCATGACACCCCCGATTTGCAGGATGCCAAGACCTTCCTCCAGCGCTAAGTGCTGCGCACCGCAATTCAGGAAACCCTATCGCAAGCCGTATGAAGATATTTTGCAAATGGCGCCCTTGTTTACGTGGCGCGGTACGAAGCGGCCTGGGACGCGACAGCGCGTGGTGTCATCACGACTCGGGCCGCCACTCCATCAAGAGATAGACCCCCTGATCCGCGATAGAGGTAAACCCCAGCCGCTCGTATAGCCGCATGGCCGGGTTGAATTTTTCCACGTGGATACTGAGCGGCTTTCCGGTCTCGGTGGCTTCGGCTAGCAAGTCTTGCAGGAGGGCCGTGCCAATGCCGTCATTGCGATATTCTGGCAGCAGGGCGATATCGATGAGCCGGATCTCGTGCTCGGGGCGATGGACATAGAGCCGCCCAATGGGCTGCTCGCGTAGCAGGACGATATCGAACGTGGCCTCGGGAAACTGCTGCATATAAAACGTATGCTGGGCGTGGAATTGCATATTGAGGAAGTCTTGCTTCTGCGCCTCACTCCAGTCCAGAATGGCCAGTTCATCCGTCCGGGTACTGGCGTACACTTGGCGCAGAAAGTCTTGATCCTCCTCGGAGATCGGGCGAAACGTAATCTCGTGTTTCATGAATCTCGTGGTTGGTAAAAGTTGAGGTTAGGGGAACAAGGCGATTTTGATGAGGGCCACGATGACGGCTCCGAGGATCACCCAGACTTGCCGCTGACTGGTGCTGCGGACCTCGATGACTTCCTGCCGTAACTGCGTCATCTCCTGCCGCATGTCCTGCCGTAATTGCACCATCTGCTGCCGCATGTCTTGCTGAAACTGTATCATCTGCTGCTGCATGTCCTGCCGCAGTTGTGCCGTCTGCTGCTGCAAATCTGCAAACCCTGCGGTCATGGTTTGGCTCAGATGCTCTTGCGTCCTCGCCATCACCGCCACCTCTTGCCGCAGGCCAGCTATCTGCTCGTTCAACTCGCCGCTCAGCGCGGCGAGATCGGCACGGTGTTGATCGTGGGTGACATACTGGGATTCCACCATCGTACATCCTCCGTACATCCTCGCTTGGGTCGTGGCTGCATCCTAACCTAGCACGAGCGTCAGACCTTGTCAATCGTCACACCGGCCAGGACCATGCCGTTTTCAAATTCCTTCGCTCCCTTGGGGAAAGGGCAAATCACTTGATATGGACTTACGACATGCTCTACTCGTTTGTGAAGCCAAGGGTCTCGAAGATCTGGCGCAGCCACGGATTGACCTGGCAGTCGATGACCAGGTGCACTCGGTCCTCGGATGACGGGTTGAGCACGCGGTGGGGCAAGGTAAAATTCATATACCAGCACTCCCCCGGGTGCATCACGACTCGGGAGTGGTTGACGTAACATTCGACCGCCGGATTGGTCCGAATCGGGATATGGAGCCGAATCACGCCGTCGGCATAGCTCAGCCGGGGATCGGTGTGTTCTTTAATCGTACCCGCGGCATGGAGTCTCAAGAGACGCACGGAACGCTTGGGACATTGAAAGGACGTCACCACTTCTTGCAAATAGGGGCACTGTAAGAGGATGGGCGTTTTAATAAGCTGGACGTGATCGGTCTGCATCGGTAGGATAAACGCGGATGAACCCGTAGGCAAATACAGCGCCAACACGCTCCACCCGCCGTCGTAGTCGGCGGGGTTGAAATGGGCGACCCAGAGTGCGGGCGGGATTTGATTCAAGTCCTGAAGCAAGCGCACAGGGTCAAACGCACAGGGTAGTTTGACAGCATCACGCATGATCGGTTCCTCGGCGTTACACGATACCCATGGCCAATCGTCGCTATAGAGGCTGGGTGGCATTGACGGCAATTTTAACGATTGTCTGCTATCATAGCACCCTGATCACCCCCATCTCAAGAAGACATGACCAGGATGGGGTCATGCACACGTCAACGAGAAATTCACACTTGACTTTTTGTGACGAATCCTTTTATTCATGGGAAACGTGTCGCATTGGGCTATACGTTTTCATTTTCCATGTAGAAAGGATGGTTTCTATGCCACAATCGCTATTGGAGATGGCTAAGGATCTCGTCCAGGCCATGATTCAGGCCGGCACCTTAGCCCCGGAGGACATGCAGCAGGAATTGCAAAAGACCCACGCCAGCTTACGGGGCCTCAAGGCTCAAGAAGAGGCCGGTGGGGGCAATGATGCGCTCGCGGAGTTGCTGTCCGAGGCCGCAGGCGCAGGACCCGTGGATTGGAAGAAAAGCACCAAAAAATACACCGTCGACTGTTTGGAGTGTGGAACGTCGTTTAAGCAGCTGTCGGTACGGCATCTGAAACAGCATGACCTGGATCCGCGTCCTACCGGAGCAAGTATGGGATCCCCCGTACGCAGCCGCTAGTGGCCGGTGAGAGTCTGGCCCGGCGGCGGGAGGTGGTGCAACGCAGTCGCCCCTGAGAACAGGTCCGTACCCGGCGACGTGCGTCTTAGTAGAAGGGCGCTACTTCAGGCAGGGGGTGATGGTTTTCGGACGATCTGCAGAGGCATACCCTCTGCGCCCTCAGGCGATGCATGGAGAGCGCCTGGCGCGAAATGCCTCACTTCTCTACAAGATCTGGAGCATTTTGAGTCAAAAGCTGAGGCCACATCTCGATACGTGTGAATGGAATCTGAATGTGGCACTGATGGAGAAATACATAGAGGACGCCTACGAGATACTCGGCGTCTACGCCACCCGTACCGGCAGCTTCCGATTCGAGAACGTCGAGCTCGACGTAGTCTTTTCTTGGTTGTCGGACGAACACCAGGAAAAAATGAGTGGCGGGTGACGAGACGTAGAGACACGATAGCAATAGGTGATCGCCAGAGGGGCGTCACGTTGCGCCCCCTCGATGCCCCTTGAGGCCAATGAGATGTGCGGGCTAGGCGCGGCGAGTCTGACGGTGCGGCTGGAGAGGCAGAACTTTCTTCTCCCAGGGGCGCGACCGCTGCACGACTTCCCGGCGGCGGGCTAAACTGGCCCCGGCCACCAGTGGCTGTGTGCGCGGGATACCATACTTGGCGCGGTAGGAGCGGCCATCCAAGTCGTGGCTGCGCAGATGCCGAATACTGACCTGCTTAAAGGTGGCGCCACATTCCAGGCAGGTGATCGCATGGCGCCGAATGCTACGTTTCCAGTCCACGGGCGCCTCGGGTGTGGGGCGGTCATGGGCTGGCGCCGCCGGCCTGTCCCCCGACGCCTCCCTGGCCTTAAGGCGGGCTAAGCTGGCATAGGTCTGCAGTAAGGCGTCGTGGAGGGTCTCTGGAGTCAGGTGCCCGGCGTGGATTTGGGCCTGCACGAGATCCTTGGTCATGTCGAGAAGCGATGGCGACATGCGTGTGTCCCTTCTATTGGTGTGGTTGGTGGGGCCTATGTGGCGTTCGTGGAGCCTATGATACCACAACGCCTCATCGCCGGTAAGTGCTATCAGGCACGCTGGCCGCAGCGCGTCGACACGGAGGAAGTGAGACCATCCCATACGCCCGTGATTCGGCGCCCAGAGGACAAAGAGAAAAATGCTTGCAGCCGCCGAAGGCAGGGCGGTTCCTTCCCGAGCCGTTGGTGGAGTTCGAGGATGATTGCTTGTGCCCAAACGAAGGTTTTATTTATTCATATTCCCCGCACCGGAGGCACGACGATGGCCGAGCTTCTGCACCAATACCTGCCCCAGCCGGTCGATCTTTTCCTGCAACATGACAGCGCGAGCACCATGGATGCCGATTTTTTTGATCAATACGCCGACTATTTGAAATTCGCATTTGTCCGCAACCCTTGGGACCGGTGGGTGTCTTGGTATGCCTTGAGCTGCATGTACAACATTCGCCAAGCTGAATTCTCCTTTTCATTTGCCGAGTTTATCGACGATTACCCGGCGCTAAAGACGCGCTTGGGATTCGATAATTCATTTCTCTACAATCAGTTAGACTACATTACAAATCGACAAGGGAAACTCGTCTGCGATGTCATCGGAAGGTACGAAAACTACGCCAACGAGGTCAGAGGTATCTTTCAACGCCTCGGCATCCGCCTCGGTGCGATACCCGCCCTCAACGGCTCTATAAGAGAGGGATATCGCGCCTATTACGATGCCCGTTTGCAAAACCAAGTCGCTCAGTTATGCCATAAAGATATTGACTATTTTGGATATACGTTCTGATTCGGTTCCAGAGCTGCGGTGCGCCGAGCTCGATCGACCATTTGACCAGCGGTCGTTACA
>CBCXVS010000049.1:0-31546 GCA_965178525.1 uncultured bacterium | reverse complement strand
CACTTGGCTCGTTCATCCTTGAGAAATGGGGACTTCTGGGATCGGGAAAATGCACTTTCCTATACGATCAAGATAGGTGTTATGGGTATCATCATAGCGCTCGCCGCTATGTCCATGAGTGTCTCCGTACAGGCCGCGTCCCACACGCCTGCCACGTGTCACGAACAGGACGTAGTTGCAGAGCCCACTGTGCCCCACGACGCTCTTGATCAGGAATGGCCGGCGGCGCGTTTGGCCCCGAACCTACGTCGCATGCACGGCGCGGCGCAACGGATCATGGCGATGCCTACCCTGGAGGGCCGGCGGCCGTATGAGGAGATGCGCCAACGCGCAACCCGAGCCATCGAGGACATCATAACGCAACTCCAGCTCACCACGACCGCAGCGGAAGCCCCGCCTATTGCGGCGTTCTCGTATGCCTTTTACCGCTTTAGCCGAATCAATGCCGCCATCGCATCCGACGCCCTGGTGGCGGAAACTCCAGCCGAAATCGCTGCGGCGCGGGCGCTGTCAGATGAGAAAGGCCAAGCCGCCTTTGCACAGGCATACGCGACCTTGCAACCGATGCTCAGCGCACTGAAGGAGGCAATACCAGCCTATCACGGCCTGCCGCCCAATACATTGATGACAACTTGGCTGGTTTTGGGTCCCATTCCCGTGTCGTCAGATCCGCCGCGCCGCCCCAGTCCCGACCGACAGCGCCAGGCGTTTGACACCGACCACCTGACGGCACATGGCGGCGAGACCGGCATTGCACCGAAAGTCGGCTTGGTGTACACGGTCAAGGATCGCGCGTATCCGTGGAAACTTGTGCGGGCTAAAGGCGATAGGGTCAACCTCATTGACATCTACGGCCGGAACGAGTTCGTCATCGCTTATGCGTGGGCCGAGATTGACGTCCCGGAGTCGACGACCTTACTGCTTGGCATCGGCAGCAATGATGCCACGAAAGTCTGGCTGAACGGTGACCTGATCCACCAAAACTGGGTTTTTCGTGCGGTGCATCAGGACGATGACATCGTGCCCGTCACGCTACAGAAAGGGCGGAATCACCTCCTGTTCAAGGTACAGAACGGCACGTACAATTGGGGATTTGCTTGTCGAGCCCTGGGACGGGATATTCTGCCTAACATCTTCATCCGGGAGGCAGGACGGGGGGCCTTGGAGACCCTAAAGCTTCTCTTGTCGCATGGCGCGGATGTCAACACACCCAACACCGCCGGCTTAACCGGTCTGCACAGCGCCAGGATTCGCGGCCAAGCGGATACGGTTACATTCCTTCTTGAGCGGGGGGCGGATACCCGCATGGCCATGCCCCCGCAGGCAACACTCGTGGACGCACTGTTCCGCGAGGTGATCGACGACGATTCGCCTGGCGCCGCCGTGCTGGTGGCGCGGCATGGGAACATCCTCTACCAGAATAGCTTTGGCGAAGCCTCCCGTGAACCTCACGTCCCGATCTCGCCACAAACGACGTTCCGCATTGGCTCGATCACCAAACAGTTCACCGCCTCGGCGATCCTCAAGCTGTAAGAAGACGGCGTCCTCAGCGTGGCGGATACCCTGTCAAAATTCTTGCCCCATTACCCGCGTGGCGATGAGGTGACGATTCATCACCTGCTCACCCACACCTCGGGCATCCACAGTTACACCCGAAAGCCGACCTTTAGACCGAAGTTCCCCTGGCAGAATAGGCGGAGGGTTAAGTAGATCAACAGGTTGGCCCAATTCAAAAGTCCATTTACATGGGAACAATCCAACCTCCTGAAACGACATGGCTTATGGTCATACGTTTGCAGACGATGTCAAGCCCATGGTGCAGAATAGGAGCGAAAATTTTGCGATTTACATGGGACCAAAGGTCAATTCGTTTCAGGCTTTTGAGTTTTTATTTCAACAAGTTGTCGCCGAATCACGGGAGGAACTTCGGTTTAGAGACCGGGCGCCGTCCTATATCGAACCGCAAGACCTGATCAACTCGTTCAAAGACGATCCATACGATTTCGATCCGGGCGAACACTGGCTGTACAACAACTCCGGCTATTTTCTGCTTGGCTACATCGTTGAGCAGGTCTCCGACGCCTCGTTTGCAGATTACCTGAAGCGCCACTTTTTTGCCCCACTGCGCATGGACAACACGGGCGTCCATCATCAAAACCTCACCCTCACCCATGAGGCGACCGGCTACGCCTACAAGCAGGGGCAGTTTAAGCCCGCCCTGAACTGGGATATGTCCCACGCCGGTGGGGCGGGCGCCCTCTATTCGACGGTCGGAGACCTGTTCCGCTGGAATGAGGCGGTCTGGGGCGGCGAAGCCCTGAGCGAAACGAGTCTCAAAGCCGCGTTGACGCCGGTGACGCTCAACAACGGCAGCCGGCCTCATAACGTCAAATACGGGTACGGTTGGGCCATCGGAGAGCAACGCGGGCTCCAGGTCATGGCGCACAACGGTGGGCTTGACGGCTTCAGGACCCGCCTGGCCCGTTATCCCGACCAGCAATTGACGGTGGTTGTTCTGACGAACGCCCGGCCAGCGCCCCCCAGTCTGAATGTCAACCGTGTGGCGAATGCGGTCGCAGAGGTCTACCTTTGGGAGGAGATGGAGACCCTTGGCGCAACGGATATGGCTGTTGACCCAGCCGTCTACGACGCCTATGTCGGGCAGTATGCCTATCGCATTCTCACCGTGACGCGGCAAGGCGATCGCGTTTTCGCCCAATTGACGGGGCAACCGAAGATCGAGATCTTTGCCCAATCGGCGAGCGCGTTTTTCTGGAAAGTAGTGGACGCCCGGGTCCGGTTCGTGAAGAACGACGCCGGTCAGGTCACCCATGCCATCCATCATCAAGACGGCATGGAACTCATGGTGCCGAAACTGCAAGAGACGGACGGTGATACCGATATCGTGGGGCGGTATGCCTACGCCATCCTCAGGGTAACGCGAGAGGATGATCGTCTTTTCGCCCAGCTGACACACCAACGCAAGTTCGAGATCTTTCCTAAATCGCCGAACGAGTTTTCCTGGAAAGTGGTGGATGCCCAGGTCCGGTTCGTGAAGAACGACGCCGGGCAGATCACCCACGCCATTCATCGTCAGCGTGGTGAGTTTGAAGCGCCTAAGATCAAATAGGGTCGAGGGGTTCTATGTTATCTGGTGGCGTTTCAGCCTGGAGCACCGCTTCCAACCGTCGTACGGTCGCCAAACTGAGCAAGTGTGCGAGTGCTAAGACCCTGACAGAGGAGATCGTGCACAGGGCAGCTCCGCCACCACCATGGTGGGCCTTGAATACGCATGGTATGTGCCAGCTGCGTCTTGGCTTCCTTGAAAGCGCCCTTGATGCCCTTCGAATGGGCCCTTTCTGTCGCCACAACACAAGAAGACCCGGGTAGCACCCTGAACAACCTGGGCCAAATCTACCAAGCCCAAGGCGACTACGACGCGGCCTTGGACTATCTGGAGCAGAGTTTGCAGATTCGCCGCGAGATTGGGGACAAAGCCCGGCCTGTTTCTGGCGGCTTTCAAAATCTCGCAGGGCAAAGGACCAGCGTCGGGGGGCGAATGGCTGCTGCCGTTTCTGTGTTGGGCATTCAGCATTGTTGCCCTGGTCGGCGTGTTGTTCCCGCAGCCATATCCAACGGACCAACGCGAGCCGGAATCCTGGAAGCAGGCGCTGCAGCAGGCACGCGTGACCATTCCCAGGGTCTATATCGAAGAGGACTCGCTGGTTCGCGGCCTCAGGAGCCTTCCGGCGCAGGGATGACATGGGTTATCCAAACAAGTCATCCACTGCCATCTCCCATCCAGGGACCGCAGGCTCTGCGTCCGCCATATCGCCGCGCCGAAAGATCACCGGGTTGTCAGGGTCGCTGGCCTTGTAGCACTTGATGACATCCTCACCGAGCAAATCCACGTCCCAGACGACCTGTGTCCCACAGGCGAAGTAGTCGGCACGTTTTTCCTGCATGCTCCGCTCAGCTGCCGGGCCGTAGTCGCTCTTGCTCCGGACTTCCACCGCAAAGACCGGCGCGCCTTCGAGAAAATCCATGCCCGTTCGCGCACCCAGATGGTAAGTCGCATCCGGGCTGAAAGAGTCGCGGTGGGGGAGGCGCACCCGAAATCCGACACCGTCAGGCAATGCGAGTCCGCGCCCTGTGCGTCTCGCATACTCGCGCAAGCTGGCAAAAATCTCACCGCCTGCAATGCCCGGGTCTCCCCCTGCTGGCGACATGCGGACAATCTCCCCGTTGACCAGTTCCGCCTTGCCTTCCACATTGTAGAGATCGTCGATGGTGGCGCGCGTTTTGGTGCTCATAGCGTATCCTCCTGCTCCTATGACACCCGATTATAGCATGGAATGCAAGAGCTTAACGCATGTGTCTATCGTGGTCAGCTCAGCCTTCCAGAGCCGATGACGTAGGTTGACCGTCGTGCATGATTTGAGTAATATCCGATCCATATTTCCGTACCTATGGCCTATTGTCTCAAAGAGTCGGCATGAGTGAGATGGTGCGCTTGAGTGAGGTGAGCATCAATGAAGCGGGAAGACATCGTATCACAGGATATTGAGGTGATGGGTGGCGCCCCCGTCTTTGCGGGCACCCGGGTTCCGGTCGAGAGCCTCATTGCCCATTTAAAGGCTGGTGATCGGCTCGACGATTTTCTGGAGGGATTTCCTACTGTCACTCGTGAGCAAGCGCAGGCGTTCTTAGATCTCGCACTGCACGCGGCTCTAGCTCAAGAAAACCATGCGCATACTCCTTGATGAAAATCTTGACCGCCGGCTGAAGCGGGACTTCGAAAGCTGGGTCGACGTGGTCACCGTGGTGGAGTGTGGGTGGAAAGGGGTAAAGAACGGCGAGTTATTGCAATTAGCAAGTGAAGAATTTGATGCGCTTATTACCGGTGATCAGAACCTGGAGTACCAGCAGAATTTGACCAATTACCATATTGGCATCATCGTATTGGCTGCTCGTACGAATCGTCTGGTCGATCTCCAACCGTTAATCCCACAAGTTCACGAAGCTCTGCAAACACTTCAGCCCAGAACCGTTGTTCATGTTACAACACCCCAGCATGAATAAAGGAACGTCCTAACACAGCCCCGCCGTACGAAGATGCACCCCCACCCAAGCCGCTTCCGCCTCAGACATCGGGACATCGGGCGGCTGCGTGTAATCCACGATCAAATCGTAGCCTGGCAAATCGTATGCAGCCGTGAACGCTGCCTGCAGGTCAAGTAGAACATCAGGATCGCCGTTTAAGAGGGGAACCGGGACCGTCGGGAGCGGTTCATCGAGCGCAATGGGCCACACATCCATCAGTGGCCGATCCTCGAATCGGCTCAGCAGCACGAAATAGGGCGCATTGGGTAAAGGCTGCTGCATCGGAACCCGCTCCCCGGTTCGTAGGAGATCAATCTCGATGAGATGCGACGAACTCCGCAAGATGCGTTGCCGCTTGGTCACATACTCATGCCTCCCTTCCCCGCGCTTATTGGTCGGGGAGAGAATTTCAATCGCCGTGACCAACTGGCGCTGGCTCGTATCTCGAATCTCAATTATCACGTGAGGGACCGCTTCGGGTACGATCGTGGCCAGACGTAAGGGAGCCGAGACGGTTGCTGTGGCGGCATGCTCGACCGGCTGAGCCCGTGTTTCGGCCACCGCCACATCGGGATAGGTGCTGGCGGTGGTCACGGATACACCGCTCGTCATATCGATCACGAAGCGTTCTACCGGCAGAGCAACATAGCGGGGGCGCAATTTCGGGGCAAGTTGGCGCACGATTTCGGTGCCGAGACTATGATGCAGCGTCGTCCACAGCGCACCTTCAAGGTAGGGATCCATGCCGGGAAAAGGTGACGGCATTGTCAACTCCACCGAAACGGGGTCACGGAAAGATCACGCGAGTGACCACCTTTTGAGAATAAGAGCTTTAACCGTACTTTTCAAGCCAACCCGCCAGATGACTTGAGACGGCAGAGCCAAGGCGTTGACTATGCCTGCATGCGTTTTTCAACTGACACGGCGGTTGGAACCCCGTACAATAGGGCCGCAGGAACTCGCCGGGTGGTGGCATGGGCCTGGGGAGCAACATGTCCCAACCGCCTTCAGAACGCCCAAAAGGAGAGCCCAGATGGCACATTATGACATCATTCTCAAGGGTGGCGCCATTGTCGATGGCACGCTCACGCCGCAATATGTGAGTGATCTGGCCATCAAAGACGGGACCGTCGCCAAAATCGGTGGCCTACGGGGCGCCACGGCTGACCGCGTGCTCAATGCCCAGGGGCTCATCGTGACGCCGGGATTCGTGGACCTGCATACCCACTACGATGCCCAGATTCAGTGGGACCCATACTGCACCCTGTCCGGCTGGCATGGGGTGACCTCGGTGGCCATCGGCAACTGTGGTTTTGGGTTCGCGCCCTGTGAGCCGAAGGACCGCGACCGCGCCATGCTGTCCCTGACCCGCAATGAGGCCATCCCTCTCAAGGCCATGCAAGAGGGGATGCGGTGGGATTGGGAGACGTTCCCTGAGTTCATCGACAGCCTGGACCGCATTCCCGGGGATCAACGTCCTCACCTACTTCCTGTTAACGCCGTGGTTAGGGGATAGGGGTTAGGGGTTGGTTAGGCGTTTCGGGCTATCCTCTATCCCCTATCCCCTCATGAGCTACTTGATGGAAGCTGAACCAGTTTAAGGTTGTTGAGCCGTATATGATCAGCGGCGGCGGGGCATGACCCCATGAAAATGCGCAGCGTATTTTTCCCAATGCGCAGCGCTTTCGGCGGCGCTTCGAGCTTGTAGGTCACCAACTGGCCCACGATGTAGCTGTCGCGGAAATTGAGTTCGGCAGCATGTTTGGCGTTAATCGTAATGCGGGTGGGTTTGTAGCTTGTCCCGTGGCAGATGCCTTTACTGTCGACGCGAAAGGCGAGGTCAAAACGCGCTTTGTTGGGGAGACTCGCCAGCGTAAACGGCACGGCTAAGCCCAGGTGCACATCCTCCGGTTGTTGCATCAGACGAGCATCCTTGCCGTCGGGCACTGCTGTCATAGGCACCTCTTTTGACGCACACGCGCCAAGACTCAAGACGACCAGGCAACCTAGGATGACTACGCATGGATGTCGCGGTATCCAACGCATCGCGTTCTCTCCTTTGGGCTCTAACCTCTTCCTGGCGCTGCGTCTGATCAGGGTGCGGCCATGAAGCGCCATGACCATGAACGCGTGGCGTCCGCCTGTCCGGTTGGAAGAGGGCGGGTTCGTAACGTAGAGCTTCCTCCATCTCCGGCGTACTATAGCATATCTCCTCGCGGAGCAATATGGGAATCTTGTCGATATTTGCTCTGGCTTGCCACGCATCATCATCCTGGCGCCCGTTTGGCCAGGCCGCGATCGAGCCAGTCGGGGTCAGACGGCTACGCTCTTGTCCACCACGACCTGCCCGCCCTTGATCACCAGGCGCAAACGGCGGAGGTTGTGAATATCCTCCAGCGGGTTGGCCGCCACGGCAATGAGATCCGCCAGCTTGCCCACTTCCACCGTGCCCAAGCGATCCTGAGCCTGGCACACCTCTGCGGCAGTTCGCGTCGCCGCCACGATCGCCCCATACGGACCGAGACCACAACGCGCCAGAAATTCGATTTCCAGCAGGGCCGCTTCCTGCGGCGGTCCCTGGTCCGAGCCGCTGGCGATCTTGACGCCAGCTTGCAAGGCGAGGCGGAAGGAATCCTCATGGCAGGGGGCAAAGGTGTTGGCGCGCTCACGGAACACCTCTGGCAGGACGTGCTCATGGCAGTAGGAATGCTCAAAGGGCGTGCCAGCCTGGTCTTGGGTGAGATGACTCAGGGCCAGCGTCGGCACGTAGTAAACGCCCTGCGTGGCCATTAACGCGACAGCTTCCTCGTCCAGAATGTAGCCATGCTCAATCGAGTGCGCGCCCGCTTTCACGGCCCACTTCACCGCCTCGGGTGCCGTCGCGTGCACCGCCACCACTTTGCTGCGCTGCGTCGCGATACGCACCGCCGCCTCTAGCTCCTCGCGCAGAAACATGACCGCGGACATCACATCGTGGCCCGTGCCCATAATCCCACCTGTGGTGACGAGTTTGATCTGGTCCACGCCGTGCTTAATCTGCGTGCGCACGGCTTTGATCATCGCCTCAGGACCGTCAACATGGGTCAACATGCTGGTCGTGCCCGTCAAGGTCGCGGTGTGACCTGCCGTCGTTCGTAGGCCATGGCCACAGCAGAAGAGGCGAGGCCCGACGAACTCGCCGGCATTGAAGGCATCGCGCCACGCCACGTCGGCCCATTCCTGAATGCCGACGACCCGGAGCGAGGTCACGCCCGCTTGCAGCGCCTCCATGGCGCATTGGCCGTGCTGTAAAATGGCCTCGGCAGGGGCTTGCGGCGGTTCCCAGCCCAGCCACGTGCTGGGACGTAAGTGCGTATGCACGTCCCACAGGCCCGGCAGCAGATACGCGCCCTGCAGATCGAGCGTGTGCTCAGACGACGGACCGGATCCGCTTCCCACCTCCGTGATCGTGTCGTCTTGCACCAGCACGTAGGCGTCCCGTCGGACCTCGGGCATGGTGGCATCAATGATGTGACACCCGTTGAGCAGCAGGCTCATACGCTCTCCTTCGCGTCCTTCGCGGATGATTCCTATGCCTTCCGGTGATCCGCGACAAGGCGGCCGGCTTTGAAGACGAGTTCCAATGCACGCAAATGATCGATGTCATCCAGGGGATTGTCCCGCACGACGATCAAGTCCGCCAACTTGCCGACTTCGACCGTGCCCAGATCATGCCCGACACCGCACACGTCAGCGGCATATCGGGTTGCCGCCAGCAGCGTTTGCCAGGGCGTGGCGCCGTCCTTGACCCACAACCCCATCTCCAGCCACACCGCGTCCCGCAACGGGCGCAGATCGGAACCGAGTGCCATCTTCACACCCGCTTGCAACGCGCGCTGAAACCATTGACGATGCTCCGCCGCCGCATCATCGGCGCGCCGCACCAAGTCCGGCGTCAAGCCGCGCCGGTCCAGCCAACAGCATTCCCACGGCGACGAGGCTTGATTGGGCGTCATGTGGGTGATCCCCAACGTCGGAATATACCAGGCATCCTGCTCCAGGAAGCGTTTTAAACAATCCTCATCCATGATATAGCCGTGTTCCACCGTGTGCGCCCCCAGCCGCAGAGCGGCTTTCACCGACTCCGGGTTGGCGGCGTGGGCCATGACCGGATAGTTGCGCTGTCGGCAGATGGTAAAGGCCGCCTCGAGTTCCTCCGGCAGCAGGAAGGAGTGCCAGTGGCGATCCCAAAATGGCCCCATGATGCCGCCGCTCAGGTTGAGCTTGATGTGATCCACGCCGTTTTGCATTTGCTCGCGGATCGCTTGTAAGAAGCCGCTGGGGCCATCGCACTCTTTGGCAAACCCGGAGGCGAGGGCGTGCCCGGCCGTGGTGGTGAGAAAATAGCCCCCGGCAAAGATCCGTGGTCCCACGAGTTGGCCCGTCTCATAGGCCCGTTTCAGGGCCACATCGATGAAGTGCGGCGTGCCTGCCGTGCGGATGCCTGTGATGCCCGCCTGCGTCAGGCCATGTGTGGCATTGGCGCTGTATTGCACGGTCAATTCGGCCAGATTGGCCGTGGGCAGACGCGGCCATTCGAGATGCACGTGCACGTCCCACAGGCCCGGCAGCAGATACGCGCCGTGTAGATCGATGACCTGAGCGCCCTGCATCGCCGGCGAGCGCTGTCCGTCCAACACCTCGACGATGCGGCCGTTTTCCACCGTGACGCTGGCGCCGGGAATGGGTTGCGGCTGCACACAGTCGATGAGATGCGCACTGGTCAATACCAGAGGCATAGGCGATTCCCTATTCTTTAGAGTGCCGTTCCGGCGTCCGATGCGAAAGATCGGTCCTACGCGAAGCAAGTCAAGGATTGGTGACCTGTATATCGTTGTGGCTTGGTGGATGTCCGGGGCCAGTATAGGTAGGGCCTACGTGGGTGTCAATCGCTTTGCCAGATGAGCAGCATGTGGCGCTCATGATTTGTGAGTTGTGTCTCCAAAGTCTATAATGGTAGAAAGATAGATAAATTTCTACCCTAGGCGTCGTCATGCCGCACCTGCGGCGCCCTGAACTGAGGAAACACGTCTTTGACTCAGTCCTCAGTCTTCAGTCCTCAGTCCTTTTTTCATAGGAGGAGATGTTGATGAGTTTGAACATTAAAAACAAAGAGACCCATCAGCTTGCGACTGAGCTGGCTGATCTGACAGGAGAGACGCTGACGAAGGCTGTCACGGAGGCGCTGCGCGAGCGCCTTGAGCGTATCCGTAAGCAGAGGCAGAAGGTAACGGCCTCAGAGTTATTGGAAATCGGACGGCGGTGCGCCGCCCATATGAAACAGCCGGTTTCGTCTCTTGATCACGGTGATTTTCTATATGATGCGCGTGGGTTGCCCAAATGATTGTAGATACCTCCGCCGTACTGGCCATCCTGTTCCATGAAGACGATGCCCCACAATACGCTCAGGCAATCGCGACGGCGGACACCTGCCGTATGTCTGCGGCAAACTTTCTTGAAGTGGCGATTAACGTGGACAATCGCGGCGGTCCGGATGCGGGTCGGCAATTGGATGTCTTGCTCGACCGGGCGCAAATTGACATCGAGCCGGTCACGCTCGAACAGGTCCGTATGGCCCGTCAGGCCTATGTTGACTATGGCAAGGGCAACCATCCGGCAGGGCTGAATTTTGGCGATGTGTTTGCTTATGCCCTGGCCAAATCCACTGGAGAACCTCTGCTGTTCAAAGGCAATGACTTTTCACAAACGGATATTGACGCCGTACCTTTGGAGAGCGATGAGTAGGTGTGATGATGCAGGTTAACGGAGGCAGCATTTCAGGTTCTCGTGGTATCCAAACCAGGTGCCTTCTACACAAAACCCCCAACCCTTTCCCGCGCCGTATCGTACCGAATTCGGGAACCAGCGGTAAGCGTCCCACCCGCAAGAAGTCAGGGCAAGAGGAAAGGGTCACGAATTCTTCTCCATCCGCACGTTCGAATATGTCATAATGCCTCCTCTCGCATGAGCTATGAGCGCTCATGATGGCGCTGTGTAGAACGACAGGAGTCGTCATGCTGCGCCTGCGATGCCTGGAAATGAGGAAAAGCGTCTTTTACTCCGTCCTCAGTCCTTTTTTCATAGGAGGCCACCGGCATGAGCACATGGCATACCGTACGACTCACGGTCAACGGTACCGCGTATGAACGGACAGTCGAGGCGCGTTTGACCCTGGCCGATTTCCTCCGCGACGAACTCGACCTCACGGGCACGCACCTCGGATGTGAACATGGGGTCTGCGGGGCGTGTACCATTCTGTACAATGGCGACGCCGTGCGCGCCTGCCTCCTGTTGGTGGTACAGGCCGATGGGGCCGACTTGCAAACGGTCGAAGGGCTGGCGCCGGGCGAGACCCTGCACCCCTTGCAGCAGGCGTTTCATGAACACCACGCCTTGCAATGCGGCTTTTGCACGCCGGGGTTTCTGATGACGGCGGCGGCGTTTTTGCAGGAGACGACACACCCTAGCGAAGACCAGGTGCGGGGGGCGATTGCCGGCAATATCTGCCGCTGTACCGGGTATATGCCCATCGTCCAGGCCATTCTTCAGGTCAGCCGGGGAGCATGAGATGAATCAAGGCCACATTGGCGCTGCCATGCCGCGGCAGGAGGATGTCCGCTTCTTGACGGGGCGCGCCACCTATGTTGATGACATCAAGCTGACGCAGATGCGGCATGCGGCGATTCTGCGCAGTCCGCATGCGCATGCCCGCATCTTGTCGATCGACGCCACGGCCGCGCTGGCGATGCCGGGCGTTGACGCGGTTTTCACCTTTGCCGACATCGTTGCCTGCGCCCAGCCGATTCCCGTGCGGCTCTATCCCTTACCGGGATTGGAACACTTTCTGCAGTGTCCGCTGGCCCAGGACAAGGTGCGATACGTCGGCGAGCCAGTCGCCGTGGTGGTGGCGAGCAGCCGCTACGTGGCGGAAGATGCGCTGGAGGCCATGGCGGTCGACTACGGCCCGCTGGACGCGGTGGTGGATGTGCGCGAGGCATTGCGGGATCAGGTGGTGTTGCATGAGGCGCCGGGGACGAATCTGGCCAGCCGCTACACCATCTCGATTGGCGATCTCGAGGCGGCTTGGGGCCAAGCGGACTACACCCGCCGGGAGACGTTTCGCGTGCACCGGCATACGGGCAATCCCCTGGAAACCCGTGGGTTGGTGGCGCAGTTCGATACCGGACGGGGCGAACTGACGGTCTGGGGCCCCACGAAAGTGCCGCATTTCAACCGGGCTGTCCTGGCATCGTTTCTCGACATGGCCGAACCGAAGATTCATTTTATCGAGCCCGATGTCGGGGGTGGATTCGGCATCCGGGGCGAGTTTTATCCCGAGGATTTTTTGATTCCGTATGCGGCCATGCAACTCGGCAAACCCGTGAAGTGGATTGAGGATCGGCTGGAGCATTTGCAATCGGCCAATCACTCTCGTCAGGTGCACTGTGACATCGAGGTCGCAGCCAGGCGGGATGGCACACTCCTGGGCATCCGCACGCATATCTATGGGGACATGGGGGCTTACATCCGCACCCACGGCGGGCTGGTGCCGTCCTCTACGGCCGCGCTCTTAACGGGACCGTATCGCATCCCAGCCTATGAGGCCACGGTGAGTTGTGTGATGACGAACAAGATGGGACTGGGCACCTACCGGGCGCCGGGGCGGTATGAATCGTGTTTTATCCGGGAGCGTTTGCTCGATCTGGTGGCCGCCGATCTGGGCATTGACCCGGTCGAGCTGCGGCAACGGAATTTCGTCCCGCCTGCTGACATGCCGTATACGATCGGGGCAACCCGGCCCGGTGTGCCGCCGGCGGTGATCGATAGCGGCAACTACCCCTCGGCGCTGCAACAGGCGCTGGCACGCGCCGATTACGAGGCGCTCAAACCGCTACAGGGGACGTACCGCGACGGCAAATACCATGGCATCGGCATCGGGTGTTTTGTCAAAAGTACCGGGTTGGGGCCGTACGAAGGCGCTAGAATTGTCATTGGCGGCGCCAAGCAGGTGGCGGTCTACCTCGGCATCACCACGCTGGGCCAGGGGCATGAGACCACCATGGCGCAGATTTGCGCCGATAGCCTGGGCGTGCCCATGGCGCAGATTACCATCTTCCATGGCAGTACGGACTTCATGCCCTTTGGCGTGGGGACGTTTGGCAGCCGGGGTACGGTGATGGCCGGGAGCGCCATCCATCTGGCCGGGCAGCGGTTGCAGGAAAAGATGTTAGCCATTGCCAGCCGCTATCTCGGCACGAACGTGGCGCGACTCACGTTTCGAGACGGCAGCGTGTATCGGCAGGGCGACAGCCAGCCGTGTCTGGGTCTCGACGATTTGGTCAAATTGGCCCGGCCGGAGAGCCCCTACGCCGTCGGCGAACCCGGTCTGGAAGCGACTGCCTATTTTAAATGCGATCAACTCACCTACAGCTACGGCGTCCACGTGGTCCGTGTGGCGGTGGATGCGGAGACCGGATGCCTCGACATCGTGCGATACATTGTGGTCGAAGATATCGGGCGTTGTATCAATCCGCTCATCGTGCACGGGCAAGCCGTCGGCGGCGCAGTGCAAGGGATCGGAGGGACGATTCTCGAAGAGCTGGTCTATGACGCCAGCGGTCAGTTGGTTACCGGCACGTTGATGGATTACGCGTTGCCGACGAGCCAGGATGTCCCGGCGATCGAGGATGTCATCTTGGAAGAGGCGCCGTCGCCCCTGAATCCGCTCGGGGTCAAAGGGGCAGGGGAGGGCGGCATCGTGGCGACGGGGGCGGCGTTGGCCAACGCCGTGTCGCATGCCCTGGCGCCGATAGGTGTGCAGGTGACCGAGCTACCGCTCAGCCCGAATCGGGTGAAGATGTGGCTTCGTCAAGCAGAGGGGGCATCGCCGCAGGCGCATTGATACCTATTTTCGCTTCTGCGGTGCGTGAACATTCGGTATGGGCCATGTCGACACACACCGCCGGTATGCACATGTGTATATAAAGGAATCATCTCATGGGGCGAGTACTGGCGAGTCTCCCCATCGGCGAAAAAGTGGGAATTGCCTTTTCCGGCGGGCTCGATACCTGCACGGCGCTGGCCTGGATGAAGGAAAAAGGCGCGATTCCCTATGCCTATACCGCCGACCTGGGCCAATATGACGAAGACAATTTGAGCGATATTCCGAGCCGGGCGAGAGACTATGGCGCGGCGCAGGCTCGGCTGATCGATTGCCGGCTGCAACTCGTGAAAGAGGGCTTTGCCGCGCTCATGTGCGGCGCTTTTCACATCCGCTCGGCGGGGCGCACCTATTTTAACACCACGCCGTTGGGACGTGCCGTGACCGGCACCATGCTCGTCAACGCCATGCGGGAAGATGGGGTCAATATCTGGGGCGACGGCTCCACCTACAAAGGCAATGATATTGAACGGTTCTACCGCTATGCGCTGATGGCGAATGCGGCGGTGCAGATCTACAAACCGTGGCTCGACGCGGATTTTGTGTCGGAACTCGGGGGGCGCGATGAGATGAGCGATTGGCTGCTGGAGCGGGGATTTCAATACCGCGATCAAAAAGCGAAAGCCTATTCAACCGATGCCAATATCTGGGGCGCGACGCACGAAGCCAAGGCCCTCGAATGGCTTCACACGAACATGACCGTGGTGGAGCCGATCATGGGCGTGGCGTTTTGGAAGCCAGATGTTGACATCATTCCGGAGGACATCACGATCGGATTCATCGAGGGCTATCCGGTGAGCCTGAATGGCCGTGAGTACAGCGATCCGATCGACCTCGTCCTCGAAGCCAACGCCATGGGCGGCCGTCACGGCCTCGGTATGAGCGATCAAATTGAGAATCGGATTATTGAAGCGAAAAGCCGTGGCATTTACGAAGCGCCCGGTATGGCGCTGCTCCACATTGGCTATGAACGCCTGGTCAATGCGATCCACAATGAAGGCATGCTCGACAACTACCATGCTATGGGACGCCGCTTGGGGCGGCTGCTCTACGAGGGCCGCTGGTTCGACCCCCAGGCGCTCATGCTGCGCGAAAGTTTACAGCACTGGATTGGCAAGGCCATTACGGGTGAGGTGACGTTAGAGCTGCGCCGCGGCGAGGATTATTCGATCCTCAACACCACGGGTCCGGGGCTGGCGTACCGCCCCGAGGATTTGACCATGGAAAGAAATCAGGGCGAGGCGTTTAGTCCGCAAGACCGTATCGGACAGCTCTCGCTCCGCAACCTCGATGTGGCCTACTCGCGCAAAAAACTCAGCGTCTACGCTGAAAACAACGCGCTTCCCTTCGATGGGGTGGAGAAATACGGCCTGTTGGAAGATTAGGAATCCATACGGAATCCATTCCCCTGGTAGGGGCACGGCGCGCCGCGCCTCTACAACCGTGATGTATCCCCGGCTGGATTCCCTGAATTTTGCACTTCCTGAAATTCAAAGGTGTAGGATCGTGGAAAGATTTGATCATACAGCAGGCATAAATAGACAAAGCATAATAGCGATGATAGGTTCAGGGTGACATGAAATGGTAAATAAAGACTAAATTTGTATACAAAGTTCGTATGAGCAAGTAGGTAAGTTTTAAAGAACTTCAAATCTATTCCTATGGTAAATGCTTTGTCAATATACAAGAATATGCCTAGACTGAAAAATAAATTCAAACCGTAGTTCAAAGGTCCGAATACAAATCGTACAATCTGAAAGAGCTGAAGAAAAATCGATAATAAGAAACCGACTCTCTTCTGCAAAAAAAGTAATATTCCCGACACAATACTTATGATTAAAACGGCGATAAATATATAATCGATAATTAAGCTTGTCTCTTGGACACCTTGAAAGTACGATGTGCGTTGTGGGAAGGTGATAAGTCCGTGAACACCACCTAGAACTTGCCAGACGGCAATAAGCTTAATGACTTTTCTATAATCCACTGCCAAGATTCCTTATTCGAATGCGGAATGCGGAATGCGGAATGCGGAATGAAGAATCGTGTTCATTCCGCATTGACTTCTGGCCGGATACGTCTTAACCACCAAAGATGATCCGAGGGAGCCACAGCGCAATTTCCGGAAAGAAGAGCACGACCAGCAGGCCGATGCACTGCAGGATCATAAACTGCAGCATGCCATTGTAAATGGAACTCAGTTCCCACTCCGGGGCCACGCCTTTTAGATAATAGGCGGCCATGGCCACCGGGGGTGAGAGAAAGGCGGTCTGGAGATTGACCGCCACGAGGGTGCAGAACCAGACCAGGGTCGGCTGCATGTCAACGCCGGGGAGGATCGGGTTGCCGGCGGTCTGCAGCTCTCTGACGACGGGGAGAAAGATTGGCACAAAAATGAGGACAATCGCCGGCCATTCGAGCGGCCAGCCGAGAATGAAGATCACAACCATCAGGATGATGATCATGATCATGGGCGACACCGGCAGCGCCAACAGGGTATTGGTGATCAGCGTGGCCGAACCAAGCCGGGCAAAGACCGCTCCGTAGATATTGGAGGCGACGGCCAGGAACAGCACGAGACTCGACGTCGCCAGCGTGCTGAGGGTGGCTTCGCGTAACATGCTCCAAGTCAAGCGGCCGTAGACCAAGGCTAACAGCAGTGCTCCCAACGCCGCCATGGCGGCGGCCTCCGTCGGGGTTGCCAGACCGGCAATAATACTGCCCAGAGCGGCGAAGACGACGACGGCCAGTGGCACAATACCGAGGAAGAGTTCTTTAATGATCACGAAGAACGACTCCGGACGCTGATCCAGCGGTAACGGGGGGCCCAAATTGGGATTCAGCTGACAGCGGATGAAGGTATAGCCAAAATAGAGGCCCGACAGGAGGACACCCGGTAAGAGGGCGGCCGCAAAGAGCTGCACCACGGACACCCCGACCACCGGGCCGAGAACGACGAGCAACACACTTGGCGGAATCAGGATCCCCAGGCATCCCCCGGCGGTGATGACCCCTGCGGACATGGCCGGATCGTAGCGGCTGCGCATCATCGCGGGCGCCGCCAGCAGGCCCATGACGGTCACGGAGGCGCCAATGATCCCGGTGGCCGTGGCAAAGATGGTGGAGACGAATAAGACGCCGAGAAACAGCGACCCCTTGACCCGCGCCAGGATGAACTGAAACGACGTAAACAGACGCTCCATAAGCCCGGCCTGTTCGAGAATATGCCCCATGAAGATAAAGAGCGGCACAGCGGCCAGGGTCTCCTCTTTCATGAGCTGCCAGGTCTGAAAGAACATCAGAAACGACACCAACTTGGCGCCAAAACCGATCGATCCAAACACAAAGGCCAGAATAATCAGGGTAAAGGCAATCGGAAAGCCGAGAAAAATGCCGGTAATGAGGGCCCCGAGGAGAACTAAGCCAAGAATTTCCGGACTCATAACGCCCTGCCTTTTAGCGCGGCATACGCACTTTTGAGAAACTCTGAGAGCCCCTGGATCAAGAGCAGGATGGCGGCCACGGGCACCACGGTTTTGAACGGATAAATGATTGGCCGCCAGGGGCTGGCGTCCGAGCGCTCCCCAATATCCCAGGCATGCGCCGCCTCGGCCCAGCCGGCGGTCATGAAGAAAATCATGCCGGGGAAGAAAAACACCAAGTATAGCACGCCATCGACGATGCCCTTCCAGCGTACCGAGAAGTTTTCATAGAACATATCGGTGCGAATATGCTGCCCTTTGTACAGGGTATAGGCCGCTCCCAGCATAAAATGGGAGCCGTACAAAATGTAGGTGACGTCGTAGGCCCAGATGGTCGGGGCATTGAACAGATATCGGGCAAAGACCTCATAGCACAGGCCGAACGTCATCGGCACGACGAGCCAGGCAAAGAGCCGCCCCGACCACTCGCCAATGACGGTGTCAATAACCTTCACCATGCTGACCAACCACCTGGGAGGGCTATCCATTCGATCGATAGCCATGCACACCTCCACATCGCCTTGAGAAATCCGTCAGCCGCCTCAGGAAACGGGCTGGCTCGCAGGCCCGCCCCGCCAGCGGCGGCCATCGCCGCCGCCCTGAGGACCTATTCACTTTTCAGGTAGATCTACTCCTTCCAGTAATGATCGCTGGCGAATTGATACGGCGGCCACGTCGAGCGCCGATAGGGTACGACTAAGCCGGCGTACTTTTTCTGCGACTCCACCACGCGCTTCACGAAGGGGTCGCTTGCGACTTTTTTCTGCAAAATTTTGTCATAGGTATTGAGGAAGGTTTGCAGGACATCATCCGGCGTCCGGTGCACCTCCACGCCATGCTTTTCGACCATCTCTTTGTACGCCTCGGCATTTTGTTTCTGCCAGCGTACCCACCAGCGGAAGAAGACCGCCTGCGCCGCGCCCTTCACGATCTCTTTGAGATCGTCCGGCAATTTGTCCCAGGTGGCTTTATTGATGATGAGATCCGAGACCGTGACCGGCTCGTGCATGCCGGGTGTATAGTGGTGCTTCCAGACATTGTAGAAGCCGAGTTTCAAATCCTCGATACCGCCGACCCACTCGGCCGCATCGATGACGCCGCGCTCCGCCGCCGGCAGGATTTCCGCCCCAGGCAACGTCACGACGGTCATGCCCGCCTCTTTAAAAACATCGGTGCCGATGCCGTAGATACGAATCTTGTACCCTTTAAAATAGGGTTGTTCCCCAATAGTTAATGAGGTAGGCTATCCTCCCCCAAACGATGGAGGGAGCCCAGCCAGGTCATTGGTTATCCGAGATGATCGGCAGATGAAAGCCTTAACCGGTGTGTCTCAGACGCAATTTGACTTCTTGCTGCCCGCCTTCAGCCACGTCTATCAACAGGCTCAGCAAAAACGCTATGAGGAGGGTGTCCAAGCTGGCAAACGCAGCCGAAAGCCGGGTGCAGGTATCAAAGGCAAATTACCCACTCTGTCAGACAAACTCCTGTTCGTTCTATATTATTACAAGACGTATCCGACGTTTGATGTTCTTGGTGCACAATTTGGTATGGTACGTTCGAAAGCGAATGAAAATCTCCATAAGCTCTCTCCCATCCTGTATGACACGTTAGTGCAGTTAGACCTCATGCCTTATCGAGAGTTGAAGACCCCAGAGTCGTTGAGGGAGGCGTTGTCAGGTGTGGATCAACTGATTATTGATGCGACTGAAAGAAGCTATCGCCGGTCACAAGATGAGACGACCCAACGTGAACACTATAGTGGTAAAAAAAAGCCATACGCTGAAAAATACAGTGATGTCGATGCCGGATAAATGGATCGTCTTTCTGGGCCGTACGTTTAGTGGTCACAACCATGATTACAGCATGTTAAAACAAGAGTTCCCACCGGACTTAGACCGGTTTAGTGACGTAGAAGTTTGGGTGCACCTGGGTTATCAGGGGATTCAGTCGGACTACAAAGGCGAAATGCTTGAGATTCCACACAAGAAACCCCGGAAGAGCAAGACGAATCCGACTCCAGAATTGACGGCGGAGCAGCAGGCGGCGAATTATGCCGTGAGTCAAGTTCGCATCTTGATCGAACATGCCATCGGCGGTATGAAGCGTTTCAACATTTTGGTGCAGCGTTTCCGCAACCGCAAAGATCACTTTGAGGATGATTCGGTGGGCATCTGGGCTGGGCTAGGGAACCTGATCTTATGCTATTGAGGAACAACTCTAATCTTCCCAGCCCTTCACCGGCTCTTTGAACCAGCCCAGAGCCTGGGAGCCAACTGGAGCGACCGGAAAGCTGACCACATCCAGCTTCAGGATTTTCTGATACCACTCGTTCACCAGTTCGATCCCGCCGCCTTCCCAATACCATCCGTAGAAATCGATGAAGTCCATGCCGAAAACCGGGCCGTGCGATAGGGGAATCGCTGCCCAGTGCTTGCCGGTATAGTAGCCCATGGCGGTGTGACCGCCATCGATCACCCCACGCGCCGTGGCGTCGAGCACCTCAAAAGCGCCGACGACAGCCCCCGCCGGTAGCGGCTCAATTTGCAGCCGTCCTGCCGACATCTTCTCCACTTTCTCAGCGAACATCTTGAAATTGTCGAAGATCGTCAGGCCCGAGGGCCAGCTCGCTTGAAATTTCAGCTTGAACGTCTTTTGCGCCTCCGCCACCGGAAGCGCCTGATGGCTCACGAACAGCATGAAGGCGAGCATTGCCAATATGATACCGAACTGCCTCCACATCCGCCTTCTCATGTCCATCCCTCCTTATGTTTAGCCCGGGCTGCACCGTTGTATCGGGGAGGCATGCTAGCAAAGATCACTCGTATGTCAAGGTGTTTAAGGTTTTTACCCAGGGTCATGCCGTTCTCGATCATGGCGGTTGCATGGGACACCGTTGCCTGAATGCCCCCCTTTCGTAAAGGGGGGCATATCGCTAAGACTTTGCCTGTGGCTTGGTAGACGTCGATGCACGGGGCGCCGCGCCGTGAAAGCGCTGCAAAAACCAGGCGACGGCGACGAGCAACAGGCCAAAGATAGCAAACCAGGCAAACCGGGGAAGTCCCAAGTATTCCAGCTCCATGGTCAGCTTGATCGCAATGGCCGGCACCAGTACCAAAGTGCCCAGCAACAAATAGTAGCGGTTCCGAGCCATCGCCCCGGCGCCGATGAGTCCAATGCCGCCCAGCGCCAGGAACACCGTGCGTATCACCCGTCCGTCGCCCCAGGAAAGCGCCAGGGATGGGATGGCCAGCAGGGCCACGGCCGGCACCATGGCTTGTTCGCGCTGCCGAGAGTGGGCGAAAGCGAGCGCATTGAGCAGCAGCAACGCCCCTGACAAGAGACTATAATGCTCCAGGGTGAGACTCGCGCTGCCGAGACTGCCCAGGCGAAACGCCGCGATGAGGCTCCAGGCGCCAAGATAGGCCAGCCGCAGCCGCTGCGCTGTCCGCGTCAACGCGATCGCATAGAGCCCCAGACCCAGGGCGCCATACCCCATCGTGGTCATGGTCTGCAGACCGGAGGCGTGGAAGGGGTCGGGTTGCAAGAGCCAAAAACCTATCGAGCTGATCCATACGAGGGCCTGTAACGTGTCGAGTAACGCGCGCATCGCCTGCAGCTGACGGCGAAAGAAAAGCAGGCTGACGCCAAGCAACGTCATGATCGCGGCCAGCCACACCAGAGGGTAAAATACCCACGCGACCTGCCACACGAGCAACAGCGCGCCCATTCCCGCCAACCATGTGACCACAAAAGGCGCCATGGTCACCGGGTGCGGCGCCGCTCGCACCTCCATGACAAAGTAAAGAGCGGCCAGAAAATACAGCGATGCCGACCATGCCGTGCCATAGAGACGCATCGCCGCAGGCCATAGACACGCCGCTATGGCGAGTCCATATCCCACGATCATGAGGGGACGTCCCCACACGGCTTGCCAGGTGTTGGGCATGGCGGCGCGCCAGCGTTGCGCGGCTAGAGCCAGGATGACAGCGGCCGTGGGATAGACGAGCAGGTCCGAATCGCGATGCAAAGCCCAGAGGAAAGGCACGGACAAACCGTTCAGCAATGCCGCCATGGCCAGGCCCTCTTCGCGCCAATGTTGCGCCAGGGGCCCAAATCCCACACTTAACAGGAGACCCAGCCCGCCCCACCATAGAAACGGCGCGCTCAACGTCCAGAGCGTGTCGTAGTGGACGGCGAAGAAAAACGTCGTGGGTAGTAGCATCATGCCCAAAATGAAGAGCACCACGCCAACCATGCGCCGTCGGGAATGAATGATGCTGCCCGTGAGCAACGCCACCATGCTCCCGAGAAAGAGCACGCCCACGCGCAACGGCGGTCCGAGCGCGACCGCTTGGCTTCTGGCAAATGAGAAAAATGCCGCTAAAAAGGTAAAAATCGCCAGATAGAGCACCCAACGGGTCCACTGTCCAAGCGCTTGGTCGGCGGCGGGAGCGGACGAGGACGCCTCAAAGCCATAAGACGCGCGAAGCTGGCGGAGCGTCTCGATATCCAACAGCCCTGTCTGTTCCCAGTGCTCCATTTCCCGGCGTAAACGCCAAAGAAACATCCGTTCCCATAACATGGACGTTCCTTCAATGGGACCGCGCCATCACGGACCGCGTCAGGTATCGGATCGCGCCGAGGTCGTTATACATTTTTTTTCGAGGAATATCCGTAGCCATGACATTGTTCCCGTAAAGACCACTGATCTGATCATGCCGTCAACCCTCTCTTCTACAGCGAACCACTCCGGCGTTTGTTCGCGCCACACCGGCAAGACCTCCATCGCGGCACAGGGGCTCGCGCGATGATGGCGCTGTAAAGCGTACCACACCAAGAGAGGGCGACGTGCGGTAAAGCTGACGTGGGGACGGGTGATCGGATGGTTCAAACCGCACTTGCGTTAACACGAAAGGAGACGTTACGCCGTGAAAAACCGCAGGACGAGGACACCGCGTTGGGTTTCGCTCGGCATCGTGAGTTTGTGTTTGATGCTGGGGTATGTCAAGATGGCGTGGGCTGAGCCCACGCCGCCTGCCGGTCTGGCTGCGCCTAGCCAGCGGGCTTCGATGCCGTCGTTTCGTTTGCCTGGCGTCGATAGTGACGCCATCGATTCGGCGACGCTGCAGGGGAAAGTCGTGGTGGTGCGGTTTTGGGCCACTTGGTGAGGCACTTGCAGACGCGAAATGCCCTCCGTGCAGAGGGCACACGAGGCCTTGAAGGACCAAGAGGTGGTGGTGCTCACGATCTCCATTGATGGCGGCGGGATGTCCGCCGTGAAGCGCTACCGGGCTAAACACAACTATACCATGCCGATGGTGGTGGATGCCGGTATGGAGACGGCGCGGCAATTTGGCGCCCGCGGCGTGCCGACCACCTATATCGTAGACCGTCAAGGCTCGGTTGTGGCCGGCGGTTATGGCCGCGTCGATTTTGACGCTCCGGCGTTTCGGGCATACATCCAAGCGCTCTTGGGAACGTCATCAGGATGAAAGGACAGAGGAGGACACACAGATGCGATATCGCTCGCAGAACGTCATCATGGCCTTGCTCATCGCGGGCATGCTGCTCGTCTTTGGGGTCGGCCAAGGGTTCGCGCTCCAGGTTGGCGACAAAGCGCCGCCGTTCGAGCTGCCATCCACTACCGGGGAAAAGCTGAAGCTGGCCGATTATTTGGGGAAACAGCCGGTTGTCCTGTTTTTCTACATCGGCGCCTTCACCAAGGGTTGAACGAAGGAAGCCGTGGCCTTCCAACTTGATCTGCCCAAGTTCGAGGCCGTCAATGCCCAGGTTCTGGGCGTGAGTGTGGATTTCAATGATGCCAATATCGCCTGGGCGGAAAAGCTCGGGCTGACCTATCCCTTGTTGAGCGACATGCGGCGTCGGGTCTCAAAGGCCTATGACGTGCTCTATGATGACCCTGCAATGATCGAAGACCCCAAGAAAATTCCCATTTACATGCGCACCAAACGGGCCTGGTTCGTCATCGACCAGGAAGGCGTGGTGCGTTTTGCCAAAGTGACGGCGCCGCGGGAGTTGATCCCGAACGATGACATTTTACAGGTACTGCGTACCCTGCAGTGAGGCAACCTGCACCGGTCCGGAGGGTTCTATGTTAGAGGATCATATCCGACTGAAAAGCGTCAACCATATCACCTATAACGTGAAGGATAAGGACGCCGCGCTCAAGTGGTACGAGGAGATACTCGGCATAAAACAGATCCCAAAGATGGTCGACGGTGACCACCTCTACTGGCTGCAGCTTCCGAGTGGGGCCATGGTGCACATTATTGAGAATCCGGAAGCTCCCTCTACGCCATCGCACCATACGGCATTTGAAGTGGACGATATCGAGGCGGCTCGGAACGCGCTGATCGCCAAGGGGATTGACACCACGGACATTCAAACCCGCCACGACGGCCAGCGCGCCTTTTATATCAATGATCCCGATGGCAATCGGATCGAGTTGTGTACCAAATCGGGGTTTGGTGTCCTCGTGTAACCTTCTCGCTTCGCGCCCCTTCGCGTCCTTCGCGGCCCCGATTTTCATCATTTCCGAAAGAGGCCCCAGACGATGTCTCGTACCGGGGCCTTGCGATTACAGCAACGTGACCATGCGCTCGGCCAATCCTTTTTCCCCAAGCACCACGGTCAAGTTGCCAGCCGAGGCGATTTTCTCCAGGACTTCCAGCTCACAGGCGACGTGGATACACGGGTAGCTCAACACTGATTTCGGTACGCCGACTACTCGATGGGCAGGAAGGCCATCACGTCCACGAGACAATCGGCGACGGGCCGGGACGTGTCCAAGGCGAGATAGGCGTGCGTTGGCCGTTTCATATGGCGCATCCAGTAACGGAAGCGTTCTTCTCCTGATAGCGTCTCTAGACCGAAGTTCCTCCCGTGATTCGGCGACAACTTGTTGAAATAAAAACTCAAAAGCCTGAAACGAATTGACCTTTGGTCCCATGTAAATCGCAAAATTTTCGCTCCTATTCTGCAACATGGGCTTGACATCGTCTGCAAACGTATGACCATAAGCCATGTCGTTTCAGGAGGTTGGATTGTTCCCATGTAAATGGACTTTTGAATTGGGCCAACCTGTTGATCTACTTAACCCTCCGCCTATTCTGCCAGGGGAACTTCGGTCTAGACCATCTTCCAGGCTAGCCGGGAGATTATCGATATCCTGGAGTTGGCTCCGAGAAGGCGTTCGGCTTTGCAACCGGCGTCTGATTTCGGCTATATCCTCCGTGATACACTCGATATAGCGGTAACGAACGCCCGTGTCTTGAGCGATCCGAAGACCGGCATCGAGAATCCATTGGAAGCGACACGGGCTGTCGAGTATCACGCTAAAGCTCTGAGCCAGTAACAACCTGGCAAGCTCCCATAAGGTCTCATACGCGACCCGGCCGGAGGTATCCATATCCACGGCGCTCTCGAGGGCGGCGCTCTTGCACACATCCAGGTCGAGTACGATCGCATCCGTACGACCGTGGATGGCATGGGCGATGGTACTTTTCCCCGAACCCGGGACACCTGACATTTGCATCAGGAATTGTGCGGTCATAGGGCGGTCTCCCTCACATCATGCCGTTGTCACGTCTTTTCTCATGCATCAGAAGTAGCCCGTATCCTGCAGTCGTTGCCTCCCGCTTGCGTTCGATATAAGCCTACTTCGTCAGGACCACTGTCTCCATGTTCTATTTTAAGTGGTAGCCTGTAACAGACAGGGGCTTGTGGCTAGGCACAAACGTACCGCTACCGCAAGCGATGCGTCGCCCCTCAGCATCCATGAGTTCCGCTTCAGCGACATAGAGGCGTTTATGCCCATCAACGACCCGACCCGTGGCGCGCATCTCGCCCTGCGAAATCGGTCGGGTTAGGTACACCGTGAAGGACACGGTGAGGACGAACACGTCGTAGACGAGTGAGTTCACCGCAAAATACGCCGCATCGTCTAGGGCTTTGAAATAGACGGACCCATGGACTGCTGCGGCGAAGTGCCAGAATTCACGGCGGACTGGCATGATAACCTCGGCACGTCCTTCTTCCACGTGTAGGACGGGCTGATAATACGCATTGATGGGTCCTGATCGGTACATCTGCTCAAGCTTTCGGTAATGGTCTTGCGGATGCATCGCACTGGCTCCCTTCATGTGTGCGTCTCCTATGCTGCTCTGCGGCGTTACCTCACGGCCTCCACTGGCTGCCCCTGTCGCACCCGCGTATGTTCCTCCGGCCTTGCCGGCGCCTTCACCGTGTGTCGCGCCAAGGCCAGCCCGCTTAGCGTCAGCAGAGCGCCTGCCAGCTTGGTGATCCCCAACCCCTCACCAAGCAATAGCCAGGAGGCAAGTCCACCCATGAGTGGCACGAGGTAGAGGAAAACCGCCGTCCGGGCCACGCCTAGACGCGCAATCACCCAGTTCCACAGGGTCCAGGCGAGATAGACGGCAATGACGACACTCCAGGCCAGCGCGCTCCAGCCGAGCCGTGTCACCTGACTCCAGTCTTGGCTGGGAAGCGCTGGGAGAGACAGCAGCAACGCCGGAATGGCGCCAATCGTCACGGTATACGTCATGACTACCGGCAAGGCGTAGCGCGTCACGAGCCGCTTATTGACTACCGTATAGATCGCGAAGGCCGCTGCGGCAGCCAGACTGAGCAGATCACCCAGACTCGCCGTTTGCAGGCCCGTCAGAACCTTCTCGCCAACAAAAATTCCGATGCCGAGCCAGGCCAGCGCCATGCCGACCCACTGCGGACGGCTAAGCGCTTCGAGGCGGAGTCCCCAGAGGAGCAGGGCGGCAAAAAGAGGCGCTGTCGCCAGCAGTAGGGTGTTGGAGAAGGCCGTCGTATAGTCGAGACCCACGAGACCCACGAGGAGATACAAGGTGTAGCCACACACGCCGGACACGATCAGGTACGGCCAATCTGCGCGGGCAATGCGACAGCGTTCCCCGGTCTGCTGACGGCGCCAGAACCACACGGCCCACGTGAGGACGAGCATGCCCGAAAAGCGCAGGGCCGTGAAGGGCAGGACATCGAACTCGGCCAGGGCGGCCCTACGAAAGGGAAAACTGACGCCCCAGATCGACACCACCAGCAGGGCGGTGAACTCGACACCATGTCGTTGCAATCGGGTGATGAACATAGCCATGGGTGTTCCTTTCCGTGCTGTTGGACCGCGTCCTATCGCGTTCATTGCCTGAAACACGACTCCGCACGATTCGGTTGCAACCCCATGGTCATGGCGTGTGTGTTTGATGGGGCGGGGGCGTCCCAGAAGGCCTGATCATGGCCTAGAGATGGGACGCCAGCATGGCGCAAGAGGCTTAATAGCCGGGCGGTGGGGTAAACGCAAAGCCGGCGTTTTCCAGCAGCTTCGCAAAGCCGATGGTGGTGAGATCGCCGTACTCCGGCCCGATGATTTGCACCCCGATGGGTAGACCATCCGCATCGGGTCCGGTGGGGATGATCGTGGACGGCAGATAGGAGCAAATCGCCAGACCCGGCCAGAAGAGCTGCTGAAAATAGGGTTGCGGCTCACCATTGACCAGCAGCGTGCGTTCAGAAAAAGGCCGGTGGTCATGCGCAAACGCGGACGTGGCCATGATCGGCGCAATCAGCACATCATAGGTCTTGAAGAATTCATGCCAGGCCCAACGCAAGTGCGTGCGCGTTTCGTTCGCGATGGCGTAGTCCCGAAAGGATGAGACCTGCCGCCTGAGGGTCTTGGCGTGCGCACTCCGGTCGTCGGGATCGAGGGCGGCGGCATCGGCTTGCAACTTGGCATAGGTGTCCGCCGGTAGCCGAGATGCCATGACCGCTTGCAGCAAGGTCTGGTAGACGTCGTTGCTGTGCTGCGGCACCTGCGCTGGCTGTGCGTCTTCATCCACTTTGCCGCCCGCGTCGGCCACGGCCTGGGCGACCGCCTCGACACGCGTGACGATGTCTTGGCTGACGGGCGCGGTGGCGTCGTTTTTCCACATGGCCACACGGTAATCGGCCAGAGACGTGTGCGCCGGCACCCGCAGGTTGAGCTGATAGCCGGCGCTCTGAATGTCATCGGGTCCAGCCATGATCCGAACGCCCAACTCCAAATCCGCGGCACTGCGAGCCATGGGGCCGATCACGGAGAGATCTGGCTGCGCCAAGATGCCCGGCAAGGCTTGCCCGCGTGGCGGTAGTAGGTCCCAGGTCGGTTTATGGCCGAAGACGCCGCAAAAGTGGGCCGGATTGCGGATGGAACCGCCGATGTCGGAGCCGGTTTCAAAGCCGGTTAAACCGGCAGCCAGGGCCGCTGCGGAACCGCCGGATGAGCCGCCGGGAATGCGCTCGAGGTTCCAGGGGTTGTTGGTCGTGCCATAAATCTCGTTGTAACTCTGAAAATCCGCCAGACGCAGCGGCACATTGGTCTTGCCGAAGAGATTGGCGCCCGCCGCCTTGAGCCGCTGGATGGCGAGCGCATCGGTTGTGGCCATATGGTCTTTGAACTCCGGCATGCCAAATGTCGTCGGCCAACCGGCCACGTCGTACGATTCTTTACAGGTCATGGGGACGCCGTGCAGCGGCCCCCAATCCTCACCGCGAGCCAGGGCGGCATCGGCTTCCTGTGCCCGTTGCCGCCCGCGTTCTGCGTCCAGGACGATAATGGCGTTGATCTGCGGGTTGTAGCGTTGTATCCGATCGAGATAGCGTTCCAGCAGCTCCAGACAACCGATACGCCGGGTTTTGATCATGGGTGCCAGTTCAACCGCTGACTGGAAGGCGATGTCGTTCATATGATTTCCTTTTGGCCGATGGGTGGGCAGTGTTAAAGCCGGGTAATTGCATCGCTTATCATGGACGCAATGTCGCTGTAACTGCAACCCAAAAGCGTCACCGCGCGGAAGGGGAAACGGGTTGGGACTTTATCACCGCTGCGATCTCCGTTATGGTAGTGCTCTGCAGCGCCGGGTCGTTTGTCGGCTCTCCCATGACTCCCATGAAAGGAAGGAGGCATCCGTGTCATTACCCCCACATCGCGTGGATTACAGTCCGATCATTGATCGGCCCCGCCTGACATGGCCGAATCAAGCCCGCGTCGCTTTCTGGGTGGCGCCGAATGTGGAACACTACGAATATATGCCGGATGATGAAGGGCATCGCAACCCCTGGCCCCGCACGCCCTATCCCGATGCCCGGGAGTATAGCTACCGCGACTATGGCAATCGAGTTGGCTTCTGGCGCATGCTGGAGGTGCTCGACGCCTATGCCATCCGGTGTTGTGTCTCGCTCAATCTGGCGGTGCTCGAACATTATCCTGAGATCGCCGAGGCCATGGTCCGGCGGGACTGGGATTTTATGAGCCATGGCATCTATAACACGCGGTATCTCTATGGCTACTCGGAAGACCAAGAGCGCGCCTTTTATCAAGATTGTATCGAGACCCTCAAACGCCACACCGGCAAGCCGCTCAAAGGCATGCTCGGACCCGCCATCTCGGGGACGGAGCACACCCCCGACCTCATGGCTGAAGCCGGATTGATCTACCATACCGATTGGCTGCATGACGACCAGCCGGCGCCGATTAAGGTGAAAAGCGGGAGACTGATTTCGGTGCCCTACTCGATCGAGCTCAACGATTTCCCCCTCTTTCGTACGCACTTTGAGGGCGAGGATTTTCTGCAGATGTGTAAGGATCAATTTGACCAGCTCTACCGCGAAGGGGAGACAAGCGGACGGGTCATGTGTATCGCCTTGCATCCGTTCGTCATCGGTCAGCCGCACCGGATTCACTATCTCGATGCGATCCTCCGCTATATCATGTCGCACGAGGGCGTGTGGCAGACGACGGCGGACGAGATTGCCGAGTACTACATGACCAACTATTATGACCAAGCCGTGGCGCACGCCGCGTCGTTGCCTTAGGGGAGGAGACCACGATGCCAGCGGAACGTCGCTACGGAATGGATCATCCGCACTATGCTTGGTCGCCTCTGATCACACGTGAACGTCTGGCGTGGCCGGAGCAGGCTCGGGTAGCGCTCTGTGTCATCGTCAGCCTTGAGCACACGGAATGGCTGCCCCCTGAGCACAGTGTGCAGGCCGCCTCGCACACGGCCGGGATGATTCCGCGGCCCTATCCAGATTACTCGCGTTTGACGCATCCGGAGTATGGCCATCGGGTCGGGATTTTTCGTATTCTTGACGTCTTGGAAAAATATGGCATTCCGCCGACGATTGCGATCGATGCACTCACGGCTGCACACTATCCCTATCTGGTGCAACACTGTTAGCAGCGTGGCTGTGAGTTTATCGCCCACGGCATGGCTGCGACGCGTATGATGAGCAGCCGCATGTCGCCGCAAGACGAGCAAGATTATATCCGCACGACGCTCGACACGATCGCCTCTGCGGTTGGCGGTCAACGTCCCATCGGCTGGCTGGGACCGGACTATGGCGAATCGTCACAGACCCCGCAACTCCTGGCCGAAGCCGGTATCCGGTATGTTGGCGACTGGGTCAACGACGAGCAGCCGTATCGCATGACGACGCCCGCAGGGGCGCTCTTTGCCTTGCCGCTGATGCTGGAATTGGATGAGGCCCACGCCCTGTGGGAGCGGCGCGTCAGGACGCCGCGCTATGGTCAGTTGCTGCAAGAGGGGTTTGAGCGCTTGTACACGGATGGCGCTCAGAGCGGGCGGCTCCTGGTCATCCATCTACATCCGTGGCTCATGGGACAGCCGTTTCGCATCCGCTATCTGGATGAGGCGCTGCAGGTGATGCGCCGCCGCCAAGGGGTCTGGGCGGCGCATGGGGGCGCGATTATCGAGTGGTATGGGCAACAGTAGCCTGTGTGAGTACAAGTGGAGTCGCGCCCTTTTCACATGCGGGTAGTTCCAGTGTCTTTCTGGAGGGCGAATTCCCCGAACTCGGCGACGATTCTGGTTTTGGCACGAATCAAGAGCAACATCAAGTGTCGTTTCACAGCGATGGGGGAGGTCATGTTGACTGCTGCGAGAAGCGGACCTACAGGAGGCTAGGGCGTTATTAGATGAGTTGACATGTGCTCAGCTTTGATTCCCTGCCCGGTCTCGAAAATCCCGTACGTCTTGTAACACGTGCTCGATGGAGGGACGAGGACTTGCCAGAACCTCATCTCCTCGATGCTTGTGATGTGGATAGCTGGCAACCTGTGGGTGATGGGGAGCATTATCATAGCGAAACATGAGGCCGGTAGACGGTTCGTGGTAATGATAGCGATAGCTGAGCCATTGGAGTTCTCCCGCAACGAGGACGATCGCTTCGCTGATTTCTAACAACGCCTGGTCAATAAAGCGTAGCCGGATGCGAAGGTTCCCTCTGGTTTCTGACAGCAGCTGTTCGTCGTATCGCTCAATGCGAACGTCGGTCATGCCCTGGATGAGCTGGCGAACGTGCCTGACATAATTCTCAAGGGTCATCCTGCTGCCAGCTTCTGTTCGAGTTCCTGTTTCAGTTGCAGGTAGTGTTGGTAGTCCCCGGCCCACTCGATGACGTCAGCTGTATCTCCCATTTCGCCTTGCTGATAGCGCGCATAGAAATCAGCTGAGGTCATGTGATACTGTTGCTCGTAGGCGACCAATGAGCGGATGAGTACTACGAGCGCTTCCACCGGGGAAGTGTAAACGGTACGTTGGATGATCATCAGATTTACTCCTTCTATTCTCGGCTTGGAATGATATTATCACACTTATGTCGACAATTAACGTCTAACTCTCTATCCTCCAAGCGATCCTCTGGGGGCAACCGCCATGACGCGCACGGCATGACGCCGAGTGCTCCTGTAGCCCCGAATTCCGGCGGTGCTCAACGGTCTTGTCGGTCTCAAACCGACTTATGGCCGGGTGAGCCGCCGGGGTCTGGTTTAGTGTCTTTCTAGACCGAAGTTCCTCCCGTGATTCGGCGACAACTTGTTGAAATAAAAACTCAAAAGCCTGAAACGAATTGACCT
>CBCXVS010000048.1:0-32059 GCA_965178525.1 uncultured bacterium | reverse complement strand
GGATAACACACCTGAAGAACGCAGGTACAGGCAAGCGATACACACCGAGACCGTCTGCCTCTCATGGGTCATGGAGATGACGATTTGCGTTGCATAAGTGCAACCGGTAAAATAGGTATCCAATCAGACAGGGAGACCATCATGAATCATGATCTTGAAGGACGCGTTGACAAGCTCAGCGAAGCCGTCGCCGTGCTGGGCGAACGCATCACTCGGGTCGAAGACGAACAGCTTGCTATGCGCAACAGTATTGATCAGTTGGCCGGCGAGGTACGCCAATTCGGCAACCGCTTCACGGATATAGATAGTCGTTTAAATCAAATGGCGACGAGCTTTGACCGGCGTATCACCGACATCAAATGGGTCATCAGTCTAGGCATGGGTCTCATCATCATCCTCATGACCCTCTATCGATTTGTGCAGCTCAAGCCCGGTCCGTAGCATGTCACAAACCGATCCTTCCAGCGCCAGCCATTCCCCTACGCCTCGATTGGCGGCCGCATTTGTGCCCAAGGCGCCGCCTGTTCCAGAGCCGCCGCTGCCTGCAGCACCAACGTATCCGCATGCCAACGGCCAACGATCTGCAGCGCTACCGGTAGGCCCTCACGGGTGAAACCACACGGTACACTCGCCGCCGGCTGCCCGGTAAAGTTAAACGGAAAGGTAAAATTGAGCCGGTCAAACATGGAGGGCGTCGGCTGCCCAGCGATGTCGTGCGGCCCTTGATCTACCGACCACGCCCCAAGTGGCATCTGCGGGGTCAAGAGCAGGTCATAAGGCTCGCAAAACGCCAGCGCCTGTTGATAAAACACCGTACGTGCGACTTGTGCCCGGCCATGCTCGACACCTGTCGTGCGCCGACCGGCCTCAATCATCTCAGCCAGACTCGGCTCAAACCACTCCGGCCGTTCATCGTAGAGATGGCCAATGCGCGCGGCGTACGACACATGCCAGGCAACGGCTGCCGGCTCCCGCGGGTCATCCCAGCCCGGATCTGCAGTTTCGACATGACAACCGAACGCCGTGAAACGCTCGGCTGCTGCCTTCGCGAGGCGCCGCACTTCCGGATCAACCGGCGCATAGCCAAAATCCTCACTCCACACGACACGCAAGCCCCGCAGCGCCTCTAGGGGATGCGCGACCGCGGCGACATAATCGTCCGGGGTATGGTCGATGGTGGTCGGATCGCGCCCATCCGGGCCGGCAATCGCACGCAACATCAAGGCCGCGTCAGACACAGTGCGCGTGATAGGACCATTGTGGGACCGTGCCGCCCAGATATCCGCATTGGGCCAGTAAGGCACTCGGCCAAATGAGGGCTTGATGCCGAAGACGCCACACAGCGCTGCAGGAATGCGAATCGAGCCGGCCCCATCCGAGCCATGCGCCAATGGCCCCAGTCCTGCCGCGACGGCCGCAGCCGCCCCGCCACTAGAGGCGCCCGAAGTGCGGTCGAGCTTCCACGGATTGCAGCACGGGGGTCCGAGCAGATTATCACACATATCTTTGTGCCCGTAATGCGATGTGTTGGTCTTGCCAATGACAATCCCGCCCGCCGCTTTGACCCGCTCGGTAACCGCGCCATCATACTCGGCCATGTTCGCCTCAAAGAACTTCGAGCCGAATGTACAGCGCATACCCGCAACCGGTTCCAGGTCTTTGATCGACACGGGCAGGCCGAACAGCAAGCCGTGAGCATCCCCACGCATCACTGCAACTTCAGCCGCTTGCGCCGCCGCGCGCGCCTGCTCAGCATCCACGGCAAGAAACGCATGGAGCCGCGGATTCGCGGCCTCGATACGGGTCAACACCGCATCCATAATCTCCACGGGCGATACATCGCGGCGACGGATTGCCGCTGCCAGCTCGGTCGCCGGGGTAAAACACAACTCGGTCGAATTCATAGGCCCTGCCTTCTTGTCCTCGTGTCTGCCGTACTGCCTTCCTGTCTTTTCGCTAAGAGCTAAAAGCTTATGGTGTCATCTCCCGTAACGTCAGTCGCCTCCACCTCAGAAATGTAGATCCAGCGCGCCTTCGGGCCTTCCTCCGCCCAACGCAGACACGGCTGCGCCAGCGTCGCCATATCGACGTGGACCGCTAGGACGTCAAAGGCGCGTTCGCCATATTCCTGATCCGCTTCGTCATGTTCCTCGAACCATTGACTTCCTCCCCGGCCTAAAGGACGCGTCCTGCCTGTATGATATAGTAGAGCACAAATCGCAGAGTGTGCTATGCTCTGACAATTGCGAACATAGGTCGATAGGTCTCACGTACGCCGTGTGTGCTCAACTCATGCGCAGCTCGTGCATGAGCGCATTGGTATGGCTGAAGAGTCCAACGACCATGAACATCTCGGCAATTTGAGCATCTGTATATCCCAGCTGCTTCACGGCAGCCGTATGAAATTCCAGTCAGGCCTCACACGTGTTGAGCGCCGGCACCACCATGGCAATACCCTGACGAATGCGGAATGCGGAATGCGGAATGCGGAATAAAAAAAGATAAGATTTAAGGCGATTGTAGCAGGGTCGGATAAGCTGACCAAGGTAAAAACCAATTGGAATGGTGGTGAGGCAGATGTCGATGGACGGTTCTGGTTTCGAGGAGATGCTGAGGACGAAGAAAAAGGCGCTGGTGCTTGGGGTTGGGGGTGGAGGGGATATTGTGGGAACGATCCCGACAGCGCGATTCTTGGAGTTGTTCGGGATTTCCTGCGTCTTGGGCGGACTCTCTTGGGAGCGGTTCGTGTATGATCCGCAGCCCGGAACGCGTTCGCTAGAGGAAGTTACCCATGTGCAGCCGCTCGCGCCGACGGTGTGGTTGGCCAATGCTGACACAACCACGACAACGGGCCTGCGGTTTGCCGAAAGCGATGTCGCGGCCCTGTACAATACCGAGACCGTGCTCATCGATCTGTCGCAGGGCGTGCCGGGCGTCGTGGCAGGTTTGCGCTCGGCCATGCAGGCTCTCGAAGCAGATTTATTAATAGGTATAGACGTTGGGGGCGATTCTTTAGCAGCAGGCCACGAACCCGGACTGCGCAGTCCGGTGGCCGATGCCATGATGTTGGCCGCTCTCAATCAACTCTGTGACGAGTATGCCTGCCTGTGGGGTGTTTTTGGCTATGGCAGCGATGCCGAGTTGACGCCGCAAGAAATCGATGGCGCGCTCAGCACGGCAGCACAATATGGGGGCCTACTCGGCGCCTGGGGGATGACGCCAACCGTGACCACAAAACTGCAAAACGTCATCACACAAGTCCGTACGGAAGCCAGCGCCATTGCCGTCGACTGCGCCCGGGGCGCCTCCGGCACCAAGACGATCCGAGACGGTACGCGCACCGTCCCCCTTTCTCCCATATACCCCATCACGTTTTACCTCTCGCCACGCGTTCTCTTTGAGCAAGTCGCCGCCCTAGCCCGTGCCGTCAACACCGCCCCATCCCTATCTGCCGCCAGCACCATCATCGAAAATCTCGGCGTACATTCCGAGTACGCCTTCGAACAAACCATGCTCGCACGCGGCGCCCACCGTTATGACGATGCCGTATAATCTGCAATATGAGACGGACTATGGCAAAAAATCTGCATTCCGCATTCCGCATTCCGCATTCCGCATTTCCAAGGGAGCGGCTCATCGCCACGCTGCAACGCATCGACGGACGGGGCTACGGCGCCTACAAAGATCTGCGTGGCACGTACCAACTCCACGACTGCATCCTCTGCATCGATCACGTCCAGGGCGATCCCTTCGCGGCTCCGTCACGGTTACGGCTGCTCCTGCCGCTGCCGCTGGCCGGATTTCCATCCTTTTGCCTCGCGTCGCCCATACGCCGCGTTGCCCTGTGCGACTTCCTGACCCGCGCTTTCCACCGCGCCATACACCAACGTGCTCACGCCCGCCAGGGCAGCGGCGCGAGCGGACAGATTCGGATCGATGTCCCGGGACAGGAAGTCCTGCCACGATCCAGTGTCGCCCTCAGCGATACCCATGTCGAGGCGCGTTTCACCGTCGGTCTACCGGCGCGGGGCCGTACGGTGCTGGGCCAGCAGGCGATGTCGCTGTTGTGCGAGACGCTCCCGGCGATCGCTGACCAGAGCTTACGCTACCGGGCGTCGCAGCAGGCGGAGGTGGCGCGTCATCTCCATGTGGTTGAGGATCAGCAAGGGCTACGTAGCCTGTTGCAGGCCCATAACCTGGTGGCGTTTATCGCAGACGATGCGCTACTGCCACGGCGAGCTGGAAACGACGACCGGCCGTTGCAGTCATCCCCTGTGGTGCGTTGGCAAACGCCCGAGAGCCTAGCTCTTGAACTCGACCTGCCCCACGCCGGGCGCGTTCGCGGCACGGGCATTCCCCAGGGCGTGACGCTCATCGTGGGGGGGGGCTATCACGGCAAGTCAACCTTGCTCAAGGCGTTAATCCGAGGCGTATACAACCACATTCCCGGCGACGGACGGGACCGGGTGGTCACGGACGAGGCGGCGATAGCAATCCGCGCCGAGGATGGACGGCGCGTGGAAAAGGTGACCATTACGCCGTTTATCGACGACCTGCCTTATGGCCAATCGACCACGCAGTTTTGCAGCGATGATGCCTCCGGTTCCACCTCACAGGCAGCCAACATCATCGAGGCTCTCGAAGTCGGCGCCCGCGTCTTGCTCATCGACGAGGATACCAGCGCCACCAACTTCATGGTGCGGGATCGGCGCATGCAGGAACTCGTCGCCAAAACGCAAGAGCCCATCACGCCGTTCATTGATCGAGTGCGCCAACTGTACACGCAACACGGTGTCTCATCGGTGTTGGTCATTGGCGGGGTGGGAGATTATCTCGACGTCGCCGATACCGTGCTGCAGATGGACGCTTTTCATCCTCGGGACGTCACGGCCTCAGCCCGCGCCATTGCCGCGGCCTGGCCGGCGCGTGCACAGCGCCAGTCCGAAGGCGACACTCCCTGGGAGCCGCCTCAACCTCGTCCCGTACGGCACGAGAGTCTCTCACCGCAGCGCGGCCGGCGGGAAAAGGTACGGGCGCGTGGCGTCCGCGCTATTCAGTACGGTGCGGAGGAGATCGACATCTCACATGTCGAACAAATCGTCGACGCCAGTCAAACGCGCTATATCGCCGATTGCCTGCAGCATGCCTACCATCACCTGGCCGACAATCGGCAAACCATCCATTATCTTGTAAAACGGACTGAAGCCATCGTGCACGAGCACGGGCTGGAAGCCATCCAACCCTATCTGGCGGGTGACCGCGCCTGGGCCCGCCCGCTAGAAGTTGCTGCGGCCCTGAACCGGCTGCGAACGTTGCAGATCACCTCAGAACCGTCCGGGAAGCACACGGAGCAACGCTAAACCGGTCGTGTTCCCCTTAAGGGAAGAGCTATGAAACGCCGCTGGCGCCGCGTTCTCCTCACGATCACTGTCGTGCTGTTGCTCTTGGTTCTGATGGTCATGGGCGGCGCCATCTGGTTGCAAAAAAGTGGCCATCTGGCCCGCTTGGCGCAGGATCTCGTGCAACGTCTCAGTGGCCAGGACATGACGATTGGGGCGATCACCTTCCCGTCCTGGAATGTCGTCGCCTTGACAGATGTACGCCTACAGCAACCGCTGCCGGGTTGGCAATTAGCCATCTCCTTGCCGCGTCTGGAAGTGCGCTACGGCCTGCGGGGTCTACTCAACAAGCAAGTCGCGTCCCTCCATCCTTTTCCGCCCGACCGTGCAGGCGCACACGCGTGGTACGCCGCCGCCAGCCCCTGCGCCGGCGCCTCCGGCTCCTGCGGCCATGGCGTTGCCCGTGGCGCGTATCCGCATCGAGCAAGGTCACCTGCAGATATACCAAGGGGATACGATATACATCGTGCAACAGATTGCAGCCGATGTACACCAGCAGGAGCCGCAAGAGGTATGGATCGAGGCCGATGCGATGCTCGGAGCGCGTGCCGCCATCGTGCATGTTGCAGGACGTGTATCCCTCGACTTCTCGCAACCGTCAGGCGCCTGGCGCCTGACCGCCAGCAGCCCGTCTTTACCAGAGCTGGCGCAGACCTTGCCCGGTCTCCTGCCTGCAGCTTGGACGTTGGCCCAGGGCTCGTTGCAGGCAGAGGCCCAGATCGAACTCCGCAACCAGATGCTGCAGGGTACCCTGAAGGGCACGCTGGCCCAGGTACACGGACAAGTGCAGCATGTAACCATGCGCGATGTGTCCCTGGCCAGTGAGATGCGTATCGAGGGCAACCTGGCCCAAGGCACGCTGACGTTGCAGGGTCCACTGCATCTGCAGGCCGAGCAGCTCAGCGGGCCAGCAGACCTGACAGCGACAGGCTTGACGCTTGACACGCCCGTGCGTCTGACCTATGCCCCGGAGCAATGGCAAGCGCAGGTCGAGTTGAAGCTGCAGAGTCAGATATTGACCGCTGAGGGAACCACCTTACAGCAGTGGTCAAGCACCGCACCGCTGCAAGCCCAGTCCACGGGCGATGGTTGGTCGTTGCATGGGACCGTCGGCATCGAAGCCCCCAACATCAGCGTGGGCGCAATACGGCAGCAGGCGAAGGGTGTCCAACTCACAACATTTAGCGGCGAGGCGCCGGTGCACCTCACTTATACGCCGAAACAATGGCAAGCCCAGATCGACCTCAGCATGCAGAGCCACGCGTTACAGGCGGGTGACGCCATCCGAGTCGAACGGTTATCGAGCACGCTACCCCTTCGCCTGCAGTCCGCTGCCCGTAGCTGGCGAGTCCACGGAACCGCGGCGATCGCGGCGCAGACGGTTCATGTCAACATCGGTGGCCGGACAAAAGCCGGCCTGAGACTCGACGGGCTACAGGGCAAGCTGCCGGTGCAGGCGACGACCACAAGCGTTGACCTGCTCAAGGCCCACCTGCGGGCGAAAGCATGGCGTTGGCGCACCGCCGGCACGACGCAGGCGCATAAATCTCTCAAGGTGAACGTGTCGAGCCGGCTAGATATGCAACACCAACGATTGCGCGTACGGCCTTGCACGGTCGCGATGCCGGGTCTTGGGGAGGTTAGCATACGGGGTACCTGGGCATGGTCGACCCAAACGGCACATGACATGCAGGTCGAATTAAAACCCGAGAGCGCGGCAGCGCTCTGGCATCACGCCGCAATCCTGCTACCCGCGCCCTATCAGGCCTGGCAGGTCGAAGGCAGAACGCGTCTCGAGCTACAAGCTGCTCGATTTGCATGGCGTGCGCGGCAACAGCCGCAATCCCTGAGGGTGCACTGGCGCCTCGACGATATGGCGTTCAGCAGCCCGGAGGGCGAGTATGCCGGCGAACACATTAACGGGGCGCTGCAGGCCACCGTGGCGCTGACGCCAGGGAAGAATCGCTATGCGGTGCAGAGTACCCTGACCCTAAAGCCGTTTGCTCTGCTGCTTGGGAGCTTCTTTCCGGCACTCGAGCAAAACCGGATTTCCCCGGTCATGACCTTGAACGGGACATACCATATCCAGGCAGATCGCCTTGAACTCGATCTCACTGGGCAATTCGGCAAGTTAGGCACGCTTATCTTGCAAGGTGAGGTACGCCAGCTGACGGGACCGCAACACTATGAGATGGTATGCACCCTGCGCCGCATCAACGCCAAAACGGTCTGGCAGACATTTCTGGCCGGGCCGGAACCCAATGCCGAAGCCCCGACCCGTATACAGGGTAGGCTCGATGCGCGCCTGCAGCTACGTGGGCAGGCAACCTCAGCGCGGGCGCAGGGACACGTGGACATCAACGGATTTCACCTTCAAAGCGGTGCGCTGACGCTGGAAGATGTCACCCTACGACTGCCTGTCGACATACGCTATCCGCTACCCCAAACGGCGCCGAAGGTGGCAGAACTTCCCGACGCAGCTTATGGGCGCCTCCGCATTGCCCAAGCGCGTCTTGGCAGTATGCACATACCCAGATTTACCACGCGCCTCGTGCTGCAGTCCGATTCGGTCGTCTTTCGGGATGACATCACATTGGCCCTTTTGCAGGGACGTCTCAGCTTGCAGCAGATGGTGGTCCATCATCTGTTACAGCCGCAGCGGCAGATACGTTTTCGCCTGCGCCTGCACAACCTCGACCTGCGGGCGTTGCAACGCGATACCAGCGCCCTACCGTTGGCCGGGACCATGGACGCAGATTTTCCGCGCGTGCAGCTCCAGGGAGACCAGCTCCACACCCAAGGCGCCCTCACCCTGCACCTTGCCGGCGGCCGTATACGGATATTCGATGTGCAAGGCCGTGATCTCTTCTCGCTCATCCCGACGCTGCAGGGCCCACTCAAGACCGAGGAACCGATCAGCCTGTTCCAACTCACCCGCATCTATCCCATTGGAGACATTGGCGGCACCTTGCACTTCAGCATCGACGGCCTAACGATCACAGCCGGTGAGCCAGCCGCCTTTCATCTCATCTTCAGGGTGCAGGAAAAACGAGGCGAAAAACGGGAAATTACGCTACGGGCCCTCAATAATTTGCTTTTTACCATCGGCTCCGCTACGGTTGAAACGGATCGTGCGCACCGTTTTCCTTATAGGCAATTTGGTGCGGACGTCACCCTGCGACACGATATCCTACGCTTGCGGGGCCTCTATCACGACAAGAAAGGGCGAGAATATTTCATGCGCCCGCTCGCCTTCGGCATCGGGGCAAAGATCGTGAACAATGTACCAGACAATCGTATCCTCTTTCGCAAGTTCCTCCAGCAACTGAAATCGCGGCTGCAGTCTATAGAGGATCCCAAAATCCACGTTGGAAAGTAGTCAATCCATGGGTTACCAACCACCGCTGTGACCCGAAGCGTGCGGGGACCAACGTCTCCCATATCTCGCTGCCAGCGTCACGCATGGATGGTACACGCGCTCATGGCCATGCACCTGTAAGGAGAATGGTATGCGTCATACCGGACGGATTATGCTCGGACTGATCGTTGCTATGCTGATGGCGACCTGCGTTACCGTGAACGTCTACTTTCCGATTGAAGAAATTGAGGATGCCGCCACACAAATCGAGCGAGAAGTGCGAAGCGACGCCCCTGCAGATGGCCCCAAACCGCCCTCTACATCCCCAGGCAAACAGCAGAGTTCCAACCTTTGGCCACGTCTGCAGCAGGTGCCCATGCCATTTGGCCCTGCGGTCGCCGAGGCGCAAAGGATTAACATTAACATCACGACCCCGGCAATTCGCCGCCTAATTGCGTCCCGGAAAAAACGCTTTCCAAGCCTGCGGTCGTTGCTCGCCCGTTGCGCCCTGGGTGAAAACAACCACGGTCTGCTCGACCTTCGGCCCGCGCCAGGGGTGTCCTTGCAAGATAAAGCCCGCGCCAAATCCCTACGGAATCAAGAAAACCGCGATCGCCAACAACTCTATCGGGAACTTGCCACCGCCAATAATTTGCCACCGGCGAGAGTGGGAGACATCGGTCGTATTTTCGCAAATGTGAATCGCCAAGCAGCCCGGTCCGGTTGGTGTATCCAAGACGCCAAGGGTAATTGGAAAAAGAAATGATCAACACCGTTGAAATGCTGAGAAAACGCAAAGGGATGGATTTTTCAAAGCGTTGGAGCATCATAAAACACCTTCGATATGTATTCCACATGTTCATGAAATAATCCACAGCCTGTTGAAAATTTACTATTTAAGAGTGATTCTAAATTTTTGGTTGACATTCGTACTTCTAGCCGTTATAAATGCGGATGCACACCATCTGGCGCGGCTCAGACGCCAGATGGCAAGCCCAAGATGGCAAGCCAAGGAAGGTAAGACATAGGGGCGGGAATGTGGCCGAAGGCAAACTTGTCGGACAGTCTGACCCGGCGCTCCAGGATCATGTAGACGATGTCGACTATATCTGGCACAAGGTGCAGCATGTCATCCGGGAATGCGTCGATGCAACGAAATACACCACATGGTTCGAGCCGCTGCAACCGCTGTCCTTGACGGACGGCACCCTCTGCGTCGCGGTACCCAATAAGTTTGTGCGTGGATGGCTGATGGAGCATTACCACGCCCTGATGGTTCAGACCCTGCAACAACTCCTCGGTGGGCCGTACGAGGTGGCCTTGATCGTACACGAACCGGTCGAGACGGCGTCTGAGGGTGCGGCGCCCCCGGTGCAGGCGGATAGCCTGCCACCACGAGCCGTGACGGCCAATGGCCAGACGGCATTCCATCCGCGTTTTACCTTTGAGACCTTTGTCGTGGGTTCCAGCAATGAGTTCGCCCATGCGGCCTGCTTAGCGGTGGCACGGCATCCGGCAGGAACCTACAATCCGTTATTCATCTATGGGGACGTCGGTCTCGGCAAAACCCACCTGCTACACGCCATTGGGAATTTCATCCTGCAAAACCAGCCGCAGATGGCCGCCTGTTACGTCTCGTCGGAAAAATTTCTCAACGACCTAGTCGGGGCGCTCAGCCACGACAAGATGGATGATTTCCGCAATCGCTACCGCAAGAACGACCTCATCCTGGTCGACGATGTGCAATTTCTCATTGGCAAAGAACGCACCCAGGAAGAGTTCTTTCACACCTTTAACGTCCTGCATAACGACAACAAACAGATCGTTCTCACCAGTGACAAGTTGCCCAAAGACATGGTGGGGCTGGAAAAGCGGTTGCGCTCCCGCTTTGAATGGGGCCTGGTCGCCGACTTGCAAGCGCCGGACCTGGAGACGAAAGCCGCCATTTTGAAAAAGAAGGCGGATTATATGCAGATGTCGCTGCCGGACGAGGTGTCCTGGTTGATCGCTCGGCGCATGCGGGGTGACGTCCGCAAGCTCGAAGGGGCACTCAACGTCATCGAGGCCTACACGTCCATGACCGGGCAAGAGATCACGATTGGGCTGGTACAGACCCTGATTGGCGAATTGTCGGAAACCGAGGACAAGCCGATCACCATCAGCGACATTGAACGGGCCGTGGCTGATCATTACAAACTCAAAAGCAGTGTCATCCGATCGAAAAAACGTAACAAGGAAATTGCCCATGCACGCCATATTGCCATGTATCTGGCGCGCACGCTGACGAACGCCTCACTCCCGCAAATCGGCAAAGATTTCGGCGATCGGGATCATACCTCCGTCTTGCACGCCTGTAACAAAATTAAAGGCCTAGTGGAGGCGGATTGGCGCGTCAAGGAGGAGGTCGAACAGCTCATCCGGACGCTCCAGGGCTAGCGTGTGCATGGTGAAGGTGACCTATGTCAACGTCACGCGTCAAATTCTCAGGCACCGATTACGGACTGCTCATGCGCCTGGAATGGGATACCTCGTTTCCGCAATTGCTGGTTGAGCTGGAGGAGCACCTGCAGCAATCGCGGACCTTTTTCTGCGGCGCACAAGTTTTTCTCGAAGTCGGCCAACGCCCCCTGCTGCAACAGGATATGGAGCAGTTAACCGTCGTGCTGGAACGCTACGATGTGGCCTTGCAGGGGGTGATTTCCGCAGCGCTTGGCCAAAACCGCCGGCCCCCCATGATGCCAGCCGTGCCGCTCGACCCGCACGCCAACCTTCATATCGAACGGCGGACCGTACGCTCCGGGGAAAAAATCGCAGCCGAAGGCCATGTCATTGTTCTCGGCGACATCAACCCGGGCGCGGAGGTGATTGCGGGCTCCAGCATCTTCGTCTGGGGGTCCCTGAAGGGTTCAGCATATGCAGGTGTGCCCGACCGCGCCGACGCTGTGATTGCCGCGTTGCATCTCGCCCCCATCCAACTCCGTATCGCCGCCTACATCGCTCGGCCGCCCGAGGCACAAACGACAACGGTGTCCGTCCCGCAAATGGCCCGCGTGGAGCGCAATGCCATCGTGGTCGAAGCGTGGGACCGTGGCCGGTCATTTCAACAAAGGGGATAATCTGTGGCTGGACGAGTTATCACCGTAACATCTGGGAAAGGCGGGGTTGGCAAAACGACGTTTAGCGCCAACGTGAGTGCGGCCCTGGCATCATTGGGGAAAAAGAGCGTGGCCGTCGATACCGATGTCGGGCTACGCAATTTGGACATCGTCATGGGCTTGGAGAATCGTATTGTCTATGATCTCGTCGATGTGGTGGAGGGGCGCTGCCGCTTGCAAAAGGCGGTGATCCGGGACAAGCGCATTGATACGCTGCACCTGCTCCCCGCGGCCCAAACCCGAGATAAGAGCGCCGTCAGCCCAGACGCGATGGAAAAAATATGCGCCGAGCTGCGCCATATGTTCGATTTCACGATCATCGACTCGCCGGCAGGCATCGAGCGGGGCTTCCAGAATGCCATCGTCGGCGCCGACGAGGTGGTTATCATTACCACCCCGCACGTCTCTTCTATTCGGGATGCCGACCGCGTCATTGGCCTGTTAGAAGCGGCGGAGAAATCGCTCATTCGCCTCGTCATTAACCGCTTACACCCGGAGATGGTACGGCGTGGGGATATGCTCGATATTCCTGACATGCTCGATATTCTCTCGATCGATCCCCTAGGAATTATCCCGGAAGATGAGGCGATCGTCACGACCAGTAACAAGGGCGAACTGGCCACGCAGGTGGAGACGTCCAAGGCCGGTCTCGCCTACATGAACATCGCCCGGCGTCTGCTGGGCGAGGACGTGCCCTTCCTGCGGCTGGAAAACGACGAAGGACTCCTTCAGTGGTTGAAGCGCTTGCTTAACCTCAAATAACTCTCCCGCACCAGGACATGAAGTGGAAGGGGGGTGTACTGTGAGATTCTTGACCAAGCTTCTCGGGCAATGGCAGGTCACGCCAGGTGACAGCGCCCCATTGGCCAAAGAGCGTTTGAAGCTCGCCCTGACATATGATCGAAATGGCCTCGAACAAGGAGCCATCGACGAGCTACGGGGTGAACTCATTGCGATCATGGCGAAGCGTCTCGATATCAGCACCGATGATGTGCAGGTCGACATTGATGACACCGCAGGTCCCAATAAGCTCGTTGCCAGCATTGCGCTGCGTCCGCCACGGCGCCCTCGGGCCACCGTCGCAAGTGCCGAGTTGAGTTGATCGGGCGACTCGCGTTTCCTGAGTTCAGCCGAGTTCCCCCCCCCTTGACACCTGCCAAAATGTGCAGTATTACTCATATGAGCAGTTAGCGTATGAGCGTGCAGCGCTCTGACCCTTTCCCTTTTGGCAGGACACACCATGCGACCAGCCCTGACCGCGCGGCAGCAGGAAATTCTCGACTATATTGAGCACGTCGTGAGCACCACGGGTTACCCGCCGAGCATTCGTCAGATCGGCGAAGCACTCCGGATCAGTTCGACAAATGGTGTCCGTGCACACCTACAAGCGCTGGAGAAAAAAGAATATATCCATCGCAGTTTGCGGACCTCGCGCGGTATCGCGATGTTGGACCACGTCAAGCGCGTGGTTTCGACCACGGCTCAGGAGGCCGTTGCGGTCCCCATTCTTGGACGCGTAACGGCGGGTATGCCCATCCTGGCGGTGGAAAATCATGATGGCCATCTGACACTCGATCCCAGTCTCGTTAAAGGCGATGACGTGTTTGCCCTCCGCGTCGAAGGAGACAGCATGATCGAAGCGGGTATCCTGGATGGCGATTACGTCTTGGTGCGGCCGCAGCAAGGCGCTGCTAACGGTGACATCGTAGTGGCTTTACTCGACGACGAAGTGACCGTCAAACGCTTTTTTCGGGAAGCCGATGGCATCCGGCTGCAGCCGGAAAACGCGCGCCTGACCCCGGTCCGCGTACCGGATGTAAGTATCTGTGGCAAGGTCACCGGCCTGATTCGCACCACGGTACACTAAGCCAAGGATACCTCATATGGCAAAGCCCAAAAGTGTGTTTACCTGTCAGTCGTGCGGCTACCAGACGGCCAAGTGGCTGGGGCGATGCTCGGATTGTGGGGCATGGAACAGTTTCGTCGAAGAAACCGTGGTGGCGCCGCGCAAAGGTCGTCAGGCGCCAGGCACGAAGACGAAGCAGTCACCATTACGGCTGGCTCAGGTCACGCGTGATGAGGAAGAACGGCTCCTGACGGGTATCGGTGAACTCGATCGGGTGTTGGGCGGTGGCATCGTCCAGGGTTCGCTCGTCCTCATCGGCGGGGATCCGGGCATCGGCAAATCGACGCTGTTGTTGCAGACGATCGCCGGCCTCAGCCGTGAACGCGCCGACGCGAAACAGGCGGTGTTGTATATATCGGGCGAGGAATCGGCCACCCAGTTGCGCATGCGCGGAGACCGGCTGGGTGTGCACAGCCAGGATGTCTACATTCTTACCGAAACCTCTATGGAGGTGATTCAAGAACAGATCACGCGTTTGCAGCCACGTGTTCTGGTCATTGACTCGATTCAAACGGTCTTTACGGCCGACCTCTCGTCCGCACCCGGAAGCGTCAGCCAGGTGCGTGAGAGTACCGCACAGCTCATGACGCTGGCAAAATCTCTCAATCTGCCGGTACTTATTATTGGACACGTTACCAAGGAAGGATCCATTGCCGGTCCACGCGTGCTGGAGCACATGGTGGATACCGTCCTCTATTTCGAAGGCGAACGGCACAATGTCTATCGCATTCTGCGGGCGGTAAAAAACCGCTTCGGTCCAACCAACGAAATCGGCGTGTTCGAGATGCAACAGGCAGGGCTCGTGGAAGTCGAAAGTCCGTCGGAGTTATTTCTGGCGGAACGTCCCTTACAGGCCAGTGGATCGATTGTGGTCGCCAGTATGGAAGGCACCCGGCCGCTGCTGGTGGAACTCCAGGCGCTGGGCAGTCCGAGCGGTTTTGGCACACCACGGCGGGTCGCCAACGGCTTCGATCATCAACGCATGGCGCTCTTGCTGGCCGTGCTGGAAAAACGGCTAGGCTTACCTCTGCAAGCGCATGACGTGTACGTCAATGTGGTGGGTGGATTGCACGTCGACGAACCGGCCATCGATCTCGGCGTCGTCACCGCCGTCGCATCTAGCCTCCGGGATGTACCGATTGATCCGGATCTGGTGATCTTCGGCGAGGTCGGACTGACGGGTGAAGTCCGGGCCGTGGGTCATGTCGATGCCCGCTTGCGGGAAGCCGCGAAGCTGGGGTTTCGCCGTTGCTTGCTGCCACAGGCGAACTGTACGACGGCCGAGACATTGGCAGAAGAGATAGAATTATATGGGGTACGTACGGTCGCCGAGGCGTTGCAGGCAATGCTGCAACGCGAGACCGCGGCAGCCGTGAGCTCTTTCGTTCCGAGCACATGAGACAGGAGATAAAGCATGGCACAGCGGACTAAGAGCGACGCCGGTGATGAAAGACAACGGGCATTGAGCTTGGCCTTCAGTCAGATTGAAAAGCAGTATGGAAAAGGCGCCATCATGCGGCTCGGCGAAAGCCAGGCGGTGGACATTCCGGTCATCCCCAGTGGCTCCCTGGCGTTGGATGCGGCACTGGGAGTGGGCGGCTTGCCGCGCGGACGCATCATCGAGATCTACGGACCGGAGGCCTCGGGCAAGACCACGCTGGCGCTGCATGCCGTGGCTTCGGTGCAAAAGAGTGGCGGTGAAGCGGCGTTTGTGGACGCTGAACACGCCCTCGATCCAGTCTATGCATGCAACCTCGGCGTGAATACCGAGGAGCTGTTGATCTCCCAACCGGACAGCGGTGAACAAGCCCTCGAAATTACTGACGTCCTGGTGCGCAGCGGCGCACTCGACATGGTGGTGATCGATTCCGTGGCGGCATTGGTACCCCAAGCTGAAATCGATGGCGATATGGGGGAGCCACAAATGGGTCTGCAGGCTCGCCTGATGTCCCAGGCCATGCGGAAGCTGACCGGCACCATCCACAAGACGAAAACCTGTATTATTTTCATCAATCAGCTGCGGCAGAAGATCGGCGTTTTCTTCGGCAATCCGGAAACGACGACAGGAGGCAACGCGCTGAAATTCTATGCCTCCGTGCGTCTCGACATCCGCCGTGCAGATGCGATTAAGGTGGGTCAAGAAGTCGTTGGCAACCGCACGCGCGTGAAAATTGTCAAAAATAAAGTTGCACCGCCCTTTAAACAAGCAGAATTTGATATCATGTATGGGACGGGTATCTCTGCCGCGGGCGAATTGCTGGACTTAGCGGTGCAGCACGGACTCATTGGTAAAAGCGGCGCCTGGTTCTCCTATAGCGGCGAACGGATCGGGCAGGGTCGTGACAACGCCAAAACTTACCTGCAGGAGAATCCTGCCGTGGCCGCAACCATCGAAGCGCATGTTCGGCAGGCACTCAATATGCCCCAAGTCTCCAGCGAGGCGCTAGCGGCGACGGCTCAGGCTGCCAGTATGGATGCGGATCTAACGGATGCGGATCTGTTCGAGGGCGTCGCTCTGGAACAGGAGTCCCTGGAGACCGATTCGCTCCTGCCGGATGACTAAGCAGCCGTTTCTAAGACGTCATCGCGGCCCCAGCGCGCAGCTACTTAGAATGACAGGGCAGGCATAGGGGCCTGCCCTTGCACATGTGTCGCCTCAGGCCAGGCCGATGCACAGGTGCCAAGGAAGACCCTGATGTTTGCTGGCGAATTTCCCTGCAAACTCGATGACAAAGGCCGCTTTGCTGTTCCGGCAACGCTGCGGGAACGGTTTGCGTTGCCGGATAACCCCGGACTGAAAAAAGCGGTGCTGGTGAAATCTCAGCAAGAGCCTTGTCTCTGGCTTTTCCCGATCCCACACTGGTATGCCCTACTGCAATACCAACAACAGCGCCTTTCTGAGCCTGAAAGCCGCCTATTCATGCATTACATGGTCTCCGAAGTGATCGAAACCGAGATCGATCGCGCCAGCCGGGTTTTGATTCCGCGCAAGTTGCGGGAGCACGCCAGCATCAACGAAGATGCGGTGCTCGTTGGCATGTACGACCGCCTGGAAATCTGGGATTATGACACCTGGCACTCGCATCTAAGTCAGCTGGAAGACGAACACGAAACGTCCCTTGGCCGAGTGCTGCAACTACCGAGTATCACGCCGCCCTTCCCAGGAGAACCATCCCGCCTATGAGCATTCAGGTCAACCAAGTCAGGGGTGATATCGTCGAACTCATTTTCAACCCCCGCGAGGACGACTTGCGCGTGGGAGAAACCTTACGTATCGAGGAGCGTGACAGCGGCGAAGGGCTCGTCGTACAAGTCATTGCCTTTCGCATGGTCACCTATCCGTCGTTGATCCAGCAACAATTGCAACTGGCTATCGGACAACCTCCGACACTATCCTCAGAAATCCTCACCTATCTTTCCGAGGCACAAGAAACGCTGGAGGAACTCGGGTCGCGCGACGTGCGCAACCTGAAAGTGGCCATTAGTAAAATTCGCAAGCTCACGGGGCAGCAGTGGGACCAGTGGGACGGTTGGATCCCGATACGCGATGTGGACATCACGCGGGTGTCGGATCAAGAATTATTTGCCAACAGTGTCGCCAGGCTGGGCAATCCCTTGCATTTGGGGCAAACCCTGCGCGAGCAGCCCTTTCACATCGAGGGCCATTACCTGGAAAAGGTCAACATCGTGACCGGCGTCAAAGGGGCCGGTAAATCGCACCTCTCGAAAGTGATCTTACTGGAGCTGATCAATGCGGGCGCACCGTGCGTGGTGTTCGACCTGAACCGCGAATATATTCACTTGCCCAAACAGGATATGGATGCGCTTACGGGTGAGGTGCAGCAGAAAGGCATTCTCCACCTCAAAGCCGGCGACAACCTCAAACTCGGGGTGCGGCAATTTGGCCTGAGTCCGCTGGTGACGATGCTCACCCGGTTTGGGCTGCCCGAGGTGTCGGCCATGCATTTCGAGAATCGCATGTCGCGTTTGTTGCAGGAGGCTTGGCATCATGAGCAGCAAGGTAGAACCGCGCCGTTTATCGGTATGCAACATCTCCTCGATATGGCCGATGACCTGGAATTTTCCCCCAACGAGGTGGTGAGCGCCGCCATCCGCAGCCGTTTGGAAGCGGCACGCAATACCGGGGTCTTTGCCGATCATCCCGACGAGGCGACATCGCTGCAAGCGGAGTATGACAAAATTCGCCAGGGAGGCGCCCTGGTCATCGATATATCGAGCCTGACCAATCTGTCTCGCCAGGGCTTCGTGCAAGCCATCATCGATATTCTACGCGAAATTTGCGAACGCGAAATTCAACGCGGCACCGGACGATTCCCGTTCGTCTTCTTCGAGGAAGCCCACCTCTACATCAGCCGCAATACGATCGGGTATATCGTGACCCGTTCGCGTCATCTGGGCATGACCTGCTTCTTCGTCACCAACATGGTGGGAGGACTCGATGAGACCGTCTTGCGCCAGGTAGACAATCTCTTTTTGCTCCACCTCCCCTTTGACGACGACGTACGCCATATCAGCAAAAGCGCCATCGTCGATCAGGAAACCATGGCGTCCTACGTCAAGCGGCTACGGCGGCACCATGCCCTGATCCTGGGAGATGTCACGCGCCAGTATCCCGTGATTATCAAGATCAAAGAGTTGAAGGGAATTCGCACCGCTGGTGAAACCCAGTATTTCTTCAAGCCGAAATCCACCGAGCCCCACCGTGCGATGCCAACACCTGCCGAGGAGATACCGGCTGTGGACGCGGCCGAACCGACGTCCCAGGATACGGCGCCACAGCAGACCGAACTGCCCATGAGCGAACGCCGTCAGCCGACCCCGGAAGAGGAGCGGCTGCTGGCGCGCTTGCAGGCCTTATGGCCGGATGTTATCGCCAGCATCCGGGACAAAAGTGCGTTTCTCGGCTCCGTCCTCGTCGCCAGCCGACCGTCGAAGTTGCAGGATCGGACGTTGACCATTAATTTCAAGGCACGTGATGACTTTCATCGTGAAATGCTTGAAGATCCGGAATACCGGGAACTGGTGGAAAAGGAGCTGAGTACCATGCTCCGGCAGCCGGTCACGATCATATGTCAAAGCAGTGGCGGATGACGTGAAATGCGGAATGCGGAATGCGGAATGTAGGAGGAAGGGGGAAGGGTGGATGAGAATGCCCCGGTGCAGGAGTTGGCGCTGGTGTTGCCGGTCCCTCCGAGTGTCAACCACCAGTATGCGACGGTGAACGGACGGCGGGTGCTGTCACGAGCCGGGCGGGAGTTTAAAGCGCTAGTTGCAGAGGAAGTGGAAGCGTGGCAGGATAGGCAACGCCTCTCGAACGAGGTGTTGGCACAGCTTGGCCGTCATTTTCTGTCTTTGACGATCACGTTCTATTTTACCACGGCATTGCGGCGTGACCTCGATGGCGGTTTGAAAATAGCCCAGGATGCCCTCTGTGAGGCGTTGGGGATCAATGATAATTTGGTTGTAGAAATTCATCTTACCAAGCGGGTGGATCGTCAGCATCCGCGCATTGAGGTAAGGCTGGAGGCGTTACCCGAGACTGTCTTACACGAGGAACTCGGCTATGCGTTGACCTTGCCGGAATTTCCTGTATCGCGCCCGAAACGGCAGCGCCGGCACCGTAAACAACGGAGTCTCGATGAACTCGCGATTCGGTACAAATGGGAATAATAAGCTATCAGCTATAAGCTGTTAGCTACAAGCTAAAAAAGAGGACAATAATCAATCTGCTAAATTCGATCGCACCCCTGCAATGCATGGCATCGCTCATCCAGGATTTCAGAGCTAGGAGCTAATAGCTAATAGCTTACAGCTTCCAAAGGAACGAACATGCTCGATTTAGGCAAGGTGAGTCAGCAGATCGCCCATATGGCAGTAGAGGATCAGCTGGTGTGGGAAGATCTGTCGAAACGCCTTGACACGGCACTTGGACAACTTCAGCTCGAATCCGGCCGTTTCTCAGCATTCGTGGAAAAACTGACGGCAAGTAAAACGTCGTGGTTACTCGCGGGCATGCAGGAGTCTCCTGAGCACACTTCTCCCTTGCCGGCGTCTCCCACACCCATCACGGTTGTAGCCACTGACGGGTCACAAATCGCGCCGAGTCACCATGAGGTCGTCGCGGTGTTTCTGGTCAATATCGCCTCCGTTGTTCTGCCCTATGGCACAGGAGAACGAGCCGAGCTGAGCAGTACGCCTACGCTGTTTTACCGGGATCATGAGTTGTACGTCGATTATGGGGGGCAGCGGGTACAGGTGACGGGCGAGATTTTGGGGATGCGTCGAACCATTATGGAGTTTCAGTGCCTGACGCAGAAAGCGGCTACCATCAAGCGCCAAGGCCACCCCGCGTGCGGCCTGGCGGACGGAAGCCTGATTCTGTGGCAGTTGGAAGGCAAACCGCTGGACTATCAGGAGCCAACACTGGCGCAATATCTGGCCTGCCTGGAGACCGCACGGCTTGAACGCATTCCTGTGGCAGGCTATATCAGCCGCCCCCGCAGCCGTGATCTGATCAACGCGCTGCGTGTTGGCCTCTGCCCGGAAGTCGCGCCCAATTGTGACCGCTGTCCCTATCGCGAGCTGCCACAACTGCCGTGCGCTGAGATCGAGGGACTCAGTGATCGACGCCTCTTCGAAAAGGTGCTGCAACCGGGGGAACGCACCCTGGTTTTTGACAGTGCATCCCGTATCCTCGAATTCTACGGCGCCCATCGCATCGGTTTTTTCTACTTACATGTCGGTACGGAAGTGGTACGCATCGAAATTCCGCAATGGGTAGCGGCCGATCGCGACCTGCTCGATTTGGTGCATACGGTCGCCTATACGCAAGCCCAAAAGGGCAGTGGCTATCCGATTGCGTTGGCGGAAGCGCATCAGCAGGCCGTGGTGCGTGGCGCCGAGCGCGAGATGTTTTATGAAATGGTCACCACGGTAATGGTACGTCGGGGGATGCGAGCCGCCATGTCGCCGAAGAATATGCGTAAACGAAGGATGACAGTGTAGCTATGGAAGACACGGAAATTGGCGAGGTGATCGGCAGTAGCAATACCGAATTCATCGCCGAGAGTTCGCTGCTTCATAATCCGCCGCCGTTTGGCAGTTTTATCAAAGTGCAGGCACGCGAACCCATTTACGCCGTCGTCTTTAACGCGTATACTCATAGCCTAGAGCCGAACCGGCTCGCGATCGCCTACCACCGCTCGGAACAAGAACTGCGTGACGAGCAACCCCAGATCTTCGAACTGCTGAAAACGAAGTTTGAAGCCGTGATTATCGGATATGAGTGTGAAGGCACGATACGTCACCATCTGCCGCCGCAGCCGCCCCGTCTGCATAGCTTTGTCCACAGCTGTAGCCCGATGGAGGTGCGGCGGCTGACCTCGCACTTTCGCTTTTTCCGATTTCTGATTGGCGTCGAAAAAGCGCCGCGGGCCGAATTGATCGCCGGGGCCATCCGGTCGGCGTACGAGGTGCGGGAAGGCGAACGCGCTTTTTTAGTGCAAGCGGGCAAAGAACTTGTCAGACTCATTGGTGACGATTACGAAATGCTCTCATCAATCCTCCAGAGAATTCAAGATTAGTCGTCCATCCCCTCTTCCCATAAGAAAAGGCAAGGCATGATGCAGGAACTGAGACGGCGCGTTGGGGTCGTTGTCAACGGATCACTAGTTGGCGGATTGGAGATGAAGCTGGACGAGTGGTATTCCGTGGAGGATATCCGGGCTGGCAAATTCGTCGTCATCGAGGGGGAAAAGAGCTGCTTTTTCTGCATGGTGACCGATGTGCGGCTGGACGCGACCAATCCCCAGGTCCTGGCGGACCCGCCCGGTGAGGAAGAGGACCTCATGCGACAGGTGTTGCACGGCACAGCAACTTATGGCACCGTCTGTTTACGGCCGCTGCTGATGACGGAAAAAGATAACATCAGCACGGAAAACGGCGAACCTCATTTGGTCAAGACCATCCCGGTACATTTCTCCGTCGTATGTGAAGCCGAGGAAGAGGATGTCAACCGGATTTTCGGCAGCGAAGAAAGCAATGGACGCTATTTCCATATCGGGCGGCCACTGGATATGGAGACGCCGATTTGTATGGATCTGGAAGGGTTTATTGAACGCAGTAACGGCATCTTCGGTAAAACGGGTACGGGAAAAACGTTCCTGACGCGCCTGGTCCTGGCCGGCCTGATTCATAAGAATCGCGCCGTGAACCTGATCTATGACATGCATAGCGAATATGGCTGGCAGGCCACGCAAGAGGCCGGCAACGGCCGGGGAAGTTTTGTCAAAGGGTTGAAACAACTTTTTGGTAGCAAGGTGGCCATTTTCACACTCGATCCGGAATCGGCCCGGCGCCGGGGCGTGCAAAGCGATTTTAACGTCAAAATCCCGTACAATCAGATCACGGTCGAAGACATTGCCTCCCTATCCGATGAACTCAATTTAAATCCGACGGCGATCGAATCCGCCTACCTCATCGTGAATAAATACGGCCGTGATTGGTTATCGGCGTTGATCAAACAGGATCCCAAAGCACTCAAAGATTTTGCCGATGAGGTCGGGGCGCATCCGGAATCGATTTCCGCCTTGCACCGGAAACTCAAACGCTTGGAAAAATTTGACTTTTTGCAAGAGCGGGTGAGCGAAGACGCAGTCTATAAAATCTTGGAATTCATCGACAAGGGTATCCATATCGTGTTGGAATTCGGCCAGCAGAGCAGCTTTCTTTGTTACATGTTGGTGTCCAACATTCTGACACGCCGCATTCACGATCAATACGTCATGAAAACCGAGAGCTATCTGTCGACCGGGCGGCCGCAGGACAAACCGAAGCAGCTCATTATCACCATCGAAGAGGCGCATAAATTCCTCAACCCGATGGCGGCGCGGCAGACGATCTTCGGCACGATCGCGCGCGAGATGCGCAAGTATTTCGTCTCGCTGCTCATTGTCGATCAACGTCCCTCCAGCATCGATGATGAAGTTATGTCCCAAGTCGGCACGCGTATCACCTCCCTATTAAGTGACGAAAAAGACATCAACGCCGTGCTGACCGGCGTCAGCAATGCCAGTTGGTTGCGCAGCGTGCTCTCCAGCCTCGATTCAAAGCAACAAGCTTTGCTCATGGGGCATGCCGTCCCGATGCCCGTGGTGATCCGCACACGGGATTATGACCATGTCTTCTACACCGCACTGGGATATGTCGAAGGGGAAGAATTGGCACAGAGAGCGCAATCGAATATCGCGGATTTGTTCGGAGACCGATAACATGGCCCTTCGCCTCCTGCATCTGGCTGACATTCATTTTGGCATGGAGAATTACGGCCGGCTCGATCCCGCCACCGGCCTCAATCGCCGCCTCTTGGATTTTTCCCGCTCGGCCCACCATGCCATCGACTACGCGCTGGAACACGACGTCCATCTCGCCATCTTCGCCGGAGATATCTATAAACATCGCGATCCGGATCCCTCCTGGCAGCGCGAGTTTGCCCGGTGTGTGCGGCGTTTGGTCGAACGTCAGATCCCCGTGGTCATTCTGATCGGCAATCACGATCTGCCCAATACATTGGGAAAAGCCCACTCCGTCGAGATTTTCGACACCTTGTCGCTCGATGGCGTCACCGTGATTTCGAAACCGGGCATGCACTTTCTCGACACCCCGGGTGGACGCGTGCAAGTCGCTGGCTTCCCCTACATGACCCGTAGCTTTTTTCTGTCGCGGGATCAACACAAGGACAAACCTCTCGAGGAAGTCAACCAGCTCATGATCGAACTGGCCGAAGCGGTCTTCCGCCAGCTCGCCGAGGCTGTGGACACGTCGCTGCCGGCCATCCTCACCGTACATGGCAGTGTGACCAATGCGATTCTGAGCTCAGAACAGAGTATCATGATGGTGGGCCATGACCCGATCATCCCCCTCAGCGTCTTGACGCATCCCGCCTGGGATTACGTCGCCCTGGGACATATCCATCGCCACCAAGACCTACATGAGGGGCAGCAACCTCCGGTGGTGTACGCCGGCAGTATCGAACGCATCGATTTCGGCGAGGAGCGCGAAGACAAGGGTTTTGTTTGGGCTGAGGTGAGCAAAGGGAATACGACATATGAATTTATCCCGGTTCCGGCGCGGCATTTTGTGACCCTTCGCCTGGACGCGCAACAGGGCGACCCGCTGCATCTTCTGGAGCAGGAGCTGGCCAGCCATGACATTACGGATGCCGTGGTTCGCGTGATCATTACGGTGCCGGCTGAGCACAGTGATCTGCTCAACGAACGCCAGATCCGGGAACGCTTGAAAGACGCCTATCTCATCGCCGGGATCGTCAAGGAAGAAATCAAAGCCGCACCGCGATCGCGCGATTCGGAACTGACCGAAACCCTCGGGCCGCTGCAAGCCCTGGAGCGATACATTCTCAACAACCCCGATTACGCCGAGCGCCAGCAGGCCCTGCTGCAGCGGGCGCAACTGCTGCTGCAGGAAATCCGGGAGGAATTTTCGGTATGATTCCCCTGAGCTTACGACTCCGAAATTTCATGAGCTATGGGGAGGAGGTGCCGCCACTCGACTTTTCCCAGATCACCACGGCCTGCATGACCGGGGATAACGGGCATGGCAAATCGACCCTGCTTGACGCCATGACCTGGGCCCTTTGGGGCCAGACGCGAGCCAAAAACTTGGATGATGTCGTGCGTCTTGGCCAGGACGAAGCTGAGGTGGAGTTTGTCTTCGATCTCGAAGCGTCGCAGTATCGCGTCATCCGCAAGCGCAGCCTGCGCACGAAAGCCGGGCAATCGTCGCTGGAGTTGCAAGGATTCGATACCTCGGGCGACCAATTCAGATCGATCAGCGGTAATAGTATCCGAGAGACGGAAGCGAAAATCGTGCAGTTGCTGCACATGAATTATGACACGTTTATCAATTCCGTCTTTGTACTGCAGGGACGCGCGGACGAATTCACCACACGGCGGCCGGGAGAACGCAAACGCATCCTGGGGGAAATTCTGGGGTTGGCGGTGTTTGACGAGCTGGAGGCACGAGCTCGAATGCATCGGGGCGCACGGGATCACGAGGTCACCACCCTGCAGCAGCGCCTCGAAGAATTGCGCCAGGAGGTCAGCCGCAAGGACGAATTCGCCGCCGCCGTCGCCACCCACCAAGAGACGTTGGCCCAGTTGCAGATGGAGATCCATACGGCGCAGCAACGTCTGGAAGCATTGCGCCAGGATCAAAACGCCCTGGACCTGCAGAGTCAGCGCGCCCAGGAGATGGAACGCCGTCTGCAGCAGTTGCGCCATGAGCGGGCCGATGTCGATCAACAACTCGCCACCCAGCGCCGCCGTCTCGCCACGTACGAGACGATCCTGCAACAAGAAAACAGCATTGTCAGCGGCTACGAGACCCTACAACGTCTCAAAGACCAGGAACAGCAAGAACGGACCAAGGCCGAGACCTTTGCAACTCTGCAGCAACGGCAGACCACCCTTCAACATGCCGTCACGATGGCCCAGCAACGCCTTGAGCTGGAGTATCACAGCGCCCGCCAGAGTCTCGACGATACCCGTAAGGCCGTGGAATCCTGCACCCTGATTTTACAGGATGCGCCGCGCATCACCGCTGACTATGAGGCGCTACAGACTGCCAAGCAACGTGACACACACATGGCAAAAGTCCTGCAGCGCCGATACGTCCTGGAGCAAGACAAGACTCAGGTCGAACGCCGAATCCAGAAGAAGCGGCATGACCTGGAACTGGAACAACGTACCCTGGCGGCGCGGCAGCAGGAATGGCAACAGAAAGAGACCCCAGTTCCCATCTGGCAAACCCAGATCGGAGACGTTCGGCAGCAGTTGGCGCACGTCGAGAAACAAGCGAAGCGGCTGGATGAAGTGCGCACGGAAGGGGTCGCCCTGAAGGTTCAGCTCGAAACCGGCCTGCCGCAAACGCTGCGGACCCTGCAGCACGAAATCGATCAACAGCAGGAGAAACGTAAGCTTCTCGCCACGGCTGGCGCCCATTGTCCGCTCTGTGAGCGCACGCTGAGTGATGCGGACCGACGCCGGGTGCTGCAAAAGCTGGCCCAGGAGATTGCCGGATATGAGGGTCGCATACGGGAATTGCAACACGAGCAGCAGCAGCTTCAGCAGCAACGGCAACGCCTGCGAATGGAATATCGCGAGCTGGACCAACACGTCGAACAACAGAAGACTTTGGAACAACAGTATATCACCCTGCAAGTCAGTTTGGATGAGGCCATGCGGGCGCGGGAGAGTTTAACCGCGGTCGCTGACCACATCCAACAGATTGGTGACCAGTTGGCCTCGGGGGCGTATGCGGGTGAGGATTTGCATCAGCTGCAACAATTGACGGCGGAATTGGACCAGCTCGCCTATGACCAACTGGAACACGACGCCATCAAGCAAACACTGGCCGAGTTGACAACCGCGGAATTGCATTATCAACACCTGGAGCAGGCACACGTCGAGCAGGCGCGTCTGACTGAGAAGGAGCAGGATCTCGCCAAGCGGGTGGCGCTACTTGAGCAGACGCTGCAAAGCCAGCAGTTCGCCGTGACCGAACAACAAGAGCTGCAAGAGGTGGCGGATCACATCGGACACCTGGATTTCAACCCTGCCGCCTACCATCTCCTGCGCCAGCAGCTGCAGGAGTATCAACACGCCGAACGCCAATATCTTGAACTCGAATCCGCACGGCAGCACGTTGTGGAGGAACGGGCGGCCTGGCACGAACTGGAAACGCGGAAGCAGCGCTGCGAGACCGATATCGCGGCCGTGGAAGCGGAGCGGCAACAGCTCATGCAGGGTCTGGGCACTCTGGAGCAGATTCGGGCTGACCTCGCCCGCACCGAAGCCCTAGTGCAGCATCATCGTCAGCGTGAGGGTGAAACCCGTCTGGCGTTGGGGCGGAGCCAATCCCAGTATGAACACTGCGTCCAACGCGAGTCCGAATTGCAGGAAAAAACGCTGCAGCAGACCCAGGCCGTTGAAGAACGTGCTTTGTATGGTGATCTGGTACAGCTCTTTGGCAAAAACGGGATTCAAGCGATCATCATCGAAAACGCCATTCCCGAATTGGAAGACGAAGCGAATCGCCTCCTGTCTCGCGTCACCGATAATGCCATGCATCTCACGCTCGAGACCCAACGCGACACGCGCGCCGGAGGCGTGGCCGAGACCTTGGACATCAAGATTAGCGACACGCTCGGCACCCGGAATTACGAACTTTTCTCCGGCGGGGAAGCATTTCGGATCAATTTTGCCCTGCGTATCGCGCTATCGAAAATGCTAGCGCGGCGGGCCGGCACACGCCTGCGTACTCTGGTGATTGATGAAGGTTTCGGTACCCAGGATAGTCAGGGACTGGAACGCCTTGTGGAGGTCATCAAAGCCATTCGGGATGATTTTGCCAAAATTATCGTCATCACCCACCTGCGCGAGTTGAAAAACGCTTTTGATACCCATATCGAGGTGAAAAAAGACCCGCTGCGGGGCTCCTTCTATCAGGTACTGTGAGCATGCAGACCATCGACCAATTTCTCACTCAGCTGACGCATGCACCCCCCCCTGCATGCGAGATCCGATCTCATTTTATGCTACCGCCGGCACCGTACGAAACGCGTGCATTACCGGCCCGATTTCCCTCGTGGCTCATCGAGATGTTACAAGCCCAGACGATCACGTCGCTGACGGAGGGGCAATGGCAGGCATTAGATCGCCTGCAGCAAGGTCAACATCTCTACTTTGCCGCGCCAAGTGGACGCAATATGGTGCGCTCATTGGCGATGTTCCAATCCATCGGCATCGACCGCCGTGGCTATAGCCTTTTCATCTTCCCCTACAAGCATCGTGAGCAGGCGCAGTTGCAAACCCTACTGGCCTGGAACGATCATCTCGCCCCGGAGCAGCAGCTCTCGGCAGCTATATACGATGGCGATACCCCGGTAACGCAACGCCGGGCCATCCGGCAAACGCTCCCCCATGTGGTCCTGACGACACCCGAGATGTTGCATGCCGGCATTCTCGCCTATCATAGCGGCTGGCGCGCCCTCTTTCAGGCATTGCGTTATGTCGTGCTGACCGATCTGCACCTCTGTGCCGGCGCGCTGGCGACGCACTTATGTCACTTGCTCCGCCGCCTGCATCGGCTGGCCTTACACTATGGCTCACAGCCGCAATATCTCCTGACGTCGCCCCCGGTGGCGCATCCCGAGGAGGTGGCGCGGAACCTCACCGGACAGACGTGCCACACCATCTTGGGGGAGGCCTGGCGTCCGCAAGAACAACACCGGGTGCTGATCCATACCACACGGGATGTGAGATCAACCGGTAATGATATCTTGTCGCGCCTCCGAGATGCGCAGCTCGCATCAGTGCTCCTCACCGCATCTCCTCTCTCCCCATTTCCTACGACTTCCGCAGAGGCAGCGGAGGCGGACCAGGACGTTGAGTTGCATCTTCTCCGGGGCGAAGAGACGGTCGTGACACTACCTCGCGAAACGCCGGTTGGCGTGATACGGACGGGCGTCGTTCGCAGTATGGTATGCCTAGGGCTACCATCGTCACTAACGCAACTCCATACATGGCTCGCGTTTGTGGGCCATCGTCCGACCCCCAGCATGAGCATCCTCGTTCTCGATGGCTCAACCCCACTTGAACGCTATCTGCTACATGATCCAGACGCATATCAGACGTCTGGGCTACAAGGATTCCCGATCGCATTGCACAATTCTCACGTTCTCCAGCATCATCTCTTGTGTGCCGCGGCCGAACTAGCGCTGAAAAGTGGGGAGCGATACGCAGGTATATACAATCTTTCTCATCCTGTGCGACAACTTGCCGCCAATCGGGAAATCAGGCGACGCGCCGCTTCCCGGGAGTGGACCGCGACCGAACGCCGGCCGCACCGTCGTATCCGTCTACGTTGGCTGGAGCGTCCGTTCGCCCTCATCAATCGTCAAGATACCAGCCGCCTGGGCTGGCTGGCTCCCGATCGAGCCCTCCGCGAGTGTTTTGAGGGGGCCCATTACATCCACGATGATGGCCGTATATTTCACGTGGAACGGGTTGATGACGATCGCCATCGGGTGATGGTACAACCAAGTCAGGAAACCGACCTGACCCGCTCTCGACTTCATACCACCGTTGCAAACAAGCGTCTGGAAGCGGCGATAATGCGCGCAAGCTACCGGGTGAGCTATGGCGTCCTCGATTACACCGAGGCCGTGCAGGCATTTGAGCGACTCAATGCCATGACATATACACGGCAGAGCGTGCATATGTTGTCAGGAAAACAGCGCTATATCCGTACATCAGGCATCTGGCTGGATTTTCCGCATCAGTCTGTAGCGTGGCATGCCCGCATGCGCACGGCATTTCACACCGTGGTCCATGCCATACTTGCTGCGATCCCATTGCTATTTCAGAGCGAGCCGCATGATTGCCGCGGCGGCATCTACACCCCGGATGGGGACGCGGATGCCGGCTTGGAAGCCGTTCTGGCCGATAGCCACGCGGGCGGCAATGGGATGAGCGCCAGTATCTATCAGGCCCATACACAAGTTTTCAGTGCAGCCCTGATGCTATTACAGCAATGTGATTGCCGGCATGGGTGCCATTACTGCATGGCCGTGCGTTGCGAGACGTGTACAGAAACCGATCGCTTAGACCGTGAGGCCGGTATCAATCTCCTGCAACAGATGCTCGGGGTCACGGTCGCAACGCCTGATCAGATGCGTCATCATACCCCCAAGCATCTCTACCTCTGTCTCACGACGCAAAAAGCCGCCGATGACGTCGGCGGGTGGCAACACAGACATCTTCTCGGTTTGGGCGTGGCCATGACCTACGATACGGCCGATAGCGCCTACCGTGTCTACACGGAAGAGACCGTCGAGCAATTGTTTGCCAGTCTGTGCCACGCCAACCAGGTCATAGGCTTCAACACACGCGACTTTGATTACCAAGTTTTGCAACCCTATACGGACATTCCATTGCCAACGCTTCCAACCTGCGCTATGCTCGACGATATACAACAGGCGCTCGGTTATCGTTTGAATCTCAGGCACTTGGTGCAGGAAACCCTAGGTATCGACCGGCCTGATGACCGTTTACAAACGGTAACATGGTATCAAGAAGGCAATACCGAGCGTTTAATCAATCTGTGCCGCCGGGATATCGACCTCATTCGAGAACTCGTGCGTTACGGCACGACGACAGGGGCCTTGCGGTATCGCGACCGCATGGGTGAAAGCGACAGCATACCTATCAACTGGACATTCGCCGACGCGTATGGATAATCGGCAGATCGGCATCATTTTTCAGGAGATTGCCAGTCTCCTCGACATGCAAGGCGAGGACCCATTTCGCATCCGCGCCTACCGGCGCGCCGCGCGCACGGTCAAGCACTTCCACACCAGCCTGCGCACCATGGCCCAGCAAGGCACCCTCGAAGACATTCCCGGCATCGGCAAAACGCTTGCCCGCGAAATTACCGAATTGGTCGAGACGGGTCATATCCGTTACCATGAGCACCTGAAATCAACGGTGCCGGAAGGCTTATTACCGCTCTTGTACCTGCCCAGCCTGTCAACCGAACAAGTGCGTCTGTTGTGGCGTCAACATGATGTCACGTCGATGAAACACCTATGGCAGCTGCACCAGGAAGGCGCCCTTTTTTTCGATGCGGCAACGCTCGTGGCGCTTGGGAAAGATCTGGAGGTATGGCATCGAGAGCAGCAGCGCATGCTGCTGGGGATGGCACTGCCACGGGCTGAGCTGTTGGTGCAAAATCTCGAGCGCCTCCCCTTGGTCGAACACATCAGCATTGCTGGCAGTATTCGGCGCGGTATCGACATGGTGGCGGATATGAACATCGTCATGGCGTCACCCGATCCCCCACAGTTACTCGACAACTGTACCCGGCAACCCGAAGTGCGGCAGGTGCTGGCATCGACACCGACGTCGGCAACTATTCTCACATCCGAAGGACTGCGAGTCGCGTTTGTCGCCGTACCGCTGCCGCAGTTCGCCTCGGCCCTCCTGCACCACACCGGCTCTGCAGCCCACATCACGACCCTACGCCGTCTGGCGCAGCAGCGCGGCTTACAACTGGGCGAACACGGTCTGACGCAGCTTGGCGATACGCATGACCTGCCGGTGAGCAGTGAGGAGGCGATCTATCATCGACTCGGCCTGCCCTTCATTGCCCCTGAACTGCGTGAAAATACCGGGGAAATCGAAGCCGCGTCTGCAGGAATGCTCCCGGCTATCGTCACATCTCAAGACATCCTAGGCGATCTCCATGTCCATAGCAACTGGGGCAATGGCGCTCACAGTCTTGAAGACATCGCCCTGGCAGCGCAGCGTATGGGCTATCAGTATGTCGCGATTTGCGACTACACGTATTCCGCCGACACCGGGCAGGGACTCAAACCTGCAGAGCTGCGCCGGCAAATGACCACCATTCGGCAGCTCAATGCCCAGTTTCCACCGACGTTTCGCCTTCTAGCAAGCGCCGAAGTGGAACTCACCGCCAATGGCGACCTGGATTTCGACGAAGACGTTCTCAACGATCTCGATATCGTCATCGCCGCGATTCACACCGGGTGCAAGGCGCCACGGAACATCCTCAGGCGCCGTCTATGCAGAGCCATGGAACATCCACTCGTGAGTGTGCTCGCCCACCCGGGCGGGCGTATGCTCGGCAGACGCGAGACGCCGAGCATCGATATGGAGGCCATCCTGGAAACCGCGGTTGATACGCACACCTGCCTGGAGATCAATAGCCATGTCCTGCGTCTCGATCTGCAGGATCGTTACGTCCGACAGGCGAAAGATCTCGGTATCACGCTGTGTCTTGGTTCCGATGCGCATAGCGTGCAAGAAATGCGCACCATGCGCTTGGGCGTGCACGTGGCACGGCGTGGCTGGCTGGAGCCTCGGCAACTACTCAACGCTCTCCCCTACCCGGACTTGCTCCGGCGTTTGCACCATCGGGATACGATGCATGCCATCTGAGAATCGCGTCTTCTATCTCGGCGCCAGCGGTTGGTCCCACCGCGACTGGGCCGGCAAACTCTATCCGCACGATATGCCGCCAGCGGAGTACCTGGCAACCTATGCCCGACACTTTCGTGCCGTCGAAATCGAAAATACGTATTACGATATTCCGGCACGCCAGACCGTACAAGCCTGGTACCGCC
>CBCXVS010000047.1:0-32781 GCA_965178525.1 uncultured bacterium | reverse complement strand
ACCGCTCCCCTCATGACAAAACCCCCTCATGTGTTGGGTCAACCGTTGACACGACCAGCAGTTAGAGCTTCACTTCAGGCCATTCGCGGTTATCCGCAGATTAGTGATATCGCGGCACGTATGGGATTTGAACTCGTGACCCAGGATTATGAGGGGGCCAGACGTTCTCTAGAGAAGCTGAGCGCCCTGTACACAAGAATTGACCAAGGGGCAAATATGCGACGATCGGCGAGCTGAATCCCCCGGAACGTTGTCATCCGAAAGCCACCCACACCCACCTCGTCAGGCGTACCGCCCTCAACCTCTCCTTCCAACTCCGCTTGCTCCCCTCGGGGGGACACCCGCATCAGTCTGTACCTACCTTGGCCAGCCATGCTGTCCGACAGAAAATATGCGGGAAATTCCCACAAAGGATATCGAGCATGCACATACTCTCCTCCAGGGGCGTATTATCGTCTTGACATGTGCGGACAAATCGTCATAATACGTCTCCGCATGGATATCGATTGCGCACACCGACTTTGCCGTCTCTAACTCGCTTGCTGTACATGCGCTGCCTCCGTATGCCAGGCACACCATAACCTCTGTGGGCCCAACGGCCGTGTCAGCTCGTCGCGTCTGACCGCCGGGATGAGGGAGGAAACGAATTCTTATGAAAGAATATATTCTGCGTCGTTTAATGCTACTGATCCCGACGGTCCTTGGGGTAAGTATCATCGTGTTTTTGTTGATGCACTTCATTCCCGGCGATCCGGTTGCGCTCCTGCTGGGCGATTACTATACCGAGGAAACTGCCGCCGCGATTCGCGCGAAGCATGGTTTGGATAAACCCCTTGTCAGTCAATATTTTATTTGGCTCGGACGGCTCTTTGTCGGCGACTGGGGCAATTCCATCATTGCCAATCGGCCGATCTTCGAGGACCTGATGCGCCGGCTTCCGATCACGTTCGAATTGATCATTTTGTCGATGGGCTTTGCCTTGCTCATCGCGATTCCCGCTGGCGTTATCGCGGCGTTACGACCGTATTCCTGGCGCGATTATAGTGCCATGACGACCGCGCTCGTGGGTGTTTCCGTGCCCGAGTTTTTCATGGGGATTCTTCTCATCCTCTTCTTTTCCCTGCTTTGGGGCATTTTGCCGGCGGTGGGCTACGTCCCGTTTTCGGAGAGTCCGTGGAGCAACATCAAGCATATGATCTTGCCCGCTGTTACGCTCGGTTTGGCCCGGGCCGCGCTGCTCACACGGCTGGTGCGGGCCAGCATGATGGAAGTGATTCGGCTCGACTACGTCACGACGGCACGGGCAAAAGGCGTGCGGGAACGCGCCGTGGTGCTGAAGCACGCGTTGAAAAACGCGTTGATTCCTACCGTCACGGTCTTGGGCCTCCAGGTCGGCTTCCTGATTGGCGGCGCCATCGTCGTGGAAACCGTGTTCTCGGTGCCGGGGGTCGGGTCGTTTGGCATTAGCGCGATTTCCCTGCGCGATTATCCGCAGGTGCAGGCTTTCGTCCTCTTATTCGCACTCGGTTTTGTGTTGGTGAATCTCATCGTGGATATCCTCTACGCGTTTCTCGATCCGCGTATCAAGTATGATCAGCCGGCAACCTAAAGCCAGCAGAGTAGGAAAGGACTAGCGTCATGCGTCAAGAGGCAACGATAGGAGCGGCGCCGCCCCAGGTTCTTGGCGGTTTTGAACAACAGGAAGCGACCGCGCGCAGCATGTGGCTGATTACCTTGCGGCGTCTGCAGCGTAGTAAAACGGCCATGGTCGGCCTCTCTATCGTCGTTCTCCTGCTGCTGGTGGCGCTGTGCGCCGATGTGTTGGCCCCGTATAGCCCCACGCACACGACGCCCAATAGCATCTCCCCGCCCACGTGGATCAATGTGATGGGTACGGATCTGCTCGGCCGCGACGTCTTCAGCCGGGTGATTCACGGCGCCCGGGTCTCGGTGCTCGTTGGCGTGGTGTCGATTCTGTTGGCGATCTTCATCGGCATTCCCTTGGGGACCGTGGCCGGATTCTACGGCGGGCGCACCGACAATCTGATCATGCGCTTGATGGATGTGATGCTGGCCTTCCCGATCTTTCTCCTGGCCATTGTCATCATGGTCATTCTGGAACCGAGCACATGGAACGTGGTGATGGCCCTCGCTATCGTACGCATTCCCATTCTGGCCCGCATCGTGCGCGGTAGCGTGCTCTCGGTCAAGGAGAATGAATACATTGAGGCGGTCAAAGCCTTATCGCTCTCCCAGGTACGGGTGCTCGGGCGCCATGTGCTGCCGAATTGCTTAGCGCCCATTATTGTGACCTCCACCCTGAATATTGGCAACGCCATCATCATTGAGGCGTCGCTGAGCTTTCTTGGCCTTGGAACCCAGCCGCCAACCCCGACGTGGGGCTGGGATCTCAAGCAGAATCTGACGTTGATTGAAATCAACCCCTGGATCACGATCTTTCCTGGCTTGGCCATTTTAATTACCGTACTGGCCTTCAACCTCTTGGGAGACGGTTTGCGCGATGCCCTCGATCCGCGCCTGAAGGCCTAGTCGAGATGAAAGGATGACGTCATGAAGCGAAGATCATTTCTAACTGGTATGACCGCTGCGGCAGGGCTCTCAGCTCTCCCCTGGCACTTGGCGCTGGCAGCGGATACGCCGAAGCCGGGCGGCACACTTAAAGTCGCCTATGCCTCCGATATCCACAGCGGACGATTTACGCTAAATCGTGAGGGGCCGCCGGGATATGAGACGTTCTGGGTCTCTAACAATGTGCACAACCAGCTCGTGACGCTGGATCACAATTACGAGGTTGCGCCCGATCTCGCCAAATCCTGGGACGTCATCGACAAGGGCAAGGAATACATCTTTCACCTGCATGAAGACGTCATGTTCCACGACGGTACCCCATGCGATGCCAAGGCCGTGAAGTGGAATTTTGACGACATGCTCACGCGGGGCAAGACATCCTGGGTCTACGTTTATTTCAATCAGATGGACTCTGTGGAAGTCATTGATAAAAAAACCTTTAAGGTCATTATGAAGGAGCCGGCCGCCCTTCTACCGGCGCTGGCTGGGTACTTTGGCGGGTGCCCGATCGGCTCCCCGACAGCCGTTAAAACATATGGCGAGGAGTGGAACCGAAACCCCGTTGGCACCGGGGCCTTTACCTTTGACGTCAAGGAATACCAGCCGGACACCAAGATCATTCTGAGAAAGAACCCGAACTATTTCAAGAAAGATGCGGCCGGAAATCCGCTACCCTACTTGGACACGGTTGAGATCCGAGTCATCAAGGACCCGTTGGCGGCCATGACGTCGCTGCGCACGAAGCAGATTGACTTCCTGCAACGCGTCAATCCGCAGCATGTGCCGATCATGGAGAAAGCTAAGGGGGTGGTGCTTGAGACCGCACCGGAGCGCATGCCACTCGTCTGCTTTATGAATATGCGCAATCCGCCTTTCGATGACGTCCGTGTTCGCAAGGCCATTGGCGGCTATGGGTTGAACCGCAAGCAGATTGCCCAGACGGTCTTCCAGAATCGGGCCACGCCGCTGGTCAGTATTCTTCCCCCTGGCGTACAGGATCATCTGCCTCTGACCGAGATGTACCCGTACGATAAGGACAAAGCCAAGGCCCTCCTTGAGGAGGCGGGGTATGGTCCGGAAAACCCTCTGTCATTCGAATTGGTCCTCAACACGGATGCCCCCTTCTTCTCCGATGCGGCGACGCTGATGAAGAGCCAGATGGCGGAGATCGGTGTCGAGATCAAGCTGTCCATGATGGACAAGCCAGCCAGTATCGATCGGTTCTTGTCGTATAACTACCAGATGTTCATGGAGGACTTTGGTGCTTTGGTGGACATCAACCAGCGTTCCGTCAGCTTCTTTAGGGGCGCGAAATCCAACTATGGTGGCCTAGAGTCCCCCGAGATCGAAGACCTGATCATGAAATGGCGGCGGGAGGTCTCGGCCGAGGGACGTAAACAAATCACCCATGACATCCAGCGGGCCTTCGCCAAGGATATGTATTGGTGTAACATCACCGGTTCGCCCTACTTCCAGGCCTACCAGGATTACGTCAAGGGCTATCACTTTATGAATCAGCTCTACGTCCGTTGGGAAACGACATGGTTGAATAAAGCGTAGGCGTGCAGCCTCGCCGCACCGGCAAGGCGCCGGTGCGGCGAGTTCCTTTTCTTCACACATACGAACAGGCGTCATGACAACAGCCGCGCATCCCGCTCCACCCTCCCAACACGCTGCCGATGCGGCACACCCGGCCCGCTTGCGGAGTTCGATCCAGATTGCGTGGTCCCGTTTGCTACGCAGTAAAACCGCCATTGCCGGCTTGTTCTTGGTGTGTTGTCTGGTGCTGACCGCGCTCCTGGCCGAGCAGCTCGCTCCCTACAATCCCTACAAGGTGCATGTCGATGCCAGTTTGTCGCCGCCCAGCAAAGCTCATCCACTGGGTACGGACCTTCTCGGACGCGATTTGCTCAGCCGCATTATCCACGGCAGCCGGGTGTCCCTCTATGTGGGATTGACCTCCATCTCGTTGGCGATTTTTGTCGGCGTGCCTCTGGGCCTCATCACGGGCTTTTATGGCGGCAAGTTCGATCTCATCGCCATGCGCTTTATGGATGTGATTCTCGCCTTCCCCTTCTACCTGCAGGCGATTGTGGTGATGGTTATTCTCGGGCCGAGTACGACCAACGCGATTCTAGCCCTGGCCATCGAGCGCATTCCGACCTTTTCGCGCCTCGTGCGAGGCACGGTCCTCTCGGTGCGGGAAAACCCATATGTGGAAGCAACCCAGGCGCTGGCTCTATCTCCGCCCCGGATCCTCTTGCGGCACGTCCTGCCCAATTGCTTGGCGCCGATTATTGTCACCGCGACGTTTAGTACGGCGACCGCGATCATCGTCGAGGCCACCTTAAGCTTCCTCGGCCTCGGCACGCAACCGCCCACCGCCAGTTGGGGCTGGGACCTGAAGCAGAACCTGACCTTCCTCGAACTCAACGCCTGGATCGCCGTCTTCCCGGGCCTCAGCATTTTCTTCACGGTGCTCGGGTTCAACTTGCTCGGTGATGGCCTCCGCGATGCCCTGGATCCGCGCCTGAAGCAGTAGACGCGTAGAACCGACTCACGTTTGTTTCAACGCATGTTACTGTTACAATAGCATCACACATGTTTCGGAATGCGTCTGTCGGCTCGGTATCGACGTCGCACGATATGACGGCCTTCGCACAGGGGTCATTTGTGATGCACCGTGATTGGGAACTTCTCGCCTTGCAGTCGCCTGCCGTGACCGCCCAGGCGATTCAGGAAGCGTTAGGGCAGGGTGAAATCGATGAGGCGAGCAAAGGGGTACGGGAGTTAGCACACGTTTTGGGAAAATCGGATGAACGCGAGCTGCGGCGTCGTTTGACCATCCTGATGATGCACATCTTGAAGTGGCGTACCCAACCGCCCAGCACGAAAAGTTGGCGTTTGACCATTCGTACACAACGCTAGGAACTCGCAGCACTACGCGAATCGAACCCACGCTTCACACGGCGTTTCATCGAAGAACGCTATTGGCCGCGCTGTCTGCGGGAGGCACGAGAAGAGGCGGCGGAAGAAATGGATCGTCCTGTGACGTGCCACGACCTCACCTGGGAAGACATCTTCGAACAACGCTACGATGAGCGTTAATACACGCTGGTAGAAGTCCGTTTTGTGGGCTGCAGTTTCAGAAAAAGTAAGAGTATAATCCATGCAAGATCAGCAACTCCTGAAGCGTATTATGGTCGATCCCAACGTCATGGTAGGACAGCCAGTCATCAAAGGTACGCGTTTGACGGTGGCATATATCCTCAATTTACTGGCACATGACATGACAATGGTAGGAATTCTGGCTGAATATGACGGACTCACGCCAGACGATATTCGCGCGTGTGTTCTGTTTGCCGCTAAATCTCTCGAAGAGACGACGTTCATGCTGCTGATTGCTGAGAAAGGGTAATGCGCTTCATCGTGGATGAATGTACAGGGCCAGCAGTTGCTCACTGGTTGCGCGGACATCCAACGCCTACTGCAAGGGTATGCTGACCAATTGGCGGATCACGTTGTCGTTGTGACAGAGAAGCAAATTCGCTTTGCCCGCCTATAAAAACCTGTGCACCAATAGAATAGCCGAAATTTGAGGTCCATATCCTTCAAAGGGGTTGTCCTCCCACCCGGAAATAGGCTAGGATTTCCCTTGACGCAGACCTCGGAGCTGACCAGAAGGGCTGGGAACCTATGGCTTACTTCCTGCAACAGTTCATCAACGGCGTGACATTAGGCTCGATCTACGGCCTCATCGCCATTGGGTACACCATGGTGTACGGCATTATTGGCATGATCAACTTTGCCCATGGCGAGATCTACATGATTGGGGCGTTTATCGCCATCGTCACCTTTCTTGCCTTGGGGTTTGCCGGCATCACCTTTGTACCGGTTGTCTTGGTGATTGTACTCTTGGCATCGATGGCCTTTACGGCCGTGTATGGCTGGACGCTGGAGCGCGGTGCCTACCGGCCTTTGTGGGGCGCCACGGCTGGCGCCGCTGATTTCGGCGATTGGCATGTCGATTTTTTTGCAGAACTACGTGCAGATTTTGCAGGGTGCACGAGTCAAACCGATGCAGCCGGTGCTCACGGGCGGCATGGAACTCATGCGCACAGGGGATTTCGTGGTCACCCTCAGCTACTTGCAACTGAGCATTATGATAATGACCATCGTCTTGATGACAGCATTTTCATTCTTGATTGGACGATCGCAACTCGGCCGGGCACAGCGGGCGTGTGAGCAGGACCGCGCCATGGCAGCTCTGGTCGGGGTAGATGTCAACAAAACCATCGCGCTGACTTTTATCATGGGGGCATCTCTGGCGGCCGTCGCTGGCGTCATGGTGACGTTATACTGGGGCGTGATCGATTTTTTTATCGGGTTTCTCGCCGGTCTCAAGGCGTTTACCGCTGCAGTGCTCGGCGGTATTGGCTCCCTGCCGGGGGCAATGCTGGGCGGCTTGCTGATTGGGGTCATTGAGGCGTTTTGGTCTGGGTACTTCTCGGTGGAATACAAAGACGTCGCATCCTTTGCTATCCTGGTACTTGTGCTGATTTTCATGCCCTATGGCCTCCTCGGCACACCCGAAATCGAAAAGGTCTAGGCATGACGGCGCCAGCGGAGTCGACGACGAAGCGTATCAACATCGCTTTGCTGAGCAAAGAAGCGGCGCTCACGTCATTCGTCGTCTTCATGCTTGCCTTACCCCTGGCAGGTTTTGAAACGGTCGGCACGACCGTAGGACTTAACTTGCGTTTTCGGCCATGGCTCGTGGTTATTCCGGTGGCTGTGGTCTTCGTGGGCCGATTTCTGGTGTTACTCTTGTGGCGCCGCCTTCTGGCGGTGAACAGTGATCGCAACACCCCGAATGTGATGGACCGTATTGCGCGTGGCGTCTCGTCCTACAGTCTCTACATTGGTGGGCTGGTCTTGCTTTTTGCCATTGTTTTGCCCTTTTTACCCTTCTCAAATCGCTATCTGATTGATACGGCGACGTCGGTTCTGATCTATGTCATGCTGGGCTGGGGCCTGAATATCGTCGTCGGGTTGGCGGGTCTGTTGGACTTGGGCTATGTCGCTTTCTACGCCGTTGGCGCCTATTCCTATGCGCTTCTGGCGACGCATTTCGACTGGTCCTTTTGGACCTGCTTGCCGCTGGCGGGAATTTTTGCCGCTCTGGCGGGCGTCCTCCTCGGGTTTCCGGTGTTGCGTTTACGCGGCGACTACCTGGCGATTGTCACACTCGGGTTTGGCGAAATCATTCGGCTCATCCTGCTGAACTGGTATGACGTCACGAATGGGCCGGACGGGGTGTCGCGTATTCCGCGGCCTTCGTTTTTCGGGTTGGAATTTACCCGCCGTCCGGCGGAAGGTGAGACGGCCTTTCACCAATTTTTCGATCTGGACTATGCCGGCGAACACCGGGTGATTTTTCTCTACTTCCTCATTCTGGCGTTGGCCATGATGACGAATGCGTTTACGCAACGTATTCGGAAATTGCCGGTCGGACGTGTCTGGGAAGCCTTGCGTGAAGACGAGATTGCCTGCCGTTCACTCGGTATTAATCCTACAAACACGAAGTTGACGGCCTTTGGGTTGGGCGCCTTGTTTGGCGGCTTTGCAGGGGCTTTTTTCGCCACACGCCAGGGTTTTATCAGCCCTGAGAGCTTTACCTTTATCGAGTCCGCTATCATTCTTGCCATCGTGGTGTTGGGGGGCATGGGCAGTCAGATCGGCGTCGTGCTGGCGGCAGTGGTGTTGATCGTGTTGCCGGAACTGGGCCGGGCGTTGGCGCAGTTTCGCATGCTTGTATTCGGAGGCGCTATGGTTGCCATTATGGTGTGGCGGCCAGGCGGACTCCTGGCCCACCGTGAACCGACGTTGCTATTTTACAGGCGCCGACGCAGTGCGGGAGGTGAAGGATGACCCACGCTTCGGCGTCTCGTCTGACCGCCGGTACGACATTGCTTACCGTTGAGCACATGACGATGCAGTTTGGCGGGTTGGTGGCGGTCGATGACCTCTCATTTGAGGCGATGCGAGGTGAGATTACGGCCATTATCGGCCCGAATGGCGCTGGGAAAACGACCGTGTTCAACTGCTTGACGGGTTTTTACAAGCCGACGGTCGGGCGGCTGACCCTGCATCATCCGCACGGGCCGATGTTGTTGGAACAGATGGAAGGCTTTCGCATTGCGCAGCGGGCCGGGGTGGTGCGCACGTTTCAAAACATCCGGCTGTTTGCCAGAATGACGGTGCTGGAAAATCTGATTGTGGCGCAACACAATATGCTGATGCGCGCCTCGATGTTCTCGGTCGCGGGGATTCTTGGCTTGCCCCGCTATCGTCAGGCCGAGCGCATGGCGATCGGCAAGGCTCGTTTCTGGCTCGATCAGGTGCAGCTCTTGGACTATGCCGATTGGGAAGCGGGAAATCTACCCTATGGCGCGCAACGGCGGCTGGAGATCGCCCGCAGTATGTGTACGGAACCGATTCTGCTCTGTTTGGACGAGCCTGCCGCCGGCCTCAATCCGCGCGAATCGGCGGAACTCAATGACCTGTTGCGCCGCATCCGTGACGAGCAAGGCATCGGGTTGCTGTTGATCGAGCATGACATGAATGTCGTCATGGAGATTTCCGACCACATCGTCGTGCTCGATTATGGCCGCAAGATCGCCGATGACGTGCCGGCGGCGGTGCGTACCGATCCCGCCGTGATCAAGGCGTATCTCGGCGAAGAAGACGAGGTCGAGCTGCCTCCCGAGGTCGCCGAAGTGCTGCGGGCGGAGCGGGATAAGAGATAGGCTAGCCACATGTTGCGTGTTCGGGATGTACACACGTTTTACGGCCAGATCGAGGCGCTCAAAGGCGTTGACATCGAGGTCGAGGCCGGTGAGATTGTCACCCTCATCGGCGCAAATGGCGCGGGCAAGTCGACTTTGCTGATGACGATCTGCGGCAACCCTCGGGCTGCACAGGGTGCGGTGTATCTCGACGGCCAGGACATTACCCATCTGCCCACCCATGACATCATCCATCGCGGTGTGGCCCAGGCGCCCGAAGGACGCCGGATTTTTCCGCGTATGACCGTATTGGAAAATTTGCAGATGGGAGCTATCCCGACGAATGAGGCGCATTTCGAGGCTGACGTGGAGCGGGTGTTTGGTTTGTTTCCGGCATTGCAGACGCGGATGAACCAGCGCGGCGGCACCCTCTCGGGAGGCGAACAGCAGATGTTGGCGATTGGGCGGGCCTTGATGAGCCGGCCCAAGCTCTTGCTCCTCGATGAGCCGTCGCTGGGATTGGCGCCGATGATTGTCAAGCAGTTGTTCGCGGTCATCAAGGAGATTAATCAACGTGAGGGCATGACCGTATTCTTGGTGGAGCAGAATGCTTATCACGCCTTGCGTTTGGCGCATCGTGGCTATGTCATGGCCACGGGTCAGGTGGTGATGTCGGGCACAGGAGCGGAACTTCTCGCCAATCCCCGCATCCACGCCGCGTACCTCGAAGGGGGACAGGTGGAATGAATGCGGCATGCGGCATGCGGAATACGGCATGGAAAGTCTAGTTGGATCGTCGATTGCTGTTTTTATTGGGATGACGGTGGTATTGTTTGGGGGGGCGGCGTGGATGACGGGTCGGGCGCTGGCCACGGCCTGGCAGCCGCGTGGGTTGGCTGTGCTCTACAGCGTGCTACTTGGGCTGGGGGCGCGATTTTTGACCTACGCACTGTTTGAGGGACACCTCTTATCCCTGAGTGGGTATGTGGTGTCGACTGCGGTCATTTTGGTGGTGATGCTTGTCGCGTATCGTTTCTACCACGTGCGTCAATTGGTCCGCCAGTATCCTTGGATATATGAACGGCGTTGGCTTTTTACCTGGCGCGAGAAAACACCGGCTGCTAGCTGATGTCGGGCAGCCCTGTTGTGACGCACCGTTGGGGGGTGTGTCCTGTCTCGCAACCCGTGATAAAGATGAGGAGGAAGAGATCGTGAAAAAGCTCGTTGTCATGTTGTTCACTGTACTGATAGGGACCGTGATCGGATGGACGGCGGCCTGTGCGGATATCATGATCGCCACCGCCGGGCCCATGACGGGTCAATATGCCTCGTTCGGCCAGCAAATGAAAGCTGGCGCCGAGATGGCGGTCAAAGATATCAATGCGGCTGGGGGGGTGCTGGGCCAGAAACTCAAGCTGGAAATTGGCGATGATGCCTGCGATCCGAAACAGGCGGTGGCCGTCGCCAATCAGATGATCAACAAAGGGGTCGTGTTTATGGCCGGCCACTTCTGTTCCGGTTCCTCAATTCCGGCTTCGGCCGTCTATGACGAGGAGGGCATCGTGCAAATTTCGCCTGCCTCGACGAATCCAAAGCTGACGGATGAAGGCGGCCCGGGCGTCTACCGGGTCTGTGGGCGTGATGACCAGCAGGGGATAGTTGCCGGGAACTACATTGCCGATCACTATGGCAAAGAAAAGATCGCTGTCCTACATGATAAGACTGCGTATGGCAAGGGGCTCGCCGATGAGACGCGGAAGCAACTGAAGAAACGTGACATGACCGAAACCATGTACGAAGCATATACGGCGGGTGAAAAGGATTACTCGGCGTTGGTGTCGAAGATGAAGGCAAATGATATCGGCGTCATCTATCTTGGCGGTTATCATACCGAAGCCGGTTTGATTTTGCGCCAGGCGCGGGAGCGTGGCCTCAACGCTCAGCTCATCTCCGGCGATGCCCTGGTGACCCAGGAATATTGGCAGATCACGGGTGATGTGGGCGAAGGGACGCTCATGACCTTTAGCCCGGATCCGCGTAAGAATCCTGATGCCGCGCCCGTAGTCAAACGTTTTCGCGATGCCGGCATTGAGCCGGAGGGCTATGTCCTCTATACGTATGCTGCCATTCAGGCCTGGGCGCAGGCCGCGGCAAAGGCGGGCGCAACCGATTTCGACAAGATGTTAAAATCCCTGAATGAGAACAAATTCAACACTGTCCTCGGTAACATCAGTTTTGACGATAAAGGCGATGTGACGGCTCCTGGCTACGTCTTCTATGAATGGAGCAAGGGGAATTACGACTACGTGAAAAAGTAAGATGAGATAGGATGCATCCCCTGTCAACTCGGTGAGTTATGCTAGCAGATCCGGTGGCAGATATTCTGGCGGCACGGGCGCAGGCAAGGCAGCGGCACGATCCATATGTAGATGTGTGCTTTTTTGCGACGGTGACGGCGGAAGGGCGGCCTGAAGTGCGGGCGATTGCGCTGCGGGATATTGATGCCAAAGGCTTTAGCTTATTGCTGAATGTCAACAGTCCGAAGTGGCAACAGGCGACAGCTCCTGGGCAGTGTTCCCTCCACCTCTTCTGGGCCACCGTGCAACGGCAATACCGTGTATATGGCCGCCTCGAGACGATGGAACCGGAGCGCCTGCAACAGTACTGGGAGCGCAAGGGGCATGCCGCACGGGTACTCGAACATTACTACGAAACCTGCCGCTCCCAGAGCCAACCCATTCCCTCACGGGAAACATTGCTACAGGGGATCGGCGCACTCAAGCAACGCTATCCTAAGGCCGAGACCGTACCGTTGCCAGCATCACTGCGTGGTGTGTATGTCTATCCAACCAAAGTTGATGTCTGGCACGGCTCCCCTGACGACCGTCTCCATGACCGGCGCTTGTTTACGCGTACCAGCACCGGATGGTCCTGCCGTGTCCTGGTTCCATGAAACCGGGTCAGCTTCGTATCGACCCGCGTTAAAACGAGTATAATAAAACTGGAAGAAGAAATCTTGTATCTTCTTTTTGAGCTAACCGCTCTTTATTTGCAGTGTGCAGGACTTAGTGCTGGTGGTGCTCAACGGCAAAAACGTGGGCATACAGGTTGGCAATCCACTGCTTGCCTTCTTGTGTCAGACGTAAATAATGCACGCCATCCCGGATATAGCGGCAGACCACATTCCAATAGAAGGAGGGATAATCCTCACGTAGATCATCCGGGTTTTGATAGCCGAGCTTGACACTCGTGCCCGTTTCTTCAAACTCATAGAACAGTGCCGGGAGCTTTTGCAGATGATTCGGATCGGCGAGCTGTCCGATCAAATCCGCTGCCCGCACGAGACCCGGAAAATCGGCTGTGCCTTGATGGTCGCTGTCGTCGGGCACTGGAAAGCGGGTGCGTTCAATATTTTCTGCGATGATATCGGTATCAATGAGCTGATGCCCCTCAAACCGTTCCTGGATAAAGCGTTTGCCACGATCAATATGATAAGGCGTCAAGGCGGCATCCGTGGCGCCAGGAAGGAGGGTGATCATGTCATCGCCGATGCCGGTGGTGTAGGCGTCTTCACGATCGGCGCGGCAGACGCCGCGCACGTAACCGATATCGTGACACATCAGTGAAATCACAAAATGGAGCCAGTCGTTCGGTAGGACCCCGCCCTCGCGGATATGTTTCCCTTTCAAAATTTCTTGTCCCACGAGGGTGACCATGATGGTGTGTTCGACATCGTGGTAGAGGGCATCGCTATTGGCAATACATTCGAGGGCCATCCGGCCTGCCCAGCTGAGGATGCTGGGGAAGCTCGGCTCCCATTGACCATACATGTTCTCATAGGCGTGCTGTAGGCGTTCCGCAAAAGCCTGTATCAATATTTCCGTCGGGTTAAACATCCCTTGCGCCCTTCCCATACATCTCTATGGGGCGTCCGATGCCCTCGGCTCCTGAGCCGGGAGCCTCTACGGCTCCCGGTAAGTACCGAAACCAAATTACATGGATATCTTTTCTCTGGAGGCACGTAGAAAGGTAATGCTGTCCAGGTACTGAAACAGGTATCGATCGCTGGCTGCAGCCGGTCAGGCGTCATTGATTACATGATCACAGTGCTGTTGCAATACAGTCTTGGGTACCGCGCCCACGACGGTGTCGACGTGCTCACCGCCCTGAAAGAACAGGAGTGCCGGGATGCCACGAATATCGTAATTCTGAGCGATGGACGGGTGATCGTCCACATTGAGCTTGCCCACCTTCAGCTGTTCGGCATACTCATCGGCCAACTCTTCGACCAAAGGGCCGATAACGCGGCAAGGACCGCACCAGGGAGCCCAGAAATCGACGAGGACGGGTTTGTCTGCCTGGAGCACTTCCGTCTCGAAGTTTGCTGCGGTAATCTCTTGTGGTTCTGCCATGCTCATAGTCCTCCGTATGGGTGGTGGGTACGCTGCCGCGTACAGCAGGTATGTGTCATTGTGCCCAGGAAACTGCCGAGACGCGTGGTCTATTCCCCGCGCCTCATAGAAAAAATAATTCCCCTTGAGCTTACCCTGTTGTGATCTGGGGAGCAACTTTCTTGACAACCGTTTTGTCTGCCATAGAAGGCAGATATTTTCCATCCCTGACTGTGAACTCACCAGCTCACACAACTCCACAACGCTTCTGGTGTGCTTGACAGCCTATCATGTGTCCATTAGCCTCACAACCGATGGGTTGATCCCAGACGATTCTTAGCCTGTGGCTATGACCTATTTTTTCTGCAAACGGGGGGCCAAAGATGTCCTATATGAGTCAGCACTTATGAGTGGCGCCATTGCCTATACGGATGGTTCGTGCCTGGGGAATCCGGGACCTGGAGGTTGGGGCGTCCGTATCCTCTATCCGGATGGTATGGTGCGGGAGCTTGGGGCTACACAAACGAATAGCACCAATAATCGTATGGAACTGCAAGCAGTCATTGCCGCCTTAGAACATCTCGGCACACAACCGCTTACCGTTTACACCGATAGCCGGTACGTCCTCGACGGGCTGACCAAATGGCTCCCTGCCTGGCAGCGGCGTGGTTGGGTGACGACTGCGGGGACACCGGTGAAGAATCGCGTTTTATGGCAACGCCTGGCACAGCTCGCCCACGCCGATATTCGCTGGCAACATGTACGTGGTCACAGTGGCGATCCGAATAATGAACGGGTTGATGTGATCGCTCGTACCTTTGCCAGTGGTGTACAACCGCCGCTTTTCCAGGGTCGCGTTGGTGATCCGGATGATCCAGTCGTACCTGCGGGTCGTGGAGATACCTCGGCCTCAACGGCCTCGGCCTCGTCACGACGGCCAAGCAGAGCGGCGTATACGCCACGATACGTTAGCATTGTGCAGGGGGTGGTTGCTGTTGATACGGATTGGTCAACATGTGCCGCACGGGTACGGAGCGTCTCTGGGGCACGGTGTAAAAAAGTACGTTCCCCGCAAGAACTCGCTGCATTCTGTGCCCAACATGGTGTCGACGTGCCATCTGGGGTCTGAAGCCGTATACCGGGGAGAGGGCAACCCTCTCGGCTGCCGATGGGCTTGCATTACGTACTGAGGCAAAATTAAAATTATATTTTTCCTCTGGAAAAATACGTATAGGCAATTATGCCCAGTCGCTTACCCTGCTCCCCGAAATTTTTCAAAGGTGTCAGGCAGAGCCGGTAACAGGAGTTTGTCGCCCGTTTTGATCGCCTTGAGGTCCTGGATTTGAGGATTGTTCTTCTGAATCAGAACAAACAATTCATCGTTTGCAAAACCATAAATTTCCAGGGCGATCGAAGAGATGTTCTCCCCCGGACTGACGGAGATTGTAATAGGAAACGTTGCGGCCTCAACGTCCGGTGGAGGTGGCGTGCTGGTGACCGCAGTGGCTGATTCTATGACTACAGGACTTGGTGGATCAGGCAGCATCTCCACTTGGAGGTTTGGTGTACCTTTTTGTCCGCTCGTCTCTGGCAATTGCACCGGGGGGCTCGCCGTCGTGTCAGGAACAGTGGAGCCCTCCGTAGGAGGAGGCGCGGGTGTCCCTGAGGCCAGTTCGATAGGTCGTTCGGACACAGGTATTTCCGGAGGGGGGAGGGTGGGCATTCGGACAGGATCGGGGTGCTCTGTCGAAGCGGAGAAAAGGCGCGACGGATTCAGAGCTTTTAACTTTGTCGTGATAGATGTACGAATGGATTCTGACGCCTTAGGATCGATCAAATGTGCGATGACGGACGTCTCAGAGCGTGAGAACCACAGAAAGCTCAGCACGAGCACCGCAGCAGAAACTGCAACTCCCCCATAGGCTAGGCGACGCGTGAGACGTGAGGCGCCGGGCTTGCCGATCAAGTTGGCGACCACTTGCTTGACGGATTTGGCCGATAATGGCTTTTCTTGATACCCCACGCCCGCAATCAGTGCATTCGTGCAGAGCGTGTTCAGCACGCGAGGTGTACCTCGTGCCGCTTTCACCAGGAGTCGCTGCGCCCGTTTGGTGAAAATAGGATCGTCGTGGGTCGTCACTTTATCTAGGCGGTGACGGATTGTAGGCTAGACTCTCTTTTGTGGTCAGGGGTTCGATCGTTTCGTGGATGACGAGGCGTTGTTTAAGTTGACGCAATTCATTGCTGTTAAGGAGGTGTTCGAGTTCTGGCTGACCGACCAAGACGGTCTGCAGCAGTTTTTCTGTAGCCGTTCCGAGGTTGGACAGTAGGCGGAGATTTTCCAGGGCTTCCAGCGGCATATTTTGCGCTTCGTCGATGATGAGCGCGACGTTGCGGCCCTGGCGGTATTCTTGGATCAGCGTCTGGTGGAGTTGCTTAACGGTGTCGAAGAGAGCTTCGCTCGTATACTCGAGATCGGATTCGGCATATATGGTTTTGAGGAGCCCTTCAAAAGACGTATTGGCATTGAAAATACAAATTGTCCGGAGCTGTTGCGGATCAACACGCTCTAGATAGGAACGGAGGATGGTGGTCTTCCCCAGCCCCACTTCACCTGTAATGGTAACGAATCCTTGGCGGTCTTCTATACCATAAATAATGGCTCCCAAGGCGACTTTATGACTGGGGCTCAAAAAGAGAAATTCCGGGTCCGGCGTGATCTGGAATGGTGCCTTGCTAAGCCCATAAAAGTCGAGATACATAACTACGTTCCCATTATCGCATTCGCTGCATGGGTTAAGGGGATCGATCCATGTTCACCCAGTGTGCCTGACATAACCCACAGCATCGGTTGTAGAGTGGGCCACGAGACCATCTCAAAGCGTTTTGGCACAGCGGAACCCAACTGTGTCGTACCGCAGTGTTGGATCACTAAAGAGCCGATAAGTGCACTGAAAAACGCTGGAGTGGAGGGCGCGCCAGGCGCCACCCCGTACCACACGTGTACCCGCAGACAAGGCATTTCCCTGACTCTGGGGTTTATCAGGAGGTGTAAGATCTCCCCCTCGATATTGCTCGTATGCGTCGACGCGATACCAGTCTGCACACCACTCCATGATGTTCCCTACCATCTGGAATAAGCCCCATGGGCTCTGACCTTCCGGATAGTTTTGCACGTGGCATGTGGTGTCTTGGTGACGATTGCCTCCCCAACGTCAGTACTGCCCCTCCTGCCAATCTGTTCCCCACGGATAAAGCCGCTCATCGCTGCCACGGGCGCCTTTTTCCCATTCCAGCTCGCTCGGGAGTTGACCTCCCGCCCATCGGCAGTACGCCTCAGCATCTTCCCAGCTGACACAGACGACGGGATGGTTGGCTTTGTTCGGAGGAAAAGAACGTCCTTGCCACACGGGATCACCGTAATCGGCCTCATTCGGCGGACGATGGCCGGTTGCCTCGACGAAGTGTTGATATTGGGCATTTGTCACAGGATATATGGCAAGGGCATAGCTGGGCAGGAAGACTGGGAAATTGTCCGGACTGGCTAAGAACGTTCCTTCGGGGATGCTCACAAACGCTGCATCGATTTCTTCATATTCTTAGGACGATCGCTGGAAGTCGCAGCGTGTGGCGCCACGCTATCTTCTATTGTAGGCATGATCACCATAGGCACTACAGTTGGAGGAAGCAGCCTATGCGTGTCAGACGACGTCTGGGGTGCCATAGGCTGCGACGATACCCGTTCTTTTGCCGGGGCAGCCACGCGCGAGTCGTGTGTGGACCTCGGCGGACGCAAGAGCCAGGAATCGACGGCATCTTGGAGCACACGCTTGGAATCGGCAACCTGCTTACGACGGTAAAAGTGCCACCTGGGTCGTCTCTCGTGCTGGGGCGATGCTCCAGTATTGCTGGGCTGAAAAGTTTATATGGTGCGCAGCGCTATGCTGAGGAGCATGATGCCCTATTGATGCTCGTGTGGAGAATGGGTTGGCTCGGGTATGAAGCGGTAGCCTCCCGCATGTTATCGTCATGCCCGATTTATTTCTTAAAGGATTTTTGTGACTCATCTCACACACGTTTTGTGCTAATCCGCCCCGTCTACAGGGTAAATCTGCATAGGGTACAACGCGTGCCGTGAGCCATGAGCGTGTTTCCGTAAAGGAGGGTATATGTCGCCGCATGGGGGCAAACGCGTATCGGTTGTGGTGCGCCAGGTATGACGTATGTATCACGGTGGGATGGGTCCCTCGCACGGTTCTCACACTCCTTCGCTCATGGTGATGTCCTCTGTCGTGTGTATGCGTGACATTATTGGCACCCAGAGGGACGCCAATAGTGACAGTCCGGCAAAGATGTAAAAGGCAACCCGCAGCCCATAGAGATCGGCCAGATAGCCCACCAGGACAGGGGATAAAGCGGAAAATGTTTGATTGACCGAGAAGACGAAACCAACTGTACTCGCCCCGATATTCGATGGCGTAACATCCAGCGCAAAGGCGAAGATAATCGGACGCAAGGAAAAATGCAGCAGGCCGATGAGCCCCAGAAGCAGCATCGGGACCAGCACGCCACTGGCCAGCGTTAAGCTCCAGACCATGACCGCACTCAAAAACAGACTGAGGCACAAAACCGGCTTGCGTCCGATGCGATCGGAGATCATGCCACTCAAGGGTTCGAGTATGCTGCCTGACAAGGTCATAACGGCCAGACCCACACCTACGAGCGCGGGGCTGAAGTCTAATTCAAAGGCGAGATACAGTGGTAAAAACGTTTGTAGGCCCTGTTGGCCCATGGTGCGTAATACCGAGAGCACGGCGACTTTGAGGAGTGCGGTGTTGTAAGCTAAGCCTTCTTTGAGTTGTCCCCAATATCGTTTTGCCTGTTGCGGTAAGCGGTCGTCGTCAAGCACGGGTAGCAGCCATATGAGCAGGCCTACCATGAGCAGGCCCGGAAAGACATTGATATACAGAACCTGGCGCCATGACAAGTAGGGTAAGAGCATGAGGATCAGGCCAACGGCTAAAGGGCTGAGGGCTTGGCCCAGATTAGCCCCGGTGCCGTGCCAGCCTAACGCATACCCGCGCCGCTCGGGAAAGCGTTCACCCAGTAGCGACATGGATGGCGGATGCCACGCGTTGGATGCCATAGCGGCTAGAGAGCCGAACAGGACGACTAGAAATAAGCCGGTTGCCAGCCCCAAGCCGATATAGCATAGAACCACGCCCATGACGGCACCGATCAGAATACTTCTACGCCGTCCCCCCATATCCGCGGCCACGCTCGTCGCAACGTTCCCGCCAGCGCCAAGTAAAGCCCGTCCTGTCATGAGCAAGCCTATCTGGGCGTTGGAAAGTTCTAAGTCCGTGACGATTAAAGGCAGGAGCACACTCAGCATGCCCGCGTACCAATGCGTTGTCCCGTGCCCGATCGCCAGGAGTGGAAGAAAAGAACGATGGCCTAGACTCTGAAGTTTCAATAATGATTCCATGAATGGCCACTGAGACTGTTGCATACAGCGAAACCTTTCTTGGGTGGACGGAGGATAGGAGTGTACACCGATATATCGTGTAAAGTAAAGGAGAAAGATACGACGAGTGCGTGGTTAGACAGAGGAACGACAGCGCGCGTCAGCGACAGAAATGACATCGGAAGAGCTGAAGCAAACGTGTTCGTATGTCTCATAAGGTACCTCAGCATGCCTAGAACACATACGCTCTGAGGTACCTTGCTGTCCAGTTATTAGGACTGGATATAGGCTGAGCGTATGCCGCCTCCACTGTAAGTGAAAGGTGCAACCACACACGGTTCGTAGCCTTTCACGGATTTGTGAGCGACGGAGATCATACTCAGTTCATGCAGGTGAAACTGCGGCAGCTCTTCGTGCACAATGTTCCAGCCTTCGGTATACAGTTCACGGCGTTTTGCTTGATCGGGCGTGCGCTTGGACTCTTCGATCAGCTTGTCGTAGCGCTCGTTATGCCAGGCGTGCCGCACCTTGCCGTAGGCACTCTTGGAGTGCAAATTCCGGTCAAAAAAGGCATCCGGGTCGAAACGGTAGCTGTGGCCCTGGATATGGGCATCAAACTCGCTGGCCCGGAGTTTTTCGCGTTCCACCGGACGATCCGTAGGCTCCACTTTCACCTTGAAGCCGACCTCGGTCCATAGATTCTGCAGCACTTCCGCGCATTGGAGATTGTAACTCGGTTCGGTACGACAGAGCAGGAGGACTTCAGTCCCGACGGCCTTGGCCTTTTTCAGTATGGATTTCGCTTTGTCCGGATCATACTCATGCACGTTATACCCTTCCATATGCCAGAGATTTCCCGGCGGATAGGGCTGCGTGAGCATTTTGGCCTGGCCATAAAACACGGCATGGTGAATCGCCTCACGATCGATGGCATGGGCTGCCGCAGTACGCAATGTCTTCTCTTTAAAGATATCCGAGCGCCAATTGAACTCTACAAACACCCCGCCCAGGTGGAGCTGCCAGACCTGGTATTGGTCCCCATATTTTTTCTTGAAATTTTCGACCCCGGCATAGGGCATGTGATCGATCAGATTGAGTTCCCCTGTGCGCAGCGCGGTTAGACGGACGGCGTCCTCACGCTTGGGGGCTCCGACGATGGTATCCAGGTAGGGCAGGCTATAGCCCTTGTCATCCGTTTCCCAATAGTTTTCAAAACGCTCGAGTCTCGTATCACCGTAGCGCTTCCAAGAGACAAACTTGAACGGCCCGGTACCAATGGGGTGGTTTGATGCGTTCTCAAAGTTATCCGGGGCCTGTAGGTTGGTGGGATAGTGCATGACATTGGCCGGTAGGGAGGCGTCCGGCACACTCAAATTGATTCGTACGGTGTACTTGTCAACGATATCGACTGTGTCGACGCTTTTAATCGTGCCACGATGCCAGCCAGAGCCGATTTTGGGATCTTTAATGCGCATGAGGTTTTGCTTGATCGCATCGGCATCGACCTCCCGGCCGTTATGAAAGAGTACGCCTTTGCGCAGTCGGAAGGTCCAAGAGGTGAGGTCTTTGCTCGGTTCGTAGCTCTCCGCGACGCCGGGGACGATGGTCCCCGTTTTGTCAATATCGGTCAAGCCGGTGTAAATGGCGGCAATCGGCATGGAGGTATGGTATTGATTATTGCGGTGTGAGTCGAGACCGGAAGCATCCAGGCGCGTACCGAATTTCAGCTCGCCACCCCACTCCGGGGCCCGTTTGGCAGCTTCGCTCTGGGACACGAGCCCGCCAAGGGTCGCCCCGGCTATAGCGGTGCCGCTCGTCGTGAGAAAGGTACGCCGACTCAAGCCGGCCGACTCTGCGTGTTTTGACACGGTCGTCTCCTCTGACTTTCCAAGATGTCTGTTATCTAGGCATCTCCGTACTGGAGTCGTCCCTCCTGACTGCCAACACGATATAGCGCAGACAGCGCCACTGGGCAAGGGCTGTTAGGCCCTATGCTCCGAAAATCGCGTTGCGGCTCAGAAGTGAACCCCTTAGTATAACAAAGGCAATAGGCGCTGTCAAGACTATGTTTCGTGTTGTGTCTAGAGACGCGGTAAGAGATGAGGGGGCGCAGAGCGGCGGGCCAGGGGACACGAACGAGACGCAGATGCCTTCGTTGCTGTTCCCCAGAGTAGCCCAAGGCGTTTAGCGGTCGACAAGACGCGGATCCAAGATATCGCGGAGCCCATCGCCAAACAGGTTAAACGCCAACACGGCATACGCAATCGCGAGGCCGGGAAAGATCGCGATGAGAGGCCGCGTTTCCATGTGATCCCGTGACAGACTGAGATCCGCTCCCCAGTCCGGGGTCGGTGGTGGCGAGCCTAATCCCAAGAAGGAGAGCGCCGCGATAATCAGGAGGACTAAGCCGAGGCGTATGGTCCCGTGCACGATAATGGGCGAGATGCAATTAGGCAAAATCTGTCGCAGGGCCGTGTACAGATTGCTTTCACCAATGATATGGGACGCTTCGACGTACTCTTTTTCTTTTTCGGCCAACACCGACCCCCGGACCAAGCGCGCCGACTGGGGTATATAGGCACTGCCCAAGGAGAAGATCAGCGCCGCATCAATCCAGATGCCCTCGAATTTCCACTCGCGCGCGATCGTCACAATGAGGAGAAAATAGAGGATGCCAGGCATCGCGAGCCAGGCATCGACTACGCGCATCCCTACCGCGTCTGCCCAGCCGCCATAATATCCCACGAGGGCGCCAAAGGGGACCCCGACTGACAGCCCGAATAGGACGGCCAACAAGCTGATGACGACGAGACGCCGGCCGCCCCACAGTACCCGCGACCAAATATCCCTACCGTAGCGATCCGTGCCGAAGTAGTGTTCGGCGCTCGGCGACTGCAAGAGGGCCCGATAGTTTTGTTTGACCGGACTATAGCGGTCAATGTAGGGGGTCAGAATACACGCGGTAAAGAGGACCAGGAGCATGAGGGCCCCGAGGAAAGCCGTCTTGCTTTTGTAGAGTTCGCGCGCCGCGTTTTTCAGCCCACGCCAGTATCGCTGCAGATACGTCTGCAGTGTCGGTGTTTGCAGGTCGAACTCCTCCACATCTTCGGATTGGAAAATCGTTTGTGCCATACCTCTCTCAACCTCCCCTTACGCGAGGCGTACCCGCGGATTCAGTGCACGGTACATGAGATCGACCAGCAAGTTGATGGTGACCGCGAACGTGCCGAGGACCAAGACACCTGCCTGAATCAGGGGAAAGTCACGCGCGACGATCGCCTCGAAGATAGCCCGTCCGATGCCTGGCCAGGCGAAAATCGTCTCGACCACCACGGTCCCTCCCAAGAGCTGGTACAGTTGGATACCACTAATGGTCAAAGTGGGAATCAGCGCATTGCGCAGCGTGTATTTGTAGATCACCTTGCGTTCTGACAGGCCCAAGGACCGCGCCGTATCGACATACTCTTTGCTCACTTCGTCCAACATACTCGATCGGGTCAGTCGGGTCGTATAGGCAGCCTGACGAAAGCCGACGGCAAAGGCTGGGAGAATGAGATGCTGGATACTCTTCCCGAAATTTTCTGTAGGGCTGTAGTATTCGGAAGACGGTAGCCAGCCCAGATAGAGCGAGAAGAAGAGAATACACATAATTGCAAACCAAAACTCCGGTATCGATATCCCAAACAGCGACGTGGTCTGCGCAATATAATCGACAAAGGTATTGCGCTTGACCGAGGCGAGTGTCCCAAGGGGGATCGAAATGACCATCGCCAGGCCGATGCTGACCAGGGCCAGGTAGATCGTCGCCGGAATGCGCTCGAAGAGTTCGGTGGAAATGGGACGGCGCGTGACCAGAGATTTGCCAAAATCGCCGCGTACGACTCTACCGAGCCAGACGAGATACTGGATATAGATGGGTTTGTCCAACCCAAACTCTTTTTCCAGTGCGGCCCGGACTTCAGGGTCATCAATGTCCTCTTCACCCGCCAAGACGTCAATCACATCGCCCGGCAGAAAGTGTACGAACGAGAACACGATAATCGACAAAATCAGCAGCACCGGAATCAGCTGGATGATGCGATTGATCGTATAGATGAGCATATGCCTACCTCATACCAAGACCAACCATGTCCTCTGTGGCAGGGAACACAGAATCTTACTCGTAACGACACGAGAACACATCGTCCTGGAAGCGAAATCCGTATCTCTCCCAGGCGTGTGATAGGCAGAGTGGATCCTCCTACGCTAGCCACGCGACCCGAATCCCGGCGCCATTGGTGCTCGGGGCGCCGGAGATGGCCGGCTGGTAATTTTTTAAGTTCATGGTGCCGGCTTCCAGCAACGTCAGGTGGTGCGTATACAGGTACGGCAGCTCCTTATTCACGAGGGTTTCGACCTCTCGGTACATCTCCAAGCGTTTCTGTCTGTCCGCCGTCTTCCGGGCTTCGGTAATGAGTTGGTCGCACCGTTCGTTGTGATAACGGGCTTGGAGTTTGTTATAGGATGCGGTCGACAAGATGTGCCGAGAGAAGTAGCCATCGGGATCGAAGCGATAACTGCCCGCCGCCGATTCGGCGTGGAAATCACCGGTACGGCGCTTTTCCCGCGTGACGGCCCGGTCCGCGAGATTATAATTAATTTTGAAACCAACCGAGGACCACATGGCTTGCAAGAGTTCGGCCGTTTGTTGCATGTAGGGTGGGGTATTGGCGGCCATGAGATCAATTGGCGTGCCGTCATATTTCGCTTGTTTCAGTAGGGATTTGGCCTGGTCCGGGTCGTATTTGCCCTTCCAGCCTTCTGTCCCGGTATTCCAGGGACTGACCTGGCCGAAATACTCGGTAGCGATATCGCCACGTTTATAGAATACCGCCTCGTGGATGGCATCCAGGTCGGTCGCATAGGCCGCCGCTTGACGCATCCACTTGCCCTCAGCGCCTCTACTATACGCGAAGGGACCTTTCTCGAGGTTAAAGGTAATATAGGCCGTTCCCAGAGCCGGTGCATCCCAGGTCTGAAATTTCCCCGCATATTTCGTCGGAAATTCCGCGGCGTCAGAATATGCCATGTTATCGATCAGATCGACCTGACCCGTCCGCAGGGCGACGAGACGTACCCGGTCTTCTTTTTTGGGTCGTCCTTCAACCGCTTCCAGATACGGTAGCGGATTGCCCTCGGCGTCGGTCTCAAAGTAGTTTTCAAACCGTTCCAAACGGGTGACTTCGTAACGCTTCCATTCCTTAAACTTAAAGGGACCACAACCAATCGGGTGGGTATCGGCCTGGGCTTCCGTGTCGGGGGCCATGAGGTTGCAGGGATAATACACCACATTGGCAAGAAACGCGGCACTGGGATTGTGCAGATGGCAACGGACGGTGTATTTATCGACCGCCACGACCTCTTTGAGGTTGACCAAGGCCGAGCGCGTGAAGCCATGGGCCTTTTTGGGATCCTGGATGCGTTCGTAATTCCATTTGACGGCGGCCGCATCGATTTCTCGGCCATTGTGAAAGAGGGCGCCTTTGCGCAGTTTGAAGGTATAGGTCAGCAGATCCTTGGAGGCTTCCCACTCCGTGGCAATGCCAGGCACCGGTTCGAGCTTCGTATTGAGATCGAGCAATCCCATGGTGGTGTACGCGATGGGATAGGAAACGTAATACATGACATTGCGGTGGGGGTCAAGACCTTGGGCATCCAACCGCGTCGCGATGCGGAGGGTTCCCCCTTTGCCGGGTTTCGCTTCGCCGGCTTCGGCCTTTCCGGCCATCCCGAGCGCTGCGGCGCCAGCCAGGGCGCCGCCTGTCGTGGCCAGGAATGCACGGCGGGACAGGTCAGTTTCCTTCCCATAGACATCGTACGACATACCGAATCTCCTTTAGAGCCTGCTCGCTTGTTTTCTGAGCGACGGCGGAATACACACATATGACAGTCAAGCATCTCTCAGCCTGGGCCGCGTATCATCACGGGTCGTGAGTTGCAGGGGAGTGTACAGAGATTTTTACAAAAATCAACCCTAAAAGCTTATACGTGTTATATATATCTCGCACATGGACCCTGAGCTGAGGGTCTTAAGGAGCACAGAGACCTCGTACAGGAGATGGCGCGGAAGGCTGGGTCCGGGTTGTGTCGGGTCGGGTGGTGACATGCAGGTGCGGATGCCGTGCCACCTGAGAGCGATAACGTGGGAGCCTGGCTCCCACTTCCCCGGCTCTTGTTCCTGGTCGTCGCTATGCCAGCCACGTGGTCCGGATACCCGCGCCTTGGGTGCTGAAAGGTCCTGAGATGGCGGGCTGATATCCGTTCAGATTGAGGACACCCGCTTCGAGCAATGTCAGGTGATGCAGATAGAGGATCGGCAACTCTTCGTTCACGATGCTATCGATGGCCGCATAGAGTTCCAGGCGTTTTTGTTGATCCGCCATGCGCCGCGCCTCCCGGATAAGCGCGTCAGCCTTGGGATTGCGGAATCCCGAGCCTTGTTTGGTTGAGGGCGCGGTCGACAAAATCTGGCGTGAGAACCATCCATCCGGGTCAAAGCGGTAGCTTGCAGCGGCGGTGGCCGCATGGAAATCCCGGTCGCGTCGCTTTTTGCGCAGGACCGCGCTGTCATAACTGTGATGAATGACCTTTAAACCGGCCTCGGACCACATGGCCTGGAGCAGTTCGCCTGTCTGCTTCATGTAGGGATATGAGATGAAGGACTGTAGGTCGATCGCCGTGCCGACTGCATTCGCTTTGCGCACAAGAAACTTGGCTTTTTCCGGATCGTGTTCCGGATACGGTGTGGCGCCAGGGCTGTACCAGGGACAGACCGGCGCGTAATAGCCCGTCGCGGTTTCGCCCCGACCGTAAAAGACCGCCTCTTTGATGGCGATATGGTCCGTGGCATGGGCGACGGCTCGCCGCAGCATTTTCCCCTCGGGCGTCTGATCGGAGAATGGGCCTTTGTCCAGATTGAAGCGAATATACGAGGTGCCGAGGGTCGGTACATCCCAGGTTTGAAACTTCTTACCATAACTTTTAACAAAATTCGCGGCATCGGTATAGGACATGTTATCGATCAGATCGACCTCGCCGGTACGCAAGGAAGTAAGGCGTACCCGATCTTCCTTTTTCGGCCGTCCGATAATGCCGTCCAGATAGGGTAAACTGTTCCCTTCTGCATCGGTTTCAAAGTAATTCTCGAAACGCGCCAGTTCGGTGATATCGTAGCGTTTCCATTTGACAAACTTGAAGGGACCGCACCCAATCGGGTGTAAATCGGCTTGGGCTTCACTATCGGGAGCCATGAGATTGCAGGGATAGTACACGACATTGGAGGGAAACGTGGCGCTCGGTTGGTGTAGGTGGCAACGCACCGTGTATGGATCGGCTGCGACCGTTTCTTTCAGATTGGCTAAGGCCGAGCGGGTAAAAGAATGAGACGTCTTCGGATTCTGGATGCGGTCAAAATTCCATTTCACGGCTGCCGCATCGATCTCGCGGCCATTGTGAAAGAGGACGCCTCGCCGCAACTTGAAGGTATAGGTCAGCAGATCTGGTGACGCTTCCCAGGCTTGCGCCACCCCTGGAACCGGTTCACATTGCAGATTGAGATCGAGTAACCCCATCGTGGTCGCTGCCAGTGGCTGGGAGACGAGATAGATGAGGTTGCGGTGCGGATCGAGACCCGTCGTGTCGCCACGGGTCGCAAAGCGCAGGATGCCGCCCCGACTGGGATGGCGTTTCCCAGGCTCAGCCGTAACTTGGCCGACGATGCCGTAAGCTGTGGCTCCAGCCAGTGCGCCACTTGTGGTTGACAGGAACGCCCGGCGCGAAAGTTCGACTTCTTGCCTGCTCACCTCTCTAGCCATGATAGCCCTCCTCCGCATCGAGTGGTGATGGTAGAAGTGGACAAGACCTCGTACGCCCACTTGTCCAGTGTGCCTATGCATCGTATAGTGCCATGTCATGAGACGCCGCGTGCCACGTGATCATTGGCGGTGTGGCAGTTTACCGTGATTTATTCGGAACACAATCAAAAAATGTCAAGTGGATTCCGATACCAGGTCGAGACGGGTCCGGAGCGGCTCCATATGCGATCGATGTGACGACAACCGGCAGATACCCAGGCGGGTAGGGAAAGCCTATGACCATCAATGAGTTGATGCGATGGCTGGCGCAGTACGAGCAGCTCATCGCCCTTGGGTTGGTCGCCTTGCCATTTGTGACATACGGCGGTGGCGCGCTCCTCAAAGCGCTCGCGCCATTCCTCATGCGTTACGTCTTGGCTGGGGCGATTTACGTGGCGGTGATTCCGGGTATTTGCATGGCGATGGTGCTGCTGTATATGGTCTTTTTTGTGCGGCTGAACCTGCTGCAAGAGATGAACTTGGTTTTGCATCTCCTGCCGGTGCTGTCCATGCTGGTAACCCTCTGGGCTGCATCACGTCTCGCTCCCTTTGCGATGATCCCGGGCTTTGATCGTCTGCGGGGGCTCATGCTGTTGGTGGGGTTGGCATTTGCCGGGCTGTTGTTTGTGCACAAAGCCTTCGTGGGGATTCACTTCTTTGCCCGGTTCGAATATCTACTGCTGCTGTTCGTCGGCTTTCTCGTGTGCTGGCGCCTGGCGCTCGCACGTCTGTTCAAGAAATCCCCCAACATGCCCAGGTGGCGCTGAGTTTGCCCGGGCACGCTGCATTATACGGGTTCGACCCATTTCCCGTGATCTTTCATGAGTTGAATCAGGCGCTCATCTGCCTGGTGTTCGGGAATGTTGCGTTGCACGCATTCTTTGCCGACATACAAGCTGATTTTGCCCGGTCCGGAGCCGACATAGCCGAAGTCGGCGTCGGCCATTTCGCCAGGGCCGTTGACAATGCAGCCCATGATGGCGACTTTGACATCTTTGAGATGTGACATCCGCGATTTAATGTGTTCAGTGGTCGTCTGCAGGTTGAAAAGGGTACGGCCGCAGGACGGACACGAAATGAATTCCGTTTTGGACATGCGAAGCCGAGCCGCTTGTAGAATGTTGTAGCAGAATCGGATTTTCGTATCTGCCGGGCAATCGCTGTCGAGTTGTAGGCTATCGCCAATCCCGTCGCAGAGTAACGTTCCGAGCCAGATGGAGCCGTTGAATAAAGTCGCATCCTCGGTTGTGAGCTGTGGGGTTTTCAGATGCAGTGGCACCGCAAAACCCGCGTTATCGAGCCGTGCTGCAACATAACGATAAGCGTACACGGGATCGGCTGCCTGCAAGGAAAACATGGCGGACGGCGCCGCCGCTTGCGGTGTGCATGCCGCCAAGAGCAAAGCCATTTGGGCCATAGCCTCACATGTCGCCCCATGGGTGGCACGGAGAAAGTCGGGAATGGCGTCCAATGTGAGCGACCATTCCCAGGCGACCTCGCGGCGGTGGGCGGTGATGAGCCATGCCTGTGCCTGCGCCTGCCAGGCCGGCTCGGCAAGCGTGGGTTCGGGTATCGTGATGATTTTTGCCACCGTTGGCAAAACGGGCGGCGTGTGCAGCAGCGCAGCAGGGAGGTGCAGGGAGATTGGCACGGTGAGCCCTGCCTCGAGCATACGCTGCTGCAGTTGCTCGAGAGCCGTGAGGTCGGCAGGCGCGATGGCCCGGAGTTGTACGATCTCGCAAACCGGATCGTTGGGATTGGCCGCTACACTCAGATGACGTACCTGCTCCAGCGTGCTATCGACATCGGCAAGCGGGACCGTGGTCGCCAGCTCGACCCGTACGGGCTGGGAACCTCCCAGGGCGATATCGCCAATCTGGAGTTCATTGCTGGCGCGCCGCACGTAGCCATACGGGTTGCGGTGTTCTTGAGGCGGTATCGATGTCGGGAGGCGTACCGGCATGGCCTCTGCCGTTGCTGGCGATGTCAGACGGGTATTGTACGGGCTGACAATCGTTTGGGCCGCGGGAATTTCATAGGCAGAATCCTCGGTCAAAGAGACGCGGATGGTGTCGCCAATCCCATCTTCCAGCAGCGCCCCAATACCCATGGCCGACTTGATCCGCCCTTCTTCCCCATCGCCAGCTTCGGTTACACCCAAGTGGAAGGGGTAATCCATTCCCTCTTCATCCATGCGAGCGGCCAACAGCCGGTAGGCTTGGATCATGACAAGCGGATTCGAGGCTTTCATGGATAGGATCATATCGTGGTAGTCATAGCGCTCGCAGATCCGCACGAACTCTAACGCCGACTCGACCATGCCTTGCGGCGTATCACCAAATCGGTTCATAATGCGATCGGATAAGGAGCCGTGATTGGTGCCGATGCGCATGGCAATACCGTATTGCTTCGCCTTCAGTACCAACGGCTTGAAACGCTGCTCGATCCGTTCGAGTTCGGCTTGGTATTCCTGGTCGTTGTATTCGCGTATGGCAAATTTCTTTTTGTCCGCGTAATTTCCGGGATTGATCCGGACTTTCTCCACGTATTCCGCCGCCAGCAGGGCCGCATTTGGGGTAAAGTGAATATCCGCGATGAGCGGCACGCGCACACCTCGCCGCGCCAGTTCCGCCTTAATATGGCGCAGGTTTTCCGCCTCATTGAGCGAGGGCGCCGTGATACGGACAATTTCGCAACCGGCCTCGACCAACCCGATGGTCTCAGCCACGGTAGAGGCCGTGTCCATGGTGTCGCTAATGGTCATGGACTGCACGCGAATCGGATTGTCGCCACCAATGGCGACGTCGCCAACATGAACCACACGGGTGGAGCGACGACGATAGGCAAACGTATCGTGGCAATAGGGCGGTAAGGTGATCATGCGGCACCTCTACATGCTCGGCGTTGGGTTGTAGAATCAGGGTATCTAGAAAGATGGTGCGGCGTGCCAGACGCTCGCATCATGGCCATATGCCGTTTGCGTGCCTCAAGCTCTTTGTACACAATCGCCAGCGTTTTTGCAAGGTTGGCCACATCCAGTTGCTACAGTGATGAGGTCTGTACTTATGCCATGCCTTTTTGCAGCCATTCGCCGCCGTCGACGACCATCGTTGCGCCCGTGATGTAATTCCCGGCAGGCGAGGCTAGATAGACCGCCATGTTCGCGATGTCCTCGGCTGCACCGAAGCGCCCAAGGGGCACACCGCGTTTGATCATGTCGTGGAATGCTTGATTGGACCACAGATGGCGGTCTACGCCCTCGGTATAGATGGGACCTGGCGCGATGGCATTGACCAGGATATTGAATTTGGCCCATTCTAAGGCGAGTGTCTTTGTCAAGGCGTCCACGCCGGCTTTGGCCGCCGCCGGAGCGACCAGACCAGGCGAGCCTTTGTAGTGGAGCGTCGCGGTAATATTGATAATTTTGCCACCACCGTGTTCGATCATGTGTAAACCGGCGGCACGGCTACAATGAAAGGTACCGTTGAGCGTCGTGTCAATGACCGTCTGCCATCCTCGTGGGGATATTTTGCGTGCGGCGGCCAGAAAACTTCCGGCAGCGTTATTCACTAACACGTCGATGTGTCCGAACGCCTCGACCGCGGCCTGAAGCATCGCATTTACTTGTTCGGTCTGGCGGATGTCAGTCTGCACGGGCAGTGCCCGTACGCCTTGGGCTTCTATCTGTGTCGCGACCGTCTGCAGGCGCTCTAGGTTGCGGCTTGCCACAATGACATGGGCGCCATACGCCGCCGCCGTCAGAGCTATACTGCGGCCAATACCCGTACCGCCACCGGTCACGAGGACGATTTTATCGTGTAAAATGTCGTTGGCAAAAACCTGCATGATCTACTGTGATTCTCAGCGTTCGCTGGTCTGGGAATATGAGACAAAATTGAGGCGCCTCATATGATTGCCAGGGCGTGTAGAGAGAAATGAATCGGAAAGCTCGACTATGTGAGAGCATCATCGCCCATGCGTCTTTGCAAGGACGATTTCATTCGGAAGCCGGCTAATTAGAATGTGAACACAGTGTCAGGCAATATCACTCGCAGTAGCGCTCCAAAGGGCAAGGGTCTTGGTGGCTCTTGCATCATCCATAGCAACAAGTATTGCACTAAGCTATACAGTATCGCTCGCAGCAGAGCTCCAGGCCACAAGAGCCGTATTGACTCTTGTTTCAGTCGTCACATCAAGCATCATACGAGACCGCTCACTGTCACGTTCGGCAGGGCTCCAGAGCACAAGAACTACTATGGCTCTTGCATCGGCTGTCACATCAGGCAGTGCTCGAATTCTCGGCAGGTGTTCACATCATTAGCCGGCTGAACAAAACCAGCATGAGGTGGTTTTGCTAACCACACTCATATCCCGTCACGGTTCGTAAAGAAGTATAGCACGCGTTGAAGCGAAAAACAACCGGTTGTTTGAAAAAAATTTAGTCGCCTACATGCCTGACGACCATTCAGCGCTTCCATGTAAAATCAGCGGGTGTTTTGGGTAGATTCTGCAGGAAATCCGCTTGAATAGCGTACAGCGGGGGGGCAGAGCCGACCTGCGCATAGACGAGATGGGGCGCCCAAGATGGCAGGCGTCGTGGGCGAGCCGATCACGAGAGGACCAAGCAACGTTCCATCCCGATGCTACAAGGAAATCCGCACCTGAGGCGTCTCGATCCCCGCGTCAGAGCCGTTTGTGGCACTATCAGTCGCCATCCGTTCGTATTTGAGGGCGCCAAGATCATACAGCAAATTGTCCACCACCCAGGGCTCGGGAATCGTTTGCCGAGTTGGCTCGCTGAGCCGCCACGTCTTACCTTGGCGTTCGATCGTAAGGCTGGACGTCGGGTACTGCATGTGGATCTTCTGCACCATGTGCGGCTCGAAACGCAGTATGGTCCGATCACGTAGCGCCAAGGCTGTCGTGTTGATAATCCGTTCCGCTTTTGCTGTCTCGACGAGATAGAGAACCGGCTGGCTGTCGACCTGTACATAGGTACCCGGCATTTCGGTGGCCGCGGCGCCAAACCGCAACGTCTGCATCGCCTCGGACGATTCCTCCTGTAGTGAAACACGTAACCGCGGCGGGGCTAAGCCGTACTTCTCTGGCTCGCTAGCGGTCTCGGAGGCGATGTCGATCGCTTTGAGTTCCTTGAGTTCCCATAACAGACGATAGATGACGTCGTGATCACCGGCAGCGTCGGCCGGTTGCTCCAGCCGATATTGACGCGCGCCGGTTTTGGCAATGACAATCCGGTGATCAGAGGCGTGTAATTCCAGGCGGGCGATCGCATCGCGCTCGAAGCGTAAGAGGGTCTTATCCCGTAGGGCTGTGGCCGTTTTGGGAAGCGCTTACCAAAACGCTTGAGGTAAGAGCAATACGGGAGCCGCGCTGTTTCGTATGGCATAGACACCTTGTTGCTCTGTGTTGACACGACCGAACTGCAGCGTTTGCTGGGGCTGGTCTGAGCCGAGGTGTAAAGTCAAGCTCAGAGCCGGAGAAGCCAGGCCATACGGCTGCAGATCGGACAGGGCGTTGGACACAAAGGGTTTGACTTCGACTTCCCGTAGGCCTTGTAACAAGGCGCGCACCCCTTCCGCATCAGCCGCAGCGCGGACAGGCGCAGCGAGCTGCCATAGCGCTTCGTCCTGACG
>CBCXVS010000046.1:0-32890 GCA_965178525.1 uncultured bacterium | reverse complement strand
AGTCAACCGCACAACGAGCCGGACCTTGATAACGGGCCTGGTATTGAAAAGCCCACCCGAAGGGCGCTATGTCCATAGCGATAGCGATAACGATACCTTAACGGATGCCGTCGAGAGCAGTTTCACCCTCAGTGGTACAGTGGGAATCAATGGCCTCGATAACGATGCCACGGTTGAAACCAATGACGACTACACCGATGTCAATGGCCTCGCTCACGACGGGACGAACTTCACCTTGTCGGATTTCGACAACGACACCGCTGACAATGGTTCAGATGCCGTCCCAACCACCACCGATCTTGACTATCGCGATGATGTGAGCCCAACACCGGGGGGCGTATCAGCCAATCTAAGGCTTTGGCTCAAAGCCGATGCGGGCGCTCAGGATTGGACTGATCAATCCGGCCTGACCACAGTGACCAAAGTGGGAACCGCAACCGATGTTGCGAATTCTGCGAACTTCAACCCCGGCATTCTCTTTGACGGTAGTACCTATTACACGACTGACTTGAGTATCGATCGCAATACTTTCTCCGACGTCTCCGTCTTTGCCGTCGCAACGCCAGCGGCAACCGGCGGCAGAATGTTGGTGGGTTCAAGTGTTTCGAATAATCACCGTACCCTTGCGACGGATGCCTTCTTAGCTGGAGCTCAGACCAATTATCCTGAGCCGTCGACCATGACGGCGGCGCTCTTTGAAGCCGAATACAACACCGGAGCGACATCAAACGCATTCGTCAATAATGTCGCGGTCGCAACGAGAACAGATAGTGGCGGCAATCCCAACACGGTTTCGGTGGGATCACTCACTGGCGCCGGGGCAGGCACCCAGAATATCGAGTTCAATGAAGTTGTGATTTATCGTGCGAATCAATCGCCGACCGAACGCTAACAAGTTCAATCCTATCTCGCCCTCAAATACGGTATCACCCTCGATCAAACCGCCTCGCTAGACTATCTCGGTTCTGACGGCACGACCAAGATGTGGGATGCCGCCGCAGCTGGAAGTTACAACAACGACATCGCCGGGATTGGGCGCGATGACGGCTCGGCCCTGAATCAAAAGCAATCGAAGTCCATCAATGCCAATAGCATCGTGACCATGGGTCTCGGCAGTATTGCGGCGGACAACGTCTCGAATGCCAACGCCTTCGGCAGTGACTTACAATTCCTCGCCTGGGGCAATGACGGCGGCGGCACCACCCTGACCTCAACGGGCACACCCGCCGGTCACTCTCGCCTCGAACGCATCTGGCGCGCGGCTGAAACGGGCGGCGATGTGGGTAACGTCGAACTGATGATGGACGTGCTCAGTCTTACCGGCACCCCGGCCGCCGATCTCGTGCTGCTCTTCGATAGCACGGATACCGACTTCAGCGATGCCACGCAACTTCCGGCCACCGCCTACAGCCCTGGCGTGGTCACTTTCGCCAGCGTTAACCTGGCTGACGGCGACCACTTCACCCTCAGCGTGCTCGATGCGGACGCCGATGGCGTCTCCGACACCAACGACACCTGCGCCGGAACCACGTCCGGACTGGCCGTGAATGCCACGGGTTGTCCGACCCCAGCTAACATTGTGGGCGTCTCCAACGATCCGGCGGATGGCGGTTTTGACGAAACCGATCTCACCGCAGCCGGTCTCACCACGATCAATCCGGCCCTGTTGGCCGAGTATGAAGTCGGCTTTACGGATCCGACCGCGCTGAACTTGCTGCCCTACGCCGATCCCCTCAACCCGACGCTGGCCGAGCTACAAGCGGTTATCGATGCGGTAAATGCAGCCAATACCGACGAAGACGGCGACATGGTCCTGACGGGTGTCGATCTCGACGACGACAACGACGGCATTCCCGATGTGGTGGAATGCGGCATCGACGTGGGCGGCGTATTCTTGAGCATCAGCAACGGGGGTTTTGAAACGCCGCTGGTGACGCCGGGCGGCAATCTCATCACCCTCGAAGACAATGTGCCGGGCTGGGAAACGACTGCAACCGACGACCAGATCGAGCTGTTGTCTTCCGGCTTCCTGGGCGTACCCGCATACGAAGGCGCGCAATTCGCCGAAATCAACGCCTTGCAGGCCGCCACCCTCTTCCACGACATTGCCACGACCCCAGGCGATAAGATCAACTGGTCGTTCGCCCATCGCGGACGGAGCGGGACGGACATCATCGAACTCTTCATCGGCGCGCCGGGATCGCTGGTCAGTCAAGGCACATTCAGCACCCCTAACACCACTTGGCAGGTGTACTCCGGAACCTATACCGTACCCGCCGGTCAAACCACGACTCGCTTTCAATACCAGGCTATTGGCGGCGGCAGTGACGGAAACTTTTTAGACGCGATCTCGTTTGTTTCCACAGTTTGCCACGGGGATACCGATGGCGATGGCATGGTCAGCTCGCTCGACCTCGATAGTGATAACGACGGGATTTACGATGTGGTCGAAGCCGGTGGAGCCGATACGGACAACGACGGTCGTCTCGACAATTTTAACGACGCCGACGGCGACGGCCTCCATGACGATGTCGACGATGTCGATAGCGGCAGCGGCGGCAGCGAAGTCACCAGCGGCACGCCACTGGCCTATGCCAATTCCGATACCGATATTTTGCCCGACGCCCTCGATCTCGACAGCGAGGGCGACGGCATCCCGGACAATATCGAAGCGCAACTGATCGCGAGCTATACCCAGCCGGATGGCGCGGTAGCTGCCAATGGCGTGGACACGGCTTATCCCAACGGCTTAACGCCAGTCAATAGCGACTTTGCTGATACGCCCAACTACCAAGATACCGACAGTAATAACAACGGCACGCCTGACGAGGCTGAAAGCGGCCTGCCAGCGCTCGCCGGTAGTGACAGCGATGGCGACGGCCTCGACGATAATGTTGATATCGCCGCCGACCGGGGCCGGCCAATGCCGGGATCACCGATCCAGCCGCCATCTTTCCCGATGCCAACGCCAATGGCATAGCGGATATCGAGGAGCTGTTCCTCGACTACGGCGATGCCCCGGACCCGGCCGCAGGCATCGGTAACAGGAACTATGAGACGACCCTAGTCCATGATGGCCCCCGCCACGTGGTCACTGGCCCTTACCTCGGCGGTTGCGTCGATGTGGATAGCGGCGACCTCCAGAATCTCAACGGCGCGGCGGACGATGTTGATGAGAGCCCTGATGTGACGGGCATCTGCGTCCCACCCGGCGGTGACGAAGACGGCGTCATTTTCGTTGCGCCGTTTATCCAGGGCCAGCCCCATAATGGCACGTTGGTCCTCATGTCCACCGCCGCTTCGCCGTCAGATTGTCAGGTGGACGCCTGGTTTGACTTCAACCAAAATGGCGATTTTACCGACCCGGGCGAACAAGTCATTTCCAATCAGTCCTTCCTCGCCAACAGCAACACCAACCTGGTAGGCTTCAACGTCCCGGCCACTGCCGTGCCAGGGCAAACCTTCATGCGCTTCCGCTGCAGCAGTGCAGGTGGACTGACGCCAACCGGTTTTTCGCCCGACGGTGAAGTGGAAGATTATCTCGTCACCGTTCAGCCCGCAGCCGATCTGTCCGTCACCCTAGCGGACAGCGCCGATCCGATCAGCACCGGAAATATGCTCACCTACACCGTCACCGTCAACAATGCGGGTCCTTCCGACGCCCAAAATGTCGTGGTGACCAACACCTTGCCAGCTGGCGTCACCTTCAGCGCCACGACGGGTTGCGCCGAAGATCTCACCGGCGTCCCCACCTGCACGTTGGGAACCGTGACGGCTAGCAGCTCCAAGCAGTTCACGCTCACCGTCACGGTCGATCACGGTACGTCCGGAAGCCTCGCGTACAATACCAGCGTGAGCTCCAGCATCGTCGATCCCACGACCGGTAATAACAGCGCATCGGAAAGCACTACGGTGTAGTCGGCTGACGCCGATGGCGTGCCCGATTCGACCGAGTGTCCGACTGGGCCGCCATTTGATAACACCTGCCAAGATACCGATGGCAATGGCACGCCCGATTTCCAAGACCCGGATGATGACGGCGATGGCACCCCGAGCGCGACCGAAGGCACGGTTGCCGACAGCGATAGTGACGGCATTCCCGACTACCTCGATGCCGATGGCGCTGGCCCCGACCCGGGTGACAGCGATAATGATGGCGTCACCGACGATGTCGAGTGCCCCACCGGCCTGCCCTGCCCGGATGTCGATAGCGATGGCACGCCAGATTACATGGACGCCGACTCCGAAGACGATCCGGATGGCGATGGCGTCACCGATCGTGAAGAAGCGCTCATTGGCACGGATCCCAATGATCCCGATAGCGATAGCACCGCCACGGCGCTCAATGAGGCGGCGAATGGCACCACGGATGCCCACGAAGATTTTGATGGCGACGGCATCACCAACCTGAGTGAACTCATCGCCGGAACCGATCCGCTCGATCCCAACGACCCGCTAAGCGGCGGTGGGACCGACGGCAACGGTAATGGCACGCCAGACGGACAAGAAGACCCCGATGGTGATGGCCTCACCAATGGCGAAGAAGATATCTTGGGCACCGATCCCACCGATCTCGATAGCGATAGCACCGCAACCGTGCCCGATGAATCGACCAACATCATCGACGATGGTGACGAAGACGTCGATGGTGACGGACTCAGCAACAAAGCGGAACTCTCCGCTGGCACCGATCCCTTCGACGCCGAAGATCCCCTCACGGGTGGCGGTACGGACGGTAATGGCAACAGCACGCTGGACGGACAAGAAGACCCCGATGGCGATGGACTCACCAATGCCGAGGAAGCACTCATTGGCACCGATCCCAATAATCCCGATAGTGACAGCACCACGACGGCACCCGATGAGGCGGCCAACGGTATCAGCGATGCCGACGAAGATCTCGATGGCGATGGACTCACCAATGCGCAAGAGTTCGGCACCGGCGCCAATCCGCTCGATCCCAATGATCCGCTAACCGGCGGCGGGACCGACGGTAATGGCAATGGCACGCCCGATGGGCAGGAAGACCCCGATGGCGACGGCCTCAATAATGCGGAAGAAGCGCTTATTGGCACCGATCTCAACGATCCCGATAGCGACAGCACCACCACAGCGCCTGATGAAGCCGCTGACGGCACGGATGATGGCGATGAAGATGGCGATGGCGATGGGATGAGCAATCTCAGTGAACTCACGGCCGGCACCGATCCGCTCGATCCCAACGATCCGCTCACCGGCGGGGGCACGGACGGCAATAGTAATGGCACGCCAGACGGACAAGAAGACCCCGACGGCGATGGCTTAACCAATGCGGAAGAAGCGATATTGGGTACCGATCCCACCGATCCCGATAGTGACAGCACCGAGACCACACCGGATGAGGCGGCAAACGGTATCAGCGATGCCGATGAAGACCTCGATGGTGACGGCCTCACCAACCAGGAAGAACTGGCCACCGGGACCAATCCGTTCGATGGCAACGATCCGCTACCCGGCGGTGGCGCCGACGGCAATGGCAGTGGCACGCCCGACGGACAGGAAGACCCCGACGGTGATGGTTTGACCCATACTCAGGAGGTGGTGCTGGGCACCGATCCCAACGATCCTGATAGTGATAGCGCCACCACCGCGCCCGATGAGGCCGCCAATGGGACCTCCGATGCCGACGAAGACTTCGACGGCGACGGTATTAACAACCTCACCGAATTCACCACCGGCACCGATCCACTCGATCCCAACGATCCATTGGCGGGTGGTGGCGCTGATAGCAACGGCAATGGTACACCCGATGGACAGGAAGACCCCGATGGCGACGGCCTCACCAACGCCCAGGAAGCCCTACTGGGCACCGATGCCAATGATCCCGATAGTGACAGCACCGAAACCACACCCGATGAAGCCGCTAACGGTATCAGCGATGCCGATGAAGACCTCGATGGCGATGGCTTCACCAACCAGGAAGAACTGGCCACGGGTACCCATCCGTTCGATGGCAATGATCCCCTATCGGGTGGCGGCACGGACAGCAACGGCAATGGCACGCCCGATGGCCAGGAAGACCCCGATGGTGATGGCCTCACCAATGCCGAAGAAGCCCTACTGGGCACCGATCCCAACGATCCCGGTAGTGACAGCACCACCACGACGCCCGATGAGGCCGCCAATGGAACCTCCGATGCTGACGAAGACCTTGACGGCGACGGCATGAACAACCTGACGGAGTTCACCACTGGCACCGATCCGCTCGACGCCCATGATCCGCTGCCCGGCGGTGGAATCGACGGTAATGGCAATGGCATACCGGATGGTCAGGAAGACCCCGACGGCGATGGCCTCACCAATGGGGAAGAAGCTCTACTGGGCACGGACCCATTTGATCCCGATAGTGATAGCACCATCACGACGCCTGATGAGTCGGCTAATAACATCGATGATGGTGACGAAGACTTCGACAGTGACGGCACGAGCAACAAAATTGAAGTCTCCACGGGGACGGATCCCTTCGATCCTAATGATCCGCTGCCCGGCGGTGGTACCGACGGTAACGGTAATGGTACGCCCGACGGACAGGAAGACCCCGACGGTGATGGTTTGACCAACGCTGAGGAAGCGTTATTGGGTACCGATGCCAATGATCCCGATAGTGACAGCACCACCACGGCGCCTGACGAAGCCGCTAACGGCACTCCTGATGGCGATAAAGACGTCGACGGCGATGGCCTCACTAACCAAGAAGAACTGGCCACCGGTACCAACCCATTCGATGGTAGTGACCCGCTACCGGGCGGCGGCACGGACGGCAATGGTAATGGCACGCCAGACGGACAGGAAGACCCCGATGGCGATGGCTTAACCAATGCTCAAGAAGCCCTGCTGGGCACTGACCCCAATGATCCCGATAGCGACAGTACCACCACGACGCCCGATGAAGCCGCCAATGGAACCTCCGATGCTGACGAAGACCTTGACGGTGACGGTATGAATAACCTGGCTGAGTTCACCATCGGGGCCGATCCGCTCGATGCTAACGATCCCCTGGCGGGTGGTGGCACGGACGGCAATGGCAATGGTATTCCCGATGGGCAAGAAGACCCCGACGGTGACGGACTCACCAATGCCGAAGAAGCCCTGCTCGGCACCGATCCCAACGATCCCGACAGTGATAGCACTGCCACGGCCCCCGATGAGGCGGCAAACAACATCGATGATGGTGATGCGGACTTCGATGGTGACGGACTCAGCAATAAAGTCGAAGTCGAAACCGGTGCCGATCCGTTCGATGCCAACGATCCGCTAGCTGGCGGTGGCACCGATGGCAACGGCAATGGTACACCCGATGGGCAAGAAGACCCCGATGGCGACGGACTCACCAATCAGGAAGAACTCACCACCGGTAGTCATCCACTTAATTCCAACGATCCATTGGCGGGCGGCGGCACCGACGGCAATGGTAATGGCATTCCCGATGGACAGGAAGACCCCGATGGCGATGGCTTAACCAATGCTGAAGAAGCGGTATTGGGAACCGATCCCAATGACCCCGATAGTGACAGCGCTACCACAGCGCCCAATGAAGCCGCGAACGGCACTTCTGATGCCGATGAAGACTTCGATGGCGACGGCATTAACAACCTTACCGAACTCACCACTGGCGCCGATCCGCTCGATGCCAATGATCCGCTACCGGGCAGTGGCGCCGATGGCAATGGCAATGGCACGCCAGACGGACAGGAAGACCCCGATGGCGATGGCTTAACCAATGCCGAAGAAGCGGTATTGGGAACCGATCCCAATGATCCCGATAGTGACAGCACCACCACGGCGCCCAATGAAGCCGCAAACCATGTCGACGACGGTGACGAAGACTTCGATGGCGATGGTATCAGCAACAAAGTCGAAGCGGCATCCGGCACGGATCCCTTCGATCCCAGTGATCCGCTGACCGGCGGTGGGACTGATGGCAATGGTAATGGCACGCCGGATGGGCAGGAAGACCCCGACGGCGACGGCCTCACCAATGCCGAAGAAGCCCTACTGGGTGCCGATCCCAATGATCCCGATAGTGATAGCAGTGAAACCACGCCGAATGAGTCGGCAAACGGCACCTCTGATGCCGATGAAGACTTCGATGGTGACGGGCTGACCAACCAAGAAGAACTGGCCACGGGTACCAACCCGTTCGATAGCAACGATCCGCTGCCCGGCGGTGGGACTGATAGCAATGGCAATGGCGCGCCGGATGGGCAGGAAGACCCCGATGGCGACGGCCTCACCAATGCGGAAGAAGCCCTACTGGGCGCCGATCCCAATGATCCCGACAGTGATAGCACTACCACGGCGTCCGACGAAGCCGCCAATGGCACAGAAGACGGTGATGAGGACTTCGATGGTGATGGGCTGACCAACTTCACCGAACTCACCACCGGGTCTGACCCACTTGACGGCAACGATCCGCTGACGGGCGGTGGCGCCGACGGCGATGGCAATGGCATACCGGACGGGCAAGAAGATCCCGATGCCGATGGCTTAACCAATGCGGAAGAAGCCCTACTAGACACCGATCCCAACGATCCCGATAGTGATAGCATCACCACGGCGCCCAATGAAGCCGCGAACGGCACCTCCGATGCCGATGAAGACTTCGACGGCGATGGACTCAGCAACCAGGTCGAAGTCAACACCGGCACGGATCCGTTCGATCGTAACGATCCGCTAACCGGTGGTGGGACTGACGGTAATAGCAATGGTACGCCCGATGGACAGGAAGACCCCGATAGCGATGGACTCAATAATGCAGTAGAAGCCTTGCTGGGAACCGATCCCAATGATCCCGATAGCGATGGCACTCTGACACCGCCGGATGAAGCCGCCAACGGCACCAACGACGCGGCTGAGGATTTCGACGGCGATGGCGTCAGTAACCAGGAAGAACTCGCCACCGGTAGCAACCCATTCGACGGCAATGCCCCGCTTCTAGGCGGCGGCACGGACGGCAATGGCAATGGATTGCCCGATGGACAGGAAGACCCCGACGGCGACGGTTTGACCAACGCCGAAGAAGCCCTACTCGGTACCGATCCCAACGATGCCGATAGCGATAGCACCCTGACCACACCCGACGAGGCAAGTAACAACATCAACGACGCCAGAGAAGATTTTGATGGCGATGGCGTCAGCAACCGAGTTGAAGTCTCCAACGGTGCTGATCCGTTCGATCGCACCGATCCCCTACTCGGTGGCGGCACGGACGGCAATGGCAATGGCACGCCGGATGGGGAAGAAGATCCCGATGCTGATGGACTCAGCAACGGCGAGGAAGCGATCCTTGGCACTGATCCCAACGATGCCGATAGTGATAGCACGGCCACCACGCCGGATGAAGCCGCCAACGGCATCAACGACGCGGATGAAGATCTCGATGGCGATGGGGTAAACAATCAAGAAGAACTCGCCACGGGCAGCAATCCATTTGATAGCCACGACCCCTTGCCGGATGCTGGCACTGACAGTAACGGCAATGGCACACCCGATGGGCAAGAAGATCCCGACGGCGATGGACTCACCAATGCGCAAGAAGCCGCCCTCGGCACCAGTCCAAACGATGCCGATAGCGATAGTACGGCCACCCCGCTGGATGAATCGTCTAATGGTACGTCCGACCCGGCGGAAGATTTTGACGGTGATGGCGTCAACAACCTGACCGAACTCACCACGGGCGCCGATCCGCTCGATGGCGACGATCCTCTCCCTGGTGGCAACATCGACGGCAATGGCGATGGCACGCCGGACGGACAGGAAGACCCCGACGGCGATGACTTGACCAACGCCGAAGAAGCGCTTCTGGGCACCGATCCCAATGATCCCGATAGTGACAGCACGGAAACCACAGCTGATGAGTTCGCTAACGGCACCGACGATGCGGACGAAGACATCGATAACGATGGTCTCTCCAATCTCACCGAACTCCTCAACGGCACCGATCCGCTCGATGCCAACAACCCCCTACCGGGCGGTGGTACTGACGGCAATGGTAATGGCACGCCGGATGGACAAGAAGACCCCGACGGCGACGACTTGACCAACGCGGAAGAAGAGCTGCTCGGCACCGATCCCAATGATGCCGACAGCGATAGCACGGAAACCGCGGCCGATGAGGCCACCAATAGTACTGACGACGGCGACGAAGATTTTGATGGCGATGGACTCAGCAACAAGATGGAAGCCGCAACCGGTACCGACCCGTTCGATGCCGACCATCCCCTGCCGGGTGGGGGTACCGACGGCAACGGCGATGGCACGCCGGACGGTCAGGAAGATCCCGACGGCGACGGCTTGACCAATGCGGAAGAAGAACGACTCGGCACCGATCCCAACGATGCTGACAGCGATAGCACGGAAACCGCGGCTGATGAATCGACTGACGGCACCCGCGATGCCGACGAAGATATCGACGGCGACGGCTTGACCAACCTGGAAGAACTCGCCACGGGTACGAACCCGTTCGATCCGAATGACCCTCTACTGGGCGGCGGCACGGACGGTAATGGCGATGGCACGCCAGACGGGCAAGAAGATCCCGACGAAGATGGCCTCACCAATGCTGCAGAAGAGCTACTCGGCACGGACCCCAACGACTTCGATAGCGACAGTGAGTTCACGGCCGATGACGAGATGGGCAACAGCACCACAGATGCGGACGAGGACTTCGACGGCGATGGCGTGAACAACTTGACCGAGCTCACCACGGGTTCGGATCCGTTCGACGGTAACCATCCGATGCCGTACGGTAATACCGACAATAATGGCAATGGCACGCCCGATGGCGAGGAAGACCCGGATCACGACGGACTCACCAACGCGGAAGAAGCGCTGCTGGGCACCGATCCCAGCGATGCCGATAGCGACAGCCCCCTCACCACACCCGGCGAGGCCGCAAACGGCGTCTCAGACGGCGATGAAGACTTCGACAGCGACGGACTTAGCAACCAAGCCGAAGTATCCACGGGCAACGATCCATTCGATGCCAACGACCCGATACCGGGCGACGGAACGGATGGCAATGGCAATGGCACGCCGGACGGGCAGGAAGACCCGGATACGGATGGGTTGACCAATGCCGAAGAAGCCTTCATGGGCACCGATCCCAACGATCCTGATAGCGATAGCGCCCTGACCTTTGGCGACGAGTCCAGCAACGGCACCCGTGACGCCGATGAGGACTTCGACCACGACGGCCTCAGCAACTTGGAGGAACTCACCACTGGTCACAATCCGTTTGACCCGAACGATCCCCTGCCGAGCGGCGGCACCGATGCCAATGGCAACGGTATACCGGATGGGCAGGAAGACCCCGATGGCGATTGTCTCACCACCGATGAGGAAACACCGTTAGGCACCGATCCGAACGATCCCGATAGCGACAGCACCTTCACCGGCGCCGATGAATTCCTCAATGCGATCAATGATGGCAACGAAGACTTCGACCACGATGGCCTCAGCAACAAAGCTGAGGTCACCATGGGTACCGATCCGTTTAACGCGGACGATCCCCTCGTCGATGGTGACCTCGATGCCGATGGCAACAGCCTGCCCGACGGCGCCGACGACCCGGATGGCGATGGCCTGAGCAACGGCGCGGAAGCGCTACTCGGCACCGATCCCAACGATCCCGATAGCGATAGCGCCCTCACCTCAACCGACGAAGCCGCTAACGGTGTCAACGATGCGGATGAAGACTTCGACGGCGACGGCGTCAGCAATCTGGCCGAAATCGCCATCGGTAGCCATCCACTGGTTCCAAACGATCCGCTGCCGGATGCGGCCATCGACAGCGATGGCAACGGCGAGCCGGACGGAGCGGAAGATCCCGATAACGATGGTTTAACCAATGCGGAAGAAGCGCTGCTGGGCACCGATCCCAACGCGGCCGATAGCGATAGCACCTTCACCCCAACCGATGAGGCGGGCAATCGTATCTCCGACGCCGACGAAGATCTCGATGGCGATAGCCTCACCAATGCCCAAGAGTTGATCAACGGCAGCGATCCCTTCGATCCCACCAACCCGGTGCGGGTCGATAGCGATGGCGATGGCCTGACCAATCTCGACGAAGATATCAACCGCGATGGCATTTTCACCAACGATGATACCGACGCCGATGGCCTCGCAGACGCCCGCGATCCCGATGATGATGGCGATGGCGCGCCAACGGTTGACGAAGACGCCAATGGCGACGGCGATCCCACCAATGACGATGCGGATGGCGACGGCATCCCCGATTACCTCGATCACGCCGATGCCGGCCCCGATGCCGGTGACAGTGATAACGACGGCGTCGCGGATGACATCGAGTGCCCGGCGGGCTTCCCCTGCCCGGATACCGATGGCGATGGCACGCCCGACTACGCGGACAGCGATGACGATAACGATAGGATTCTCACGGCCGACGAAGATTCAAACGGCGATGGCGATCCCAGCAGCGACGACATTGATAGCGATGGCCTGCCGAATCGCATCGACAGCGATGACGACGGGGATAGCGTGCGAACGGTTGACGAAGACACCGATGGCGACGGCAATGCCGCTAACGATGATGCCGATGCCGATGGCATTCCTAACTACGCGGATCCCGACGATTCGGGACCGACTTCTGGCGACAGCGACGGCGATGGCGTTGCCGATGATGTCGAGTGTGAAACCGGCCTCCCCTGTCCGGATACGGACGGGGATGGCACGCCGGACTATACCGATGCGGACGACGATGGCGATGGCGTCACCACCACAGCCGAGGATGTCAACGGCGATGGCGATCCCACCAATGACGATACCGATCAGGACGGCATTCCGGATCACATCGATGCGGACGACGATAGCGACGGCGTCCCGACCCTCGCAGAAGACCTTAACGGCGACGGCGATCCGAGCACCGATGACAGCGATGGCGATAGCATCCCGGATTACCTCGATGCCGATGACGACGGCGACGGTTTGAGCGCGGCGCAGGAAGACCCCAATGGCGATGGCGATCTGACTAACGACGACAGCGATGGCGACGGCGTCCCCAATTTCCTCGATGCCGTCGACTCGCTGCCCCTGGCCGAGCCCGATAGTGCCGCGACCCGCCAGGACACCGCCGTGGCCATCCCGATCCTAGCCAATGACACCGAAACCGCGGGGCAGATCTTGACGGTGACGGCGACCACCCAGGGGGCCAATGGCACGGTGACTTTCGCGCCCGATGGCACGCTGATCTACACGCCCAATGCGGGCTTCACCGGAACGGACAGCTTCACTTACACGGTGACCAACCCCGATGGCGTCACCGCAACCCAGAGCGTCACGGTCAGCGTTGATAACGTCACGCCCACCGCCACGGCCGATAGCAGCGTCACGCTGCCCAATACGCCGACCACGATCCGGGTGTTGCTCAACGACTACGATCCCAACACCGGGCCCCTGCGCATCACAATTCTGGGACCGACTGCAGAGCTCGTGGGGCTGAGCCAGCCCCGGGCCGCAACGACCCAGGGGGGCACGGCCACCGTGAATGACAACGGGACACCGAACGATGTCACGGACGACCGGGTGGACTACACCCCGCCGCCCGGCTTTAGCGGCACCGACGCCTTCGTCTACGAAATCGCCAACCTCTCGGGCCAGACCGACACGGCGGTCGTCGCGGTGCGCATCAGCCCAACCCTCCCACAGGGGGTCGATGATGCCGTGACGGTCGACCCCGTGAGCCCCAGCACCGCGGTGGACGTGCTGGCCAACGACCGCGATCCCCGGTCCAGGCCCTTGAGCGTGGTGAGCCTGAGCCAGCCAGCACACGGCAGTGTCAGCCTCAACGACGGGGGAACTCCCAGCGATCCCACCGACGACAGCGTCGTCTACGTGCCGGAGGCGGGCTTTACCGGGGTCGACACCTTCACCTACACGGTGTGTACCGCCATCGGCTTCTGCGACATGGTCACGGTGACAGTGAGCGTGCCGACCCTGGCCGTACCGGCCTGTCTCTTCGAGTCTCGCCTAGCCGCCGTCGCGGGAAGCGACGCGGACGATATCGAGTTCGAGGAGATACCCGAGGAGGGAGTCTTGCGGGCCACCACCGACCCGTTCGTCCTGACGACGCCCCTGGCCGGCGATGTTGGCCGGCAGCGCCGTGGCCGTGGCCGCTGCCCAGGGACCGGGAACAGGCCTGACCGTCTCCGCCCCGGTGTCGGTGACTGTGGCCAACAGCGACGCCAGTGCCACCGTGGATATCACCGAAGGACCGGGCGCCAAGGCCGAGGTGATCACGGCCCTGGCCGATCATGTGGTGCTCACCGCCGATGGTGTCGTGGTGGAGCTGCCCGGGGGCGCCCTGAGCCCCCCGGACACTCTGCGCCTCACTGCCCTGGCGATGGCCGAGGCGCCGCAACCGCTGCCGGGTCTGGGGGCCGGCAGCCTGCGCTAGCTCACCCTTGACAGTGGCACGACGACCGTAGCCACGCCCCTGACGCTGCGCCTGCCCTACCCCGATGCCGATCAGGATGGGCAGGTCGATGGCACCACCCTGGCGGAAACCCAGCTGACGATGTGGGTCTACGACGCCGAGCTGGACGCCTGGGTGCGCCTGGCCACGGCCGTCGTGCTGCCCAACGCCAACGTGCTGCTCGTGCAGACCCTGCGCTTGGGGCTTTTCGGCCTCTTCCAGGCCACCGATGGGAGTCTGAGCCACGTGGGGAATGCCAGTGATTTCCCGCTCCTGAGCGCCACCCTCGGCACGGGCAGCAGTGCGGCCACGGGGGGCAACTGGCAGTCGATCGCGACGGCGACCCTGGCGCCGTATGTGGTCGCCTGGGATACCACCATACTGGCCGATGGCGCCTATGAGCTGCGCGCGGTATGCGCCGAGGACAGTGCGGCGTTAGCGGCCTTCCAGACAGTGGCAGTGGCCGGTGCAGACAGTGGCAGTGGCAGCAGCAACTGCTTCATCGCCACTGCCGTCTATGGTACCGCCATGGCGCCCCAGGTGCAGGTCCTGAGGGCCTTCCGCGACACGTACCTACTGCCGCACACGGTAGGCCGTTGGCTGGTGGCGCAGTACTACCGGCTGAGTCCGTCCCTGGCGGACTTCATCCGTGACCGCGCGGGACTCCGCGCTGCGGTCCGGGTGGGCCTCAGCCCGCTGGTTTGGGGAGTCGGCCTGCTAATGCAAGGCGGCAGTGGCGCCCCGCTGGCGCTGCTCCCCCTGGCATTGCTGGGGGGCCTCGGCATCGGCTGGGGCCTGTGGCGGCGACGCACCTGACGCCCTAGCTCCCCCGGCTTCCTGCCCATCCAGCAGCGATGCCGGTGATGTCATCACCTATGACGTGCCGGTGCAACACACCGGGACCTCGGCGACCGATGCCTTCGATCTTATCATCACGGATGCGCTCGATGCGAATCTGCAACGGCTTGTAGGCTCCGTCAGCGTCAATCCCTCGGCGGGAAGCACGATTGTGAGTGAGAATGCGGGCGGCGATATGACGATCGAAGTCCGTGCCGATGCCGTGGCGCTCGGCGCCACCCTGACCGTGACCTATCAGGCCACGCTGGCGCAGTCGGTCAATCTGGGGACTGTGGTGGAGAATACGGTAAGTCTCGATCATTACGACACCTTGCCGCCCGACAATGATGCCAACGAGCGCGACCTGGGTCCGGTCACGGACATGGCATCGGTGAGTATCCTCGATGTCACCCTGCAAAAAGTCGTTGTCGCCACTTCTGAGGCGTCAGCCGACGCCGGGCAGTTCAATGGCGCCATTGAGGATTTGACCATCGGTGAAGAGGTGACGTTCCACATCACGGCCACCTTACCCGAAGGCACGAACCCGCAGGTCCTCATTCAGGATAATTTGCCAGCGTCCGCGTCCGGGGTCCTGGAGGTGATGTCGGCGGATCTAGTCGCGCTCGGTAGCAATCTGACCGCGGCCAACAATCCTCCGTGCATCACTGTCGCTGATTTTAACCTTGGCGACGGACGGAATGACACCGTAACATTCAGTTTCGGTCAGGTCGACAACACGTTCGACATGCTCGCGCTTCCGGTGTCGCTTGGCGCGTGTCTATTCCAGGTACGTCGGGATGCCTTATGACGATGCCGATCAAAATGGCCAGGTGGATAGCACGGGCCCAGCCCTCGATGAGACTACGCTCACCCTGTGGCACTACGAACCGTCTCAGGTTGCGTGGGTGCATGTACCGGAGGCTGTGTAGTGGTCGTCAGCACCAGCCAGACGGGACTCGTGGGCCTTTTCCGGGCGACAGATGGTCGTGTGGGCGCAGTGGGCAACACGGTAGATGACATCATCGTGATCGGGATGGCCTAAAGTGCCGTCACAGGCCACTTTACCCCAGCAGGCTTCCGTATTCTGTTTCCGGACACAGGGGCTAGACCGAAGTTCCCCTGGCAGAATAGGCGGAGGGTTAAGTAGATCAACAGGTTAGCCCAATTCAAAAGTCCATTTACATGGGAACAATCCAACCTCCTGAAACGACATGGCTTATGGTCATACGTTTGCAGACGATGTCAAGCCCATGGTGCAGAATAGGAGCGAAAATTTTGCGATTTACATGGGAACAAAGGTCAATTCGTTTCAGGCTTTTGAGTTTTTATTTCGACAAGTTGTCGCCGAATCACGGGAGGAACTTCGGGCTAGAGCGCGCGGATCCGACATGACGACAAAGTTTACCCTCCTGGTGGAAGCGATTAAATTCGATAATCTGTAAATTTCAGAACTATTTGGGAGCAAGGTTAGCATGGGGGAAAGCCTGGCAGCGGCCGTGCACGCTGTCGGCCCGCTGACAGTAGTCATGAACCGGAGGGGATGTGTACATTCTGCACGATCCGAGGCCGCAGTGAAAAGTTCAGTGTTGAAAGCATGCACGGTTTGGGATGTGGACGAACTTCTCGGACCCGGCGAGGGGTGTCATTTTCAGAGCGGTACACACTGGGGCAAAGGTGAAATTTGGGTTGTTCTCTGATATGTTCTGGGACAGAGTGGTGACCACGGGTCCATGAATAAGGAGTCAAGCAATGGCAACGCCGGATGGGCGATACACCCAGGGCATCGAGTCCGCAGCGCACCACCTCCTGCGCTTTTTGCGCACGTTTGAATCGATCCAAGAGCACATGCATGACAGCCGTTTCGCAGACGCCCAAGCCCAACTTCGGGACGCCGTGGGCGACACCCTACCGGCCCTTCCCGGACAACTCGATCAGCTGACGCCACCGGCATCCATGCAGGCGTTCCATCCGTCGTTCACAACGGCAGTGATGCATTGTGCTCGTGCTTACGACCACTTTCTCGACACCCAAGACCAAGACGTGTCGATCGCTTTCAGACATAGCCGGCGCGCGTTTTTCCTCGGCCTCAATGGGCTCTACGACATGCGCGCGCATCTCCCGGCTTTGCAACCCTACTGGGTTCTCCCCGATGTGCTTCCACAGATCGACCAGCTTGAAACCCAGCCGCACGGCGTCGATGTTCCCGTCGGCATCGTGCATCATCGCGGCCCCTCAGGCCGCTACTCCCTCTACGTACCGGAGTCCTATGCACCCGGACATCGCTGGCCGCTCGTCATTTGTCTGCACGGCGGTTATGGGCGCGGCGATGAGTACATCTGGACTTGGCTCCGACCGGCCAAAAGCAAAGGGTACATCGTCCTGTCGCTCCAATCCGCTGATGTCACCTGGTCGATTCTCAACCTGTCAAAGGACACCGACGCGATTGTGGCCATGCTCGACCGCGTGTGCGACGCCTACGCCATAGACCGCCGCCGCATTTATCTCACCGGTCTGTCTGACGGCGGCACCTTTGCCTACCTCTTGGGCCTGTCCCAACCCGAGATGTTTGCCGGTGTCGCTCCCATCGCAGGGGACATCCTGCACGGCCTGGCCGACCCCCTATTACGCCGCCAACAAGGCCAAGACCTGCCGCTGTTCATCGTCCATGGCGCGCACGCCGCCATCTTTCCCGTGCAATCGATTCGGAGTGCACACCAACTGCTGACGCGCCTTGGCTACCATGTCACCTATACGGAACTCCCCGATTGGGGCCATGCGTATACCTACTCGATTAACGAGCAGCTGATTGTTCCCTGGTTGGAGAGTCTATAGGACGTTACGAGAGTTGAATTTCCAGCCGCCACTTTTCAAGGCGACGATGGTCATAGGCCCTTGACTTCATACTTTTTTACTGCTGGAGGAAGCATCGCAGACGTGTTTTTCCAGGCAACATTTCAGTACGAGGTCCCGTGCAAACCGTTCCAATGATTTCGCGTATGAGGTAAATGGTCATGGATATCCATCGATCGGCTCCACCCAGGTCGGCCCCCGAGCGGGTGATGCTCCTCGCTTGGCTCGACTATCAGCGCGCCACGCTGGAGATGAAGTGCCGGGGCTTGTCCCCGTCTCAGCTTCGTATGAAAGCGGTCTCGCCGTCGTCATTGTCCCTGCTGGGGCTCGTCCGTCATATGGCCGAGGTCGAACGCAACTGGTTCCGTCGAGCGCTCGCCGATGAACCCGCGCCGCCGCACTACTACTCGGAGGACGACCCCGACGGCGATTTCAACCATGTTGATGACGCGAATGTGGAGGAGGCTTTTTCCACCTGGCGGCACGAGTGTGAGCACGCGCGCACCGTCGTGGCGTCGTTCAGCGATCTTGACGAGTTGGGCCGTCATGAGAGCCATCCCGGGCGGCCATCGGAGCGCTGGGTGTTGATCCATTTAATCGAGGAATATGCCCGCCACAATGGCCATGCCGACCTGCTGCGCGAGGCGATCGACGGTGTAGTGGGGGCGTAAGCGTCACGACACGGCGTAACAAAATGACCGAACTCATGCATATGGCGGCAGGCCCTGAGAGCGCTGGACTGGCCGGGCACCAGAAGTCCGTAGCGCCTCCCAGGGGCCCCAGCTCACCGTAGAAACGCAGATAGGGAATACCCAGGTAGGCGGCCAGCTCCGCTTGGGAGGTTGAGTCGGCGGTGAATCGTACGATTCCGTCGATCTCTTTGGGCAGGAGAGCCACATCGGCGACCGCCTTCTTCGCGGCTGTGACGGCGAGACTCAGCTCCGTTCGTCCTGAGTCCCTGGAATATTGAGTCTCACCTACTCCTATTATGGCGCACTTGTCCTTCAGACCTTGCATGCCATTCCCTATGACGTTTACATACTGCACACGGTCCGAGCTATCCCGGCAACTCGGTAATCGACACCCAAGCTGGCCGGTTTCCCAATGGATAAGTCTCCAGCGGGGTCAACTCGCCTGAATCCGAGTTGACCCGGAAGGAGGCCATGCGGCCCGATTCCTGGCCGGCGGAGAAGAGAAACTTGTCCTGGGGGTCCAGGCTGAAGGCATTGGGTATCGGCTCGGAGGCCATCCGGCCAGTGGCGGTCAACTCTCCCGTGGAGGTATCGACCGAAAAGCAAGCGATGCTGTTGTGGCCCCGGTTGGGAGCGTATAGGAACCGCCCCGACGCGGAGACCTGAATCTGGGAGCAGGTGTTCCTCTCGGTGTAACCTTCCGGCAGGGTGGTGATGGTTTGAAACGCCGACAGCGTTCCCGTGGCCGTGTCCAGATGATAGCCGGTGACGCTACAGTCCTGTTCGTTGGAAAAGTAGAGGACGTCCAAGGAGGGATGAAAACAAAAGTGGCGCGGGCCCAGAAACGCTTCCGGCTCCACCCGGGCAGGCGAGTTGGGGGTAAGACGGCCAGTGTTTTCGTCGAACCTGAATTGAAAGATGGCGTTGGGTCCGTTGCCAGCGATGTGGGGCACAAATGCGTAGCTATTGGTCGCGTCGGTCTGCATGGCGTGGGCCCCGGTCGCCGTGGGTCGCCATTCGATGGGTGGGCCCCCCACCGATCCATCATCCCCAATCGGATGGACCGCCGCATGGGCGCCTTGGTAATAGGCCGACAGCACAAACTTGCCGTTGCGGTCGGTGGAGATGTAGACGGGCCAAGCCTCCAGCGATACCGTGCCGTTCTGCGTGAGCCCGCCGTTGGCCGGGTTGATCTGGAAGCTCGATATCTGTGGCGTGTCGCGGCATCCGGCGTACAGGAACTTCCGGTCCGGGCTGATCGCCAGCGTGAACGGCCCGCCGGGTACGGAGACCTCAACCTGAGGCGTGAGCTTTCCGGTTTGGGGGTCGATGGTCAGAACCGATATCTTGTCATCCTCTTGCAGGGCAACATACATGTAGTAAGGCATCGTTTCCTCCTTCCGTGGGGTTCTTTCCGGCCAATCCCTTCCGCACCCTATCGAGGCCTGCCCGGAACCGGATGGCGCCGGTGTGGTTGATCGATCTCATGAGTCAAGCCGACGCTGCGACCGCCTCGTCTTGGGCCTGGCCTGCGATGGATAACGCTAGGATGACGTTTTCCCCGAAACCTGTCTAGTCAAAATATTCAAACTTCCCTTTTCGGGTGTTTTCGCACACCGCGCCTCATGCCATGCTTGGGGGGTGTGTCTCACTGCGCCCCGAACTGTCCTCATGCTTCGTAAGAGACGCTAAAGAGTGCCGAGCGCCAGTCCTTGGCCGACGCCATGCACACGCACCGGGAGAAGCTGATTCGCCACCTCGGCATCCGTTGTCACACCGACCTTGATGTAGTTATCGCTAAAGCCGGTGTACAATCCGGAAGCGTCCCGGCGCTCGAACAGTACGCGTAAGGTACGTCCGGTAAACGTCCGGTAAAACGCGGCTTTTTTTCGTGTGCTGAGATCCCGCAGTAATCGGCTGCGTTGCTGTGTGACCTGGGACGGCACCTGGTCCGTGTAGCGCTGGGCGTATGTATGCGGCCGCTCCGAATAGGAAAACACGTGGAAGTAGGCCAGCGGGAGGTCGGCCAGGAGCGTACGCGTATGGCTAAAGGCGTGCTCGTCCTCGCCAGGAAAACCGACCATGACGTCCGTGCCCAGGCAAATATCCGGCACTTGCAGCGCCAGGCGCTCGATGAACGTGGCAAACTCGGTGCGGCGGTAGCGGCGCTTCATTCGTTGCAAGACCTGATCGTCGCCACTTTGTAGCGGAATATGCAGGTACGGACAGAGCTTGGACGACGTCGCCATCCACGCCACCAGCGCATCGGAAATCGTGGTGGGTTCGATGGAACTGATCCGAATGCGATCCAGACCGTCGATCGGCTCTAACGCCTGGACCACGTGCAACAGATCGTGCTCTGCCATGCGGTAGGTGCCGATATTGACGCCCGTCAGGACGATCTCGCGATGGCCGCGCTCGACCAGGCCATGGGCTTCCCGTACGATATCGTCCAGCGTACGGCTACGCGCGCCGCCTCGGGTAAAGGGAATGATGCAAAAGGCGCAGGCGAAATGACACCCATCCTGAATCTTCAAATTGGCGCGGGTGTGGTTGCTGTAATCACCCACCACATCGATGGTAAACGCATCGCGGCTGATCTTGGTCGTGTGCACCACACGCGGCGAGCTTGACTTCTGTGGATTCTCGATGAGGTCCACGACTCGCATTTTGTCTTCGGTACCGACAATGAGGTCGAGTCCATCAATGCGCTTCAACGCGTCAACCCCGACTTGCGCATAACAGCCTGTCACGGCCACATACGCCTCCGGCGAACGTCGCAGCACAGCACGGACTGCCTGACGGCATTTTGCCTCGGCCCCCTCCGTCACCGAGCAGGTATTGATCACACAGACATCGGTTTCTGCGCCGAAATCGACAATGGTGTAGCCCCGGTCCGCAAATGTGGCGCTAATCGTCGCGGTCTCGGCCTGGTTCAATCGGCATCCCAGAGTATCAAATGAAGCCCGCAAGGGTGTCATGTCGACCTCATAATACATATCCGGACAAAATCAACAGGAGGATTTTTCCGCAGGCAAGATCGGGAAACCATTTTGTACCTCGACTTCCTTCTGATGTACACTGCACCGAGAGAATCTGTCTTCATGGGTGTGAGTATACCGGCTCGTGGAGAGAGCTGCATCCTCCCTCTGGCATGAGAAACGATGATGGCTACGATCCGTTTGATCAGTGAAGAAGAAGCGACCGGCAAAGTCAAAGACATCTTCGAGGATTTCAAGCGCACGCGCGGCGTCGATTTCGTCCCTAACTACTGGCGCGCCATGGCCGCCTTTCCCGACTACCTGGAAGCCACCTGGAACAAATACAAGGCTGTGATGCTCGGCGGCCAGCTCGATCTGCGGACCAAGGAAATCGTGGCGTTGGCGGTTTCGGCCACAAACGGCTGTAACTATTGAATCAACTCGCATACAGCCGCGGTCAAGCGGCTGGGATTGGACGACGCTGCGGTCGTCGAAATCATGGCCGTAGTGGACTTCTTCAACGCCTCGAATCGTGTCACCGATGGCTTACAGCTCGAGCCGGACATTCTGCCTGAGGTCGAGACGCCTGCCCCCAGCCCGTCCTGACGCGCGCTGGCTTTGGCCAGATGGCATTATGCCGGGGGCACGTCCTTGGCCGGCGGACCGTACAAGGCATGGAGGATCGTCTCCTCCATGCCAAAACTCTGGGCAGATGTGGGAAATTGGCCGCTCCGGACCTCGGCGGCGTATTGGCTCACAGCAGTACGAATGGTCTGTCCTAACGTGGCATACTGCTTGGTGTGTTTGGGGACGAAATCCTCGTACAGGCCTAGGATATCGTGCAGGACTTGCACCTGGCCATCACAACCGGCACCCGCGCCAATGCCAATCGTCGGAATCGTCAACGTCTGGCTGATCAGGCGCGCCAGCTCGGTTGGAACCAATTCCAGCACGAGGCTGAATGCCCCGGCATCTTGCAAGGCTTGGGCCTCGTCGAGCAGTCGCTGTGCCGCTTCGGCCGTGCGGCCCTGCACCCGAAAGCCCGCGAGTTGATGCACCGCTTGCGGCGTCAAACCGAGGTGTCCCATCACCGGAATGCCGCATGTGGTGAGGCGCTGTACGGTGGAGGCAATGTAGTGCCCACCTTCAAGTTTGACCGCCTGCACTCCGCTTTCCTGCATCAGCCGCGCGGCGTTTTGTAAGGCCTGTTCCGGGCTTACGTTATAGGTCATAAAGGGCAAGTCCGCCACCACGAGGGCCTCTGTTGTCCCTCGTACCACGGCACGGGCGTGATGAATCATCACCTCAAGGGTTACCGGCAACGTCGAATCGTGCCCCAACACCACCATGCCTAACGAGTCCCCAACCAGGATAAAGGGTACACCCGCCGCTTCGACCAACCGGGCGCTGGGGTAGTCGTAGGCGGTCAGCATCGGGATATGCTCACCCCGTTTTTTCATACCTTGAATCTGGCGGATAGTCACACGCATGACCGCTCCTTCTGCAGCATGTATGACGATCATGATGACGCCTGTCATGTACACAATATACTACGCTCCGATCAACACAATCAGAAGGAGGAATATATGAGTATACATGGCCCGTGGCAAAGTTTGGATCGTAAACTGATGCTCCCGGCCTGAGCGCGCGATCCTGAGCGCCATATTTCCGTCTCTTGCCCTGTCTAGATAGGATCACTGCACGTTCAGCCGTAATTTCTTTGTCGTCCGGCAGGGCAAGAGGGACTGCTTTTTGCTTGACAGACGTCTCCTACCAATTTTAGTATCGGCCCTATCTTCGTTGGCAGAGCCCTGCATCCGAAGGCATGAATGTGCGTATCATCCCTCTTGCCGTGCATGGTACCATCATCCATAAGACTTCGATCTGCATGAAAGGAAGAATGCCATGGGTCATGACTATCCTGGCCTCTCGCGTCGGGGGTTCCTTGGCGCCGCGGCCGGTGCGGCCGCGGGCGCATACGGCCTCTCTCTCGGTCTGGGCCGCAGCGAAGCGGCCATTCCCCGCGAATTCGATGGCTCCAAATTTCAACTCCAGGCACCCGAGCCCAATGCGAAACGGGGCGGCGTTCTGCGCTATGGCGTGCTGAGCGCGCCGGCCCATTTTGACGTGCACCAGTCCGGAACGGTGTCCAACATGGGTACACAAGGCACGATGTACGACAACCTCATCCGGCACGACCCCAGAGATAGCGGACAATCCATCATTCCGGATCTGGCGCATAGCTGGGAAATTGCCAAAGACGGCAAAACCTACACTTTTTTCCTGCGCAAAGGCGTGCTGTTTCACGATGGCGCCGAACTCACCGCAGAAGACGTACAAGCCACGTTCGAGCGGATTCGCAAACCGCCCAAAGGCGTCAGTATTCCCCGCACCCCCTTGTTTGCCACGGTGAGCGAAATCAACGCACGGGATAAATATACGGTGGAATTTAAACTGGCCGAACCGCGTCCCGTCAGCTTCATGATGGGGGCGATTGCAGCCGGCTGGAACATCATCGTGCGCAAGAAGACCCTGGAAGACAACCAGTACAACCTACGCGATATCAAGGATTACCCCGGAACGGGTCCGTTCCGGCATGTCGAGCGCATCGACAAAGAAGTGTGGAGACTGGAACGCAACAAGGATTATTGGAACGAGGCGCTCCCCTATGTCGATGCACTGGAGGTCTACAATCTCCACGCCTTCTCGCCGGAATTGGGGGCGGCGCTTTTGGGTGGGAAGATCGACTACGCCCGCCTGCTCGACCCGGTCAGCGCCAAGAAGGTCAAAGAGACCGACGGGATGGATAGCACCGCGTTCTTCCAGAGCGTGATTCAAGCGGTGTGGGTCAACAATGAGAAGACGCCCTTTGACGACCCGCGCGTGCGCCGGGCGATGCACTTGGTGCTCGACAAAGCGGTGTTGGTTGACGTAGTGAAAGATGTGGCGCCGATGATGGTCGGGGGCTTTATTTATCCGTTTTCGGAATTCGCGACGCCGAAGGAAGAACTCTCCAAACGTCTCGGGTACCAGGCGGATGCCACCGCCGCGATCAAAGAAGCCAAGGCGCTCATGGCGGCGGCCGGCTATGCCAACGGCATCAAAGATGTCGATTTCATGGTGCGGGATGCCGCGACATTTAAGTTGTGGTCGCAAGCGATTCAGGCCATGCTGAAGCAAACGCTCAACATCGAAACCAAGCTGCGCACCGTGCAGGTCTCGGTGTGGTTTGACGAGGCCCTGGCCGGGAACTTCAATTTCACCATTAGCGCGATTGTTTCGACGTTGATCGATCCGTCAGACTACTTCAACGCCTGGTACGGCAAAAACGGGCCGCAGAACTATTCCCGCTGGCACCATGCTGCATATGAAGAGCTGGTGAAGAAGATCGATCGCGAGCTGGATGATACCCAACGCAAGGCGTTGATCCGGCAAGCGGAACATATCATGGAAGAAAACCCACCGCTGCTCCCGGTTTCGTGGGAAAAAATTTACGACGGCTGGTACGACTATGTGAAAGGTCACAATCCTTTTAACTATTTCGGTATCTATGACGTCGTCCGCATAGACACGTTCTGGCTCGATAAGTAGGACCCCGCCCCCGGCGGGGTGGCGCAGGTCACGCTGCCGGGCGCTGTTCTCATGCTTCCAGGGCTTCCTTTTCTCTTGACATGGCTGACCGGCGGGCTCTAGCCCGAAGTTCCCCTGGCAGAATAGGCGGAGGGTTAAGTAGATCAACAGGTTAGCCCAATTCAAGAGTCCATTTACATGGGAACAATCCAACCTCCTGAAACGACATGGCTTATGGTCATACGTTTGCAGACGATGTCAAGCCCATGTGGCAGAATAGGAGCGAAAATTTTGCGATTTACATGGGAACAAAGGTCAATTCGTTTCAGGCTTTTGAGTTTTTATTTCAACAAGTTGTCGCCGAATCACGGGAGGAACTTCGGTCTAGCATAGCTGCCAGGCATAAGGAGGGTATGGTATGGGTAGCCAAGATTTGACATGGCCAGGGTTGACACGCCGTGGCTTTCTCGGAACGGCTGCTAGCGTGGCCGCAGGGGCCTATGGTTGGTCGATGGGTCTCAGTGAGGCTGCGGTTCCCACGGCGTTTGATGGCTCCAAATTTAAATTGCAGGCGCCGGAACCGAATGCAAAACGCGGTGGGCTCCTCAAATACGGCGTGTTGAGTGCACCAGCCCATTTCGATGTGCACCAGTCGGGCACGTGTTCCAATATGTGTACGCAAGGCGCGATGTACGATAACTTGGTGCGCCGCAACCCGTTGGACAGTGGCAAGACGATCATCCCGGACCTGGCGCACAGTTGGGAAATTGCCAAAGATGGGAAGACGTATACGTTTTTCTTGCGCAAAGATGTGAAAGCGACTTTCGACCGCATCGTGCGGCCACCAAAAGGCATCAGCATCCCGCGTACACCGCTGTTCGCCACCATTAGCGAGATCAACGTACGGGATCAGCATACGATCGAATTCAAACTCTCCGAGCCGCGTCCCACCAGCTTTATCATGGGGGCGTTTGCCAGTGGCTGGAACATCATCGTGCGCAAGAAGACCCTGGAGGACAACAACTACAACTTACGCGATATCAATAACTACTCCGGGACCGGTCCATGGCGGCACGTGAAGCGCGTGGATAAAGAAGTCTGGGAGATGGACAGGAATGCGGACTACTGGAACGAGGGGCTGCCCTACCTCGATAAGCTGCAGGTCTACCATCTGGCGCCGTTCACGCCGGAGCTGGGGTCGGCACTTTTATCCGGCAGGATTGATTATGGTCGCGCCCTGGACCCGGTGACGGCGAAAAAAGTGCAAGAAACGGATGGCATGACCAGCACGGCGTTCTACCAGAGCGTCATTCAAGCGGTCTGGGTCAATAACAAGAAAAAGCCATTTGACGACCCGCGCGTGCGCCGCGCTATGCATCTGGTGTTCGACAAACCGGTTCTGGTCGATGTCGTCAGGGACGTAGCGCCCATGTTGGTCGGGGGCTTCATCTACCCCTTCTCAGAGTACGCGACGCCGGAGGCGAAACTGTCCGAACGACTCGGGTATCAGGCCGACCCCAGTGCAGCGATCAAAGAGGCCAAAGCCCTCCTGGCAGCTGCGGGCTATCCCAACGGCCTCAAAGGGGTCGACTTCGTCATCCGGGACGCGGCGAGTTTTAAGTTGTGGTCGGTGGCCATTCAAGCCATGCTTAAGGAAGCCCTGAACATTGAGAGCACACTGCGGACCGTGCAAGTCTCGGTGTGGTTCGATGAAGCGGAAGCCGGGAATTTTGATTTGACCCTGAGTGCTATTGTGTCCACGCTGCTTGACCCGTCGGATTACTTCAATGCCTGGTATACCAAAGACGGACCGCAGAACTACTCCCGCTGGCACAACCAACCATTCGAAGACCTCGTGTACCAGATCGACCGCGAACTCGATGACACGAAACGCAAAGACCTGATCCGGAAGGCTGAAGCGATCATGGAACAGGATCCGCCCTTGCTGCCTGTGTCGTGGGAGCGGCTGTATGATGGCTGGTTCGATTATGTCAAGGGGCACAACCCCCATGAATATTTCGGCGTCTATGATGTCAATCGCTTTGATACGATGTGGCTGGACAAGTAGAGGACTGAGGACTGAGTGCTGAGGACTGAGATGGTTTCTTCCCTCAGTCCTCAGTCCTCATATTTCAGTCCTGGCTTTCATGGAGCATCCTTTTGCATAAGTACATTCTGCGGCGTCTTGGCTTTGGCGTGATCACGGTCTTTGGCGTTTCGATTATCGTCTTTGTGGTGATGCGGATTCTGCCTGGTGACCCACTTGTTGCGATCTTCGGTATGGAGGGTTTTACCAAGTTAACCGCGGAAAACCGCGCCAAGTATATGGAGGAACTGGGCCTTAGTGATCCGCTGCCGGTGCAGTACCTCAGATGGCTGGGCGACATTGCTTCGGGCCGGCTTGGCAAATCGTTCTTTCGCGATGAAAGCGTCGGCGATTTGATCGTTCGCCGCGGGCCGTTGAGCGCAGAAATCGGTATCCTGTCTGTGGCGCTGTCATGGATCTTGGGCCTCCCCGTGGGCATCATTAGTGCCATACGGCCGAATAGTGTGGTGGACAATAGCGCCCGATTCTTCTCCATTCTGTTTCTGGCGGTTCCTGGCTTTTGGCTTGGCATGCTGATTGTCCTCGCGTTGCTCTTCTGGTTTGGCTACAAGGCGCCGTTGACGGGGGTACCGCTATGGGTGGATCCCTGGACCAACTTGCAAATCGTCATCGGACCGGCCATTGTCCTGGCCGTGGGGCAGGCGGCCTACATTGCCCGTATGGCCCGCTCCTCACTCCTGGAAATCATTCGTGAAGATTATGTGCGCACCGCCCGCGCCAAGGGCATTGTCGAACGGCTCGTGGTGATTCGCCACGCTTTACCCAATGCGCTTTTGCCGGTTATTACCCTGTCCGGTATCCTGATGGGGTTCGTCCTGGCCGGGTCAATCCCGGTTGAGCGCGCTTTCGGGGTTCCAGGACTCGGCAGAGCGATGTTCACCGCGGTGATTGAGCGTGACATCTTTGTCATGCAAAATTTGGTGTTTATCTATTCTCTGGTCTTTGTGGTGTTGAATATTCTGGTAGATATCACGTACGCTTGGTTCGACCCGCGCATCCACTATCAATAGTAGTTAGAGAATGATGGCACGACGCAGCGAAACCTATCCGGCAGAACAACTCCCGCAACCCGTCTCCACCGAGAGGTCGACCCTCGGCCGGGCCGTGCAAAACGTCAAGACGTTTAGTCGGCGCAATCCCCTTTCGGCGTTTTGGGGAGCCGTCGCCCTGGTGATCCTGTTCACCGCCATCACAGCCCCGTTCATCGCGCCGCATGATCCCTTGAAAGCCAATTTCAGGCGCATGACGAAGGCGCCTGACGCGCAAAGTTATCTCGGCACCGACCAGATTGGCCGCGATAACCTCAGCCGGGTCATTTATGGCAGCCGTTCCTCACTCGTCGTCGCGATTGCTGCTGTGCTCCTGGGCACTACGACCGGATCGTTGTGGGGGCTGGCGAGTGGCTATATTGGGGGGCGCTTTGACATTGTCAGTCAACGCATCATCGAGTTTCTCCAGGCGTTTCCCGATCTGATCTTGGCCATGGCCATTTCCATGGCGCTGGGGACGGGGACCTGGACCGTGATCGTCGCGATTGCCATCACCCGCATACCCTTTGGCGGACGTGTGGTGCGTGCGGTCGCCTTGTCGCTCAAGGAGATTGCGTATGTCGAAGCCGCTCGCGGCATTGGCGCCTCGACGCTGCGGATCATGAGCTTCCACATCCTGCCGCAGTGTGTCGCGCCGTACCTGATTCTGGCGACGACGCATCTGGGCGTGGCGATTATTATCGAGGCATCGCTCGGGTTTCTCGGCGTCGGTATCCCACCCCCCACCCCGACCTGGGGGAACCTGTTGGCAGATTCGTTAAACTCCGGCCTGATACCTCCCTGGTGGTTGGTGGTCTTTCCGGGGCTTGCGATTACCATCACCGTGCTCGCGTTTAATCTGTTTGGTGATGGGATTCGTGATACGCTGGATCCCCGCCTGCGCGGTTCACGGTAACATGCAACATCCATGAGGCTGATGACTCATTCGGGATCAGGGAAAAAAGTAAGTACCTGGGCATCATGGCTGATCCTTCTTTCATATGCTTGTCCATTGCGCTCGTCAGGCCAGGGTAACGCACCGGGCCGGGTCCGCTTCGGCCAGCACGTGTGGTCGATGCCCGGTGTGAATATAATCCGCCAGCAGCTTTCCGGCCATTGGACCTTGTCCGAATCCCGAGGAGGCGAGACCGCTGACGATGTACAGATTGGGCCGTTGCGGTATCTTGCCAATGAGGGGGTGGCCATCGAGGGAAAACGGCATCAAGCCAGCCCAGGTCCGTTTGATGGGAAGCGTACGCAAAAAGGGCAGTACTTCTGCGGCATGACCGTGGTTGACTTTGATGCCGGTCGGATCCGGCTCTGTATCATACCCGGCGAGCTGGCGGTCGCCTCCAAAAATCACCTCTCCCTCGCGGGTCTGCCGGCCGTAGAGATGCTGGGTCAGGCGCATGCCCTGTCGATGCGTCAGCTCCGGAGGTGTCGCCTCATCATTTCCGGGATCGGTGTGCCAATGCATGGGCGATTCGGCAGACGAAAAGGTGTGAAACGTCCGGGGCGCGAGGGGCTCCGTCGCCCACATTTGCCCCCGCACGGGCAGAATGGGAATACGGAGCCCTAAGGCCGACCCGATGTGGGCACACCAGGTGCCGGCGGCGATGACCAGTGTGCCGGCGCTAAACGTCTCTTGCGGCGTCTCCACATGATAGGTGTCATCACGTTGAGCGTGGATCGAGAGGACGTCAGAGTGGGTCCGAATCTGTGCCCCATGCTGTTGCGCCGCCCTGGCAAAAGCTTGGGTGGCTCGTACCGGGTCGGCTTGAGCTCTGAGGGGCATGTAGAGCATGCCGAGCAGGGCGGCACTGACTTCGGGCTCAAGGCTGCGGGCTTCGCGAGTGCTCAGCAGTTCGACGCGGTACGCCTGGGCGCGCAGATGCAGCATGCGATCGCGGCAGAAGGCGTACTGGTCTTCGGTGTGAATGGCCTGCAGAGAGCCTGACTGCCGGAATGCGATGTCGTATCCCATATCGAGTTGCAATTGCTTAAATATCTCCAGGCTGCCCATGGTCAGATAGGCTTGTAGATCCGGCATGGCGCCCCACCCGAGCGCCCCGATGGAGCCGGCGTTGACGCCAGAGGCCTCGGAGGCGATGTCACCGCGTTCTACGACGATGACGTGATGTCGGTACTGCGCCAAATAGGATGCGGTTGCGGCGCCGGCAATACCGCCGCCTATGATCAGGATATCGGCCTCTGTCATGGCGTCTGCCCTTCTTCCGTGCCTGGATCCTATGGGTTCCAGAGTCTTACCGATCGATATGACCGAGATCCCGGCCCGGGGCAATACGATCGCGCACACGCTGTTTCAGCTCTTTTGCGTCCGGGAAACGGCCTTCGGCTTGATGGGACCAAAGGGTCGCCCCCTGGACGCGCACCTCAAACATACCGCTGCCTCCGGGAATAAGCGCGACCTCACCCAGTTCGGTTTCAAACGTAGATAATAATTCTTGCGCCATCCAGGCCGCGCGAAGGAGCCAGCGGCAGCGTGTACAGTACTCGATCTCGATGCGTGGGTGGGTGGTCACGGGCTTGTCACGCATGCAGCTCCCTCCCCTGGGCTGCGGGTTACAGGGTGATGACAATTTTGCCAAAGTGCGCAGCGCTTTCCATATATTTCAACGCCTCTCGCGTCTCCTCAAAGGGAAAAACGCGATCAATGACGGGCCGGATGTGGTTCATCGTCAGGGCGCGGTTCATGGCCTCGAACATCTCCCGCGAGCCGACATAGATGCCTTGGAGCCGGATGCTCTTGCGCAGTAGGATCATCGGATCGACCTGGCCGCCGCCCGTGAGAATCCCGATCAGGCTGACGGTGCCGCCAACGCGTACGGCCCGCATGGATCTTTCTAAGGTTCCCGGGCCACCGACTTCTACGACATGGTCCACACCGATGCCGTCGGTCAGTTCCAGGACGCGCTGGTCCCAGTCCGGCGTGCTGCGGTAATTGATCAGATCCGTGGCGCCCAGCGTCTTGGCTCGCTCGAGCTTGGCATCACTGCTCGACGTGATCATCACCCGCGCCCCCGCCGCTACGGCAAATTGGAGCGCAAAAATCGAGACCCCGCCGGTGCCTAGCACCAACACGGTGTCGCCTGCCTTCATGCCGCCTTGGGTGACCAGCCCCTGCCAGGCGGTGACGGCGGCGCACGGGAGTGTCGCGGCTTCTTCATACGACAGGTAGTCCGGTATGTGGACAAGCCCCTCTTCATGCAGGACCACTTGCTCGGCTAACATGCCATCAATAGCGCCACCCAGCGCACCGTGCGCGTGATCGCGCGAGGGCTCACCGGCAATCCAATTCTGCATAAAGATGCCCATCACCCGGTCGCCCGGCTTCACCCGCGTGACGCCTTCGCCAATGGCGATGACCTCTCCGGCGCCATCCGAGAGCGGAATCAGCGGTAAGGGCAAATGGCGTGTGGCGCCCTGTGTGACCGTCATCAAGTCGCGATAGTTAAGCGACGTTGCCTTGACGCGCACGAGGGCTTGGCCATGTTGCGGAGCCGGTACGTCGCGTTCTGTCAGTGTCAGGGAATCGATGCCAAAGGCGTCTTGAATGACAAAAGCTTTCATGGCCTTTTCCTTTAGAGCGTGAGGCAAAGCATTAGGGGGCGATGACAATGGCAAATCCTTTGGAAGCCCGATCGATGATGATGCCATCCGACAGATCGAGCACTTCAACGGTAAAGGTGCCGTCCAGCGTCGGCGTGCCGAACAGTTCTCCGTTTCCCGACAGGCTGATACCGGGAGGCAAGTCGCCGGAAATAATGAGAAACTCGTCTCCGTCGCCTTCAACTTCTAGGACAACGAAATAGGCGACATTGACTTGTCCGTTGGGTAGCGTCTCGGTGATAATGATGACGTCGACCTGATCGCCACATCCCGCTACGCCAAGCAGAAGCGCAGTGAAGAGGACGGCGCGTCGGAGCATCGCGAATGTGATGGCAACGCTTTGCGTGTGATGCAATGTTATCATGGCTGAGCACCTGCACAACAGCAACCGTATGATGTGTCCGGATGCCAGATAGGTTAGCACGTTTGTACGGAACCGGAACCGGACGGCGTCACCGGCAGAGCCAACGTCTGGGCTAGCGTAGCAGAGAACACGCTGCGAAGCCATGATGATTCATAGCGGTACGCCGTACTCGTCATATGTTTTGACCCCGTTACCAACCCAATCTGAGATCAGGCTACCGACATTTCCGAAATATGCTTTGTACGGATCGGACGTAATGTCTAAACCGAAGTTCCCCTGGAAGAATAGGCGGAGGGTTAAGTAGATCAACAGGTTAGCCCAATTCAAAAGTCCATTTACATGGGAACAATCCAACCTC
>CBCXVS010000045.1:0-32959 GCA_965178525.1 uncultured bacterium | reverse complement strand
GGGCTAGGGAACCTGATCTTATGCTATTGAGGAACAACTCTACTATCTCCACGTGGTGGATAGACAAGTCCAGTAGTATCATTTCCCCGGTCGTATTGGGTTCTCTGAGCACCTCGGGCACGCAACCCCTGCGAACGCCCTTGAGTCCCCCAAGCGGAAGGGGATCGTACCCCCAGCGCTCCTCGAACGGGAATGGAACGGGAATAGGGAGCAAGTCTTGCCCTTTACAATTTGCTCCAACTGTCGAGGATCGCAAGACAGGCATGCCTATAACGCTGCCGAGCGTCAAAAAGGGTACATAGCAAGACTTGACCCTTGTTTTTTGGGTCGCTCCCGGCAAAGAATGATGTCCGTTGCTTCAGGAAGCACGTCATCCCATGCTCCCTCGCCGCTCTGCAATCGCTGGCAAGCCTACGCACGGCGCGAGGGCACGCACACCGTGGCGCTGCCCGGACACGTATTGTCACCGTTCTGGTTTTCCACCCACACATCCAAATCGAGCAGGTGCTGTCCATCTTCCTCATACTTGCGGGTGATACGGCCTCGTGCCGTGAGCACATCCTCGCGAAAGTTGAGGGCGCGATACTGGCATCCCAGACGCTTAATATCGCCCGCTTCGCCGATCCAGCCTCGCAGCAGATTATGCAGATAAGCTAAGCGCAGGTTGCCCATGCCAAAGACATCCGGCTGCCCGATCGACTTGGCATAATCGGCATCCATATGAATATACACAAACTCATCGTTCACCGCCGCATACCGATTCCAATGCATCATATCGGTCTTGCGCACGAACGTCGGAATTTCTTCCCCTTCTTCGATATCTTCCCAGTAGACGTTGGCAGCAGCCATCTTCACCGCTCCTCAATAACGGATACCGGTCTTGCGGTCGACTTTGACCACCCCGCCCTTTTGATTCGTCCAGGTGGTTTCATGAATCAAAAACATCATGACGCCCAGGCGGCCAGTCTTCTCATATACATCGACCAACTGCGTACCCGAACGAATGACATCACCAGGCCGCATGGGCGTATGATACCGGGCTTCACTGCCGCCATTCAGCACCCGTTGCCCCGGTTCTTTCCCCATCGGCCCGCCCAGGCGGACCGCTTCCTTGCGCTCGATCGGCCACGCAAACGGATTAAATTCCTCCGGGGCAATAATCCCGCCCCAGCGCGTGGTTTTGGCATACTCTGCATCCCAGAACTGCTTCGGCGGCGTCTCTGGCCAGTACACCGCCAGGGCCCATTTGCGAATATCATTTTCACTAATCGGTGGAGATACCACCACATCGCGCTCGACGTTGAGCCATTGGCGGATCTCCTCCGTAATGTACGTATCGCTCATGCTGCCTCCTCTGCCGTGCCACCTCTGCTACACTTCTCATCTCGTCTGGCAGTTTTTCACCATAGCATGCCCGCCGCGCCAATTGCAATACCGTTGGCCAGGCTTCCCCATCAGTCTTGAAACGTCGCCACGACCGGAATATGATCCGACGGCTTGGGCAAGCGGCGCAGCTCCCGCTCTAACGTCACCGCCGTACATGCCTGCGCCAACGGTGGCGTGGCCAGGATATGATCGATGCGGATCCCCAGATTCCGCCGAAAAGCGCCACCGCGATAATCCCACCAGCTATACAATCCCTCATCCTGATGATGCAACCGCAGCGTGTCACCCAAGCCCCACGCTACGAGGCGCGCAAACGCAGCGCGCTCATCCGGATGAAAGAGCACCTCGCCCTCCAGCTTCTCCGCGTCATAGTCATAGACGTCCCGCGCCTCGGGCGCGACATTGAAATCACCACAGAGTACCAGGGCATCGTCCGGCGTATACGTCGCCGCCAGAAAGGTTCGCAGGCATTCGAGCCAGGCCAACTTGTAATCGAACTTCGGCGATCCGACCTCCTGCCCGTTCGGCACATAGACGTTGACGACGTGTATGCCTCGAATCGTGGCCGCGATGAACCGTTTCTCATCCTCGCCCGGCGCCTCGGGCAACGCCAGCGCCACGTCCTCTAGCGGTAGACGCGACAGGATAGCCACCCCGTTATAGGTCTTCTGGCCAGTGAAAACGGCCTCATAGCCCGCCTCCGTCAGCGGCTCGAGCGGAAACACATCATCCGTCACTTTGGTCTCTTGCAGGCAAATCACGTCGGGTCCATCCTGCTGCAGCCAGTTGCACACCATCTCTAGACGCGCCCGCAGTGAGTTCACATTCCAGGTGGCAATCCGCATGTCGTCTCCTTTGCGCCTATCACAGCCTCTATCTCCGTGCCTCAACCGCTGTAAAGATAAAGCCAGACGCCCAAAACGCGCAAGTTGACAATACCGCAGGGCTCCCGTACAGTCAGCGACAGATTCGACAGAAGACAACGACCAACGGAGTTCGACGTCAAGATCCAAGTGGTCGGCACGCCTGACGATTGCCTGCAGCAGCTTGCCGAGTTGCAGCGGCTGACGGGTACCAACCATCTGGTGACCGAGTTCGCCTACGGCGGTATGCTACACGAGGAGTCCGAGCTGAACATGCGCCTGTTTGCCGATCGGGTCATGCCGGTGCTGCAGCGCGATGCCGCCTTTGCCGGCCATGCAACCGGTGTGCAAGCCGACGCGTCCGCAACAGCCGGTAAGCGCTCGCCAGACGTCTTTGCGCCGGCTTAAGCGTCATCAGACGCCGAGCGCTTGACGCCATCGCATTCTCGTTGGCGTGTATGTTGGGATCATAAGGACATGAAAGGACAAACCCCATGAGCCTGAGCGGACCCGATAGCGGCATGTACCGCGACCCGGAGGAGCAGCAGCAGATCGTTGCGGAAATGACCGAGATCATCGCACGCGATGCCGCCAATGCTCAGGCCTATTTCCGGAGGGGAAACGCCTTTTCCAACCTCCGTCACTATGAGCAGGCCAAGCAAGATATGGATCAAGTGATCACGCTTGCACCGGACAACGCCATGGCCTACAACAACCGGGGCATCGCATTCCTGTGCAGCGGCGATGCGGAGGCCGCCATAGGTGATCTGTGCCGCGCCATTGAACTCGATCCCGCCTACCGCGATGCCTACCATAACCGAGGCTTGGCCTATTGGGAAATCGGTCAACTGGATGAGGCCATCGCCGACCTGACTCGCACCATCGAACTCGACCCGGCATTCTGGAGTGCCTACCGGCATCGTGGCATTGTCTATGCTTTACAAGGGGATCAAGACGCCAGCTTCCGCGACTACTTGAAGAGCAGGGAACTCGAAGGCGGCTCTTAAACGATGTGCAGGTAGCACGCTAACGTGTCACACGTAGAAGGGCCGGGATGCGGATCGTGCCGACTGGGTAGCATCAGCTCACGAGAGCAGCACACCTCAACCCGCAGCCTCATCAGGCAGGAGGAATTGGCCGTCTGCCGATTGTAGACGGCAACACAAACCGGCCGGATCGGGGCTCAAAGCCTCGGTATGCTACCGAGGCACTCCCATCCCAGGCTCTAAACGAAACATACGTGCACTACCCGCGAGACGCAACTTCACGTTTCCGGGTGTTTTTGATACCGGCACGCTTCTGCCGACGCCGACGTTCTGAAGGTTTTTCATAGTATCGGTGTCGCCGGAGTTCGCCCAGTACCCCTGCCTTTTGCACCTTCTTTTTGAGCAGGCGCAGGGCAAAATCCACATCGTTGTTGTTTACTTTGACGATTAACATGGCGCTACCAACGTGACCGTGAGGATGAGGAGCGCTCTTGTCGCGGTTTGGCAAGATTCACGGTCAGCTGCCGCCCCTCGAACTCGGTCTGGTTCAGGGCGGCGATGGCCTCGTCCGCACCGCTCGCCATCTCCACGAACCCAAAGCCGCGCAACCGTCCGGTTTCACGGTCGGTAATGAGATTGACGGTCTCCACCGTCCCATACGTGCTAAAAAGATCCTCAATTTGGTCCGCCGTCGCTTTGAACGGGATATTACCCACATAAATGTTTGTGGACACCCTGTCTCCTTCTCGCAGTCCCCTTCTAGGGGCATGTATCAACCTTTGCTCTCACCACACGGTCAGAAGCGTCATGACCCTACCATCACAACAGGCGCTGGGAGATTTCACAATTGCTCCAGAACAAACAGGGAAACCCAATCACTCCGGTGAGAAAAAGGAAAAGCCAGACTGATGGATGACAATGCAACGGAGTATAACCAATATTCGCCGTTTCGTCGAAGACATTTCACCACCGGCATTGGCCAATGCGGGCCGATGTCATGGCGCTCAGAACGGGGCTGGATCGAGGAAGCGGCGGATGACGTTCTCCGTCAGACGCGACACATTGTTGCGATAGCCATGATGGGACAAAGCGCCGGCCCAGGCGATCGAGCTGGTCGAGAAGACCGCGCCGCCGTTGGGGGTCTCGTAGAACACCATGTCACAGCGCACGAACGGACAGGTCGCGCCCGTATTCGCCGAGTGCGTGTGCGTCAGCTCCTCCTTCACCCAGTGGTAGACCGATGAGAACTGCGTGGCCGTGGCTATCACCAACGCATGGGGCGGGGTGCCAAGAGAGACGTCGGCACGGTCGATCTCCCACCCCGCGGCGCCACCGCCGATGAGGCCGAAATCGCCGATGCGCTCCGTATCGCCAATGCCCGCGAAGATGAAGGCCACGCGGAGATCGAAACTCTCCGGGGTCCGTTCATAATAGGTCGACAGGTCAAACCCCTGCGCGGTCATGCCGGTACCGGCGACCGATTGCGGCGCCCGTCCCATGCGCCGCCACATGCCGCCGAGTTCGCCAGTGAAGCTGTGATAGTACTCGCCGCCCTCGGCCATCCAGGAGCGGATGCCATCTTCAGCTCGGCGCATCTCCATCACGCCGGGTAGCTCGGGATGATAGGACGTGCGCCAATAAAAGCCATTGCCGCCCAAGTAGATGAAACGCCCGCCGGCGTTTTGGAACGCCGCATAGGCATCGAGCATGCGTTTGGAGGGGTATTCCGGATGGGTGCCCGTCATGACGCAGCGATACGGCGCCAACAACGCCTCGCCCTCGGCGTCGAGGTCGTCCTCGGTGATGACGTCGTAGACCAATCCCTTTTCGTCCAGCCAATCGATGATGTGGGTGTCGGCCGGAAGCTGCCAGAGGCGTTCCTTCGGACGCATATTCAACACGGGGCGCAGACGCGAGGCGTAGCAAACGCCGCTGCCGTCGCTATGCGCATCGTACATGGAGACGCCGAACTCGGGATGCTCATGCAGGAATAACGCCGTGGGATCGACCATGGCGAAGTAGCCGACGACATTTTCCCGCTCGCGCCACTCGATCTCGACATGGCGGTTGGCGTAGGCCCAATAGCTGGCCGTGGGCAAAAGCAGCGCCAGAGGCGCCCGGGCCGTACCGCGTGGCGGACGCACAACGAACGGCACGTAGTCTTCGTACCCATCCTGGGTCAAATAGGCGCCATATAGCCCGCTCGGCAGATCCTCGGGCACGGTCCAGGTAAAATCGGTCTCCCAGGCGCAATCATAGAGGTCGTCGTCGTGAAAATGCATGGCGCCGTAATGCTCGGGGGCGTGCGTCCAGTTGTATTCGCTGCCATCCCACAGGTGGCCTTTCACGGCGCGAGTGGGCAGGTTGACGGTCTCGCCGTGCCGGCCATGCGGCGAGATATCCACGACATGGGTGGACGGGATGTCGCGGCTAAAATCCCAATGCGCCATCACCGCATCGTCAAGCCTAGCAGGCGTCGCTGCGCCCAGGATGGCGTCGCGCTCCTGCGGGCTCAGAGACCGGCTCGCGACCACCGGCGCTTCGATTTTGCCGTTGTACAAGCCGCCAGCCGTGACACGCCCCGCCCCGGCACCGGCGCCGCCGGCATCGCGCCATGCCGCGATGTGGAAGGGGCCACCCGGTCCTGGCGCCACATCGAGCTGCGCCTGGCCGACAGCCGTCGTGTCGCCGCGCGCGTACTGGATCAGCGGTTTCTGGCCGACCCAGGCATCACCTGCCGCCACACTGAAACTGGCCGCGACCAGATACCAGTGCCGCTCAAGCACCGGGACTTGCGTACGGATCGTCTGTTGGCGCGTCCCGTCTCCAAGGCGTAATGCCAGCGCCCCCGTGTCATCTAGGATCAGCGCATATCCGCTGCCGCGGGTGTCATCCCAGGTCCCCAGCAGCGCCTGGCGCCCCTTCAACGGCGTGGTCGGCCAGATATACGCTTGTAAGGTGATGTTCTCCGGCGTCGTGGCAAACGCCTCGGAGGCCCCGACCTCAACATAAGAACCGGCTGCCACCGGCTGAAAACGGGCCGGATAGTCCCCGTTGACCGGTGTCGGCACGGTCGTCTGCTTCAAGCCGATACCCGTGTGGTCAGCACAGCGCAGCCGCACGATCTCAGCATGGTAGTGGCCAGGCCGTTCCGAGCTGATTTTGAACGCAATCGGCTGGCCGTTAGCGACGCTAAACGTGTCGGTATAGCCCGTGAGCGGCTTGCGCGACGCCTGTAGCGTCAACTCCCCGCCATCTTGGGTCGGATCGATGCGGTCCTCATCGTCGAGGATGAGTGGCTGTCCCGTGTGCTGTTCCCAACGCTTCCGGAACAGCGCCCAGTGAGCCTGGGCCAACGTCTCGAAGCCGTGGCTGCGAAAGATGTCGAGCGCATGACCTTTGGGGCCCGTGGTACGCGCTAGATACCATGGTCCGCCATGCTGCGGCTGCACAACCACGAAGCGGCCGGCAAGCGGCTCCCAGCGCAGCAGTTTGAGCACATGTTGTAACGCCGGACTGTGGGGTCCCGTCGGGTTGGTCTTGTATTCGCGCGCCAGATCCAGGCGCGATGGATCAATGCGGTCCATAGTGCAATACGATCCTTCGTTGTGAACGTCATGGCAATTCATCGGCTTAAGTACCTGGACAAAATTACCTTGATCTATTTCTCCAGAGGAAAGATATAGTTAATTTTGTTTCGGTACTTACACTGTCCCTGCAGACGATCCGCCATCGACCATGTACACACCGCCGGTACAGAAGCTGCTTTCATCACTGGCCAGAAAGAGCATCAGACGCGCGACCTCTTCCGGCAAACCATAACGCTTCAGCGGAATCCGGGCGGCATAGATTGCCTTCGTGGCATCCACCGTGGCGCCGCCACCGGTTTGCGCCGTGCGCATTTCCTCGAGCGAACGCATCATGCGCGTTTCAATCGGCGCGGGATTGACCGTGTTGACCCGAATCCCATCCGCAGAACCTTCGAGCGCCGCGGTGCGCATCAGTCCAATAACCGCGTGCTTGCTCGTGTTGTAGGCCGACATGCCGGACGTCCCCCGGATGCCGGCGGTGGAGGAGGTAATGACGATACTGCCGCCCCCGCGCTCGCGCATCACCGGCATGACATACTTGAGTCCCAACCAGACCGCCCGCACATTGACGGCCATGACTTGATCGAAGACATCAATGGCATAGTCAGGAATCAGGTTGACTTCCCCTTCCACCCCGGCGTTAGCCAAGAAGAGGTCGATACCGCCATAGCGTTCGACCGCCGCATTGACGAAGCGCTGCACCTGCTCCGGCTGTGTGCTATCGGCCGCCACATAGCTGGCGCGATCATCGCCGATCGCCTGCACCGTGTCCTGCAAGACCCCTTCATTCAGGTCCACCAGCAACACCTTCGCCCCCTCCCCGGCAAACAACTGTGCCGCCGCCCGGCCAATGCCGCCCGCACCACCAGTAATCACCGCGATTTTTCCTTCGAGTCGTGGCATATCTCTTCCCTTTCCTCTCGGTCGGTGCTACTATCCGGCGCTATCCATCATGACCCTCAGGATACCAATGTACTTGTCAAAGTAAAAGGGAACGTATGCAAAGCGAGGCCGCGGTTGTCATTATTGGCGGAGGTATTTTCGGATGCAGTATGGCCTTTCACCTCGCCAAGAAAGGCCAGCGAGATGTGGTGGTGCTGGAGAAGCATGCGATCGCCTCAGGAACGACCCCCATGGCGGCCGGCCTCGTGCCGCAAATTCGCGCCACGGCACTGCTCACCCAGGCCATGACATACAGCATTGAGCTGTTTGAAAATTTCGCTGCCGAAACGGAATGTGCTGAGGTTTTCCAGCAAGTGGGAAGCCTCAAAATCGCTACGGATGACGCGCGCCTCGAAGAACTCGAAGCCCATATCGCGCTTGGCAAACGCCTGGGGATTGAGATTAACTTTGTCTCGCCAACGCAAGCGCAGCAACTGTCCCCGCTGTTGCGTCTCGATGGGGTCAAAGCCATGACCTTTGCGCCGCGTGATGGCTTTGTGAATCCGCATCTCGCGGCCGTTGGCTTGGCGACGGCGGCGCACCGTATGGGCGTGACGTTCCATACCCATACCGGCGTGACGGGCCTCACTCTGGGCAGCGATGGCGCTCACCGGGTACAGACGGAGCAAGGCGAGATCCGCGCGCCGATTGTCATCGATGCCGCTGGCGCTTGGACCCGGCTCTTGGGGCAAGAGGTCGGTCTGCAGATTCCCGCTGTGCCCGTGCGTCATCAGTACTACATCACGGCGCCCCTCCCCGACGTCACCCCAACCCTTCCGGTCATGCGCTTTGTGGATCTCAACGGCTATATCCGGCAGGAAGCCGGTGGCCTGCTTGTTGGCGGCTTTGAAGCGCAACCGCGCAGTTTTGATATGCGCGAGCAGCCGCCGTCTTTCGAGATCAAAGACGTGCCCGCCGATCTCGCGGTGCTGCACCGCTTCACGGCGGCTTTTCAGCCCTACGTTCCGGCTTTGGCAGAAGCCCTCATCGTCGCCGAACGGCGAGGACTCCCGACTATGACCCCGGATGGGGATTTCCTCCTCAGTGATATCCCCGGTGTTCCGGGGTTCTACGTTGCGGCTGGCTGCTGTGTCACCGGCATTTCGGCTTCGCCTGTGCTGGGCAAATTGCTCGCCGAGTGGATCATTGATGGGGCGCCGTCTTTGGACATATCGTCTATGCACATCAGTCGGTTCGGCGAAAAATACAAGGATACCGCCGCGCTGCACAAAGCCTGCGAAGAGGTCTACGGCCATTATTACGCCCTGGGCTGGGGTAAAATCTGACAGAGGAAATGCTATCGCGCGTATTAAGCATCAGTCTGAAGGATATGCCGCGTTTGCCGGGCAAATTCGTCAAAATCGACTAACGGCTCAGTGGAGTTTCAAATAAGTCTTTATACATCTATCTAGGTTCGATCCCTTGGGGATGCGTGAGTTCAGAAATCGAATGTCTAATAACTTATTTGAAAGCCCACTCAGTGATAACGCGATAAATCTCGGTATAATCCAATCGCCAGTACACATGGACAATGGCGTCCCGCATGCCGGCCATGCCCCGAATGCGTTGGGCGAAGGCTGCGTCGAGGAGCCCTTTCTCTCCTGCCAAATCAATTAGATTGGTCGTATCGAACTCTGCCAAGCTGACCCCGGCGACAGCCAGGAAATGCCGGCAAATATCCAGAACCGACTCCAGGGCAATGCGCAGATAGTGGACGCACAGCTCGCGCGTATCGACATCGGCACGGAATTCGTCAAACGAGGTCAATCGTTGACGTAAGCGTTGGAGGTGGTTAACGGCTTCATCCAAGGTGGAAAGATGGCCTTCGACGCGTTGCGGATCGAGGCGGCGTTCGGCCACGGATAATCCCTCATGACAACGTTGAGCCAACAATTGGCGATAATGGGCCAGAAAGTGCCGGTAATCATCATACGCTTTCAGGGTCTCGATCACCGCGTCAGTCCATATGGTGGGTGTCGCAGCAAAGAGGACAACGCCGGTCAAAAGGGAGCGCAACGTGAGCAAAGCGTTCGCTCGGTTCAGCACCACAAGGTCCACCTGTCTCGTGCCAAGGGCCTGGCAAGCGGCCTCGAACGCACCGAGATAGTTCTCGAAGCTGTAGGCCCGAAACCAAACGGCCAGGTCGACATCCCGTGCTGACGGTTGATCGACAGTGGATCCAAAGAGACAGGCCAACTGCACGTCGTGTGCGGCAAGGGCACAGGATAATATCTCCCGGCGATTTTCAACTTCAGCAAGATTGACGCTCATGACGCGGCACCCGATGACGCCTTCTCACCTGTACTCCACGTACCCTACCCCCTAGCATCTTCAACAGGTTGGCGCAATACCGATACACCTGCTCCGCTTGCTCAACATCGGGCTGATTTTGGCCGTACGCAGCCAATACCAAAGCCACGGCCGTGTAGGTAGTCAATCAGCCAATCAGCAATAGTACACCCGGGTCGATGACGCAACGGTTGCTAACTAAGAGGAATGAGGTGGCCGTCATTCCTCATTGGATGCATGACCCTTTTCAATCGAGTCTGACCCCATTGGTCTCATTTAAGACGCAATTTTTGTTGAACAAGGAATTAATCCTTGTTAGAATAAGGACTATGGCAAAAGTTACGAGCAAACTACAAATAACCCTTCCCAAAGCGCTGGCAGAGGAATTTGGCATTCATCCCGGTGATGACATCTTTTGGCAATCGGCCGGAGATGCCATCCGTGTGATCCCGGCAAAATCTCAACTCACCCTCGATACACAAACCCGGCTCGCCCTCTTTGACCAAGCGACACAACGTCAAGTCGAGCGCCAGGGGGACACGTTACCTCCGCCTACCGATCAGCCAGCCCTGGAACGGGGTTGGACACGTGAGGATCTGTACGACCGTGACCGCACTGGTTGACACCAACATCCTCGTCTACCGATTTGATGCCCGCTTTCCGCAAAAACAGCAGCGAGCCAGTACGCTGCTTCGGCAGGGAATCGAAGACGATTCCATCCGCCTGCCGCACCAGGCTATCATTGAATTCGTTGCGGCGGTGACGCGCCCGCAGCGCGGCGGCACACCACTTCTCTCCCTACACGATGCGCTACGAGAAGCCGAGGAGTTCCTGATCCAGTTCAGGGTGCTCTATCCCAATGACAACATTGTCCGCCTCGCTTTGCGTGGCAGCGCGGCCTACCAACTGTCCTGGTTCGACGCGCATCTATGGGCGTATGCGGAATACTATGGCCTCGACCAGATTTGGTCGGAGGACTTTCAACATGGCCGCCTCTATGGTTCTGTCCAAACCCTCAACCCCTTCGCATCATGAACGTTTCCGGGACCTTCGTGCCCGTCACGTCCTTCGCGAAGGGTTCCTTAGATAAAATCTACCCGATTCGGTGTGCAGAAACCTGTATATAACCTGTGGATTTCATGGGAATTGTGTGTCAATAACATGAAGACTGCCCACGTTACAACCCGGGGATACGGGTTGACCCGCCACCACATCGAGACTATGCTGGCAAATGCGGAGAAACCGTGCATTCCGACCCCTGCGACACACGCCATTCCGACAAGGAGATTCCCATGGGCAACAACGGTACCCAAACGCTCGTCATCCAAAACGGCACCCTGATCGATGGCTCCGGCAACGCACCGACGCCCAACGAGGCGGTCGTCATTGCAGGCAACCGCATCCGCAGCACAGGGCCATTGCCCGCGGACGTGCAGCTCGACGACCCGGATCACGTGCAGGTCATCGACGCCTCGGGGCAATGGATCATGCCGGGGCTCATCGATGGACACTGTCACCTGTCTTTCGGGTTGCCCACTATGAATGGGGTGCAGGCCGCCAAGGGCGCCACCAGCCCGGAATTCAGTACGCTACGCGCGGCTCGCAATGCCCAGACCGTCTTGCGGTCCGGGGTGACGAGCCTGTCTGTGCCCGGCGGCACTTGGTTCATTGATGCGGCGGTACGGGACGCCATTGCGGCGGGATTGATCGAAGGGCCGCGCATCTTCTGTGCGGGCCGCTTTATCGTCACGTACGGCAGCATCACCGACAATGAGCCGTCATGGGTCGGAACACCCGAGCACGGGAATGGCATCCTGGCCAATAGCGTGGCGGAGATGATCACGGAAGTGCGGCGCCAGTGCAAACATGGCGTGGACTTTATCAAAATGGCCGACAGCACTTGGGGCGACTTGCAAACGATTGCACCCGATGAGCTGGCGGCGGTCACCCAGGAAGCTCATCGCCGCAACGTGCGCATCACCATCCACGCGCGCGGCTCTGGCTCGACACGCGCCGCAGCGGAAGCAGGGGTCGATTGGATCCTGCACGCCGATCTGGCCACGAAGGACGATCTAGAGGCAGTGGCGGCGGCCGGTGTTCGGCTCATGCCGACGATGACGTTTTTGAAACGCGCCTTAGAGGTTGGACGCGAATTTGGCCGTAGCCCGAGCGATCTCGACGCAGTCAGACGCAATCTCGACGGCGGCATACGGGTCCTGGAGCAGGCACGCGCCATGGGCATCCCCATCATGTGTGGCACTGATAGTGGCAACTCGCCCCTGATGCCGTACGGAGAATTGCATGCTCACGAGGCGGAAATGCTCGTCCAGTATGGCGGTTACAGTCCGATGGAAGCGATCGTCGCCTGCACTCGGGACACCGCCTTTGCGGTTGGACTGGAGCAGGAAGTGGGCGTGCTGCAAGCTGGGAAGCTGGCCGACCTGATTGTACTGACAGCCGATCCTGTGGCCGATATCCGCGTCTTGCAAGGTGGCCGGCATCTGGCGAAGGTGATCAAAGATGGCGCTATCGTCGGCGAGGCGGGGCAGACGGCCGCGGAGGAACAGCTGGCGTTTGCACAGGTGGTGGGATAGACGTGAGGCCGCTCGAGCGTGTGTGCCCCGGGGCCGTTTGCGGATCCATCATGGAAGGACAAGATGCGACACTTTGACATGCTGGGCAAAAAGAAAGTGGTGATTGGGATGGTATACTTACTCCCCTTGCCGGGCACGCCGTTTTACCAAGAGGGCAATATGGAGCAAGCCCTGGAAAAAGCCGTGGCGGACGCCACGGCGCTCGATCAAGGCGGCGCCGATGGCTGCTTGATCCAAACGGTGGACCGCGTCTATCCCGCCGAGGCCGAGGCCGATTATGCCCGCGTCGCCGCCATGGCCGCCATTACCAAGGCGGTGGACGACGCCACCGGCCCCGAGTTTCAAATTGGCGTGCAGATCATGGTGAATGCGCTCAAAGCCTCCATCGCCGTGGCCAAAGTCTGCGGTGGCTCCTTTCTCCGCTGCGCAGCGCTGGTGGGGGCGACCCTGAACCCATCCGGTATAGTGAAGGCCAACCCGCTGGATTTTTTGACTTACCGCGCGCATATCGGCGCCCAACCGATCAAACTCATCGCCGAAGTGGACAGCGTGCATTTTCATTGGATGGGCGACAAGCCGGTGGCGGAAGTGGCTCGGCTGGCGTCTCGCATGGGCGCGCACGCGGTGGAAGTCGCCCATGCGGATGAGGATACCAACGCCCGGCTCGTGCGCGAGATCAAACAAGCGATGCCCCAGGTGCCGGTTATTCTGGGGGGGCACACGAACCACGACAATGTGGCCCGCCGCCTCGCCGAAGCCGACGGCGCCTTTGTCGGCTCCTGTCTCGAGGTGGACGGATGGGGCAGCCGGGTGGATATCGAGCGGGTACAGGAGTATGTCAAGATTGTCGCCAGCCTGCGATAAGTACCGAAACAAAATTAAATATATCTTTCCTCTGGAGAAAGATATCAAGGTCATTCTGTCCAGGTACTTAAACGGTCAAATCTGCAGGCTATTGCAGGCTCCGGAAGTGTCTGCCACGAGAATTGTTTTTCTCGCTTTCGCTGCCGATAAGTCTCTGTACCCAATCCAGCATGATACAGCTCATGTCGTCCAGGGACTTCAGATGTGTAAGCGCGACGGCCTCACACAGAAAGAGCGAGTATGGCAGCACAAAGAATCAATTTATCGCGTCAGGCTGTTCAAGTCATGCTAGAGATGAAAAGTCTGTTACGCAACTATGGCATCACGGTTGCCCTCACAGCGCCAGACGCCTATGAACAACTCGTCAACGCCTCAGCAGGCATTGATGATCGTGACATTGCACGGGTTCGCGAGCGCCTGCTCGCGTCGGGTGCGCCGGGCGCGTCGCAGGCGAAGTCTGAGGCCTTGCCCATGCGTCAGCGGGTCGAAGTCCCGCCGCTCGAAAAGGCTCGTCCACGTGCGGAACCGGAGACCGCCCATCCACTTGAGCGTTCCCCGGCGCCGGCTGAACCCGAGATAGCCCAACCGCTTGAGCCGGTTCCGGTGCCGGCTGCGCCCGAGGTGGCCCGACCGACAACGCGACGGCCACCCGTGTGAGCCAGGCGGGCACGCTCACGTGTCGGAAATGTCAAAGCGCCATGACGGTACAGATCACGCAGCAGGATAGAACCGCGCCGTTGTCCGTCCACTGTTCGTGTGGGATGCAGTACCAGGTCGAAACGGACGCACGGCGCCATCCGCGCAAGCACGCACAACTTCCGGGCGTGTACATGGACCTGGAGGATGAGACGCAAAAAGGGCCGATGGTGGTGGAAGATATTTCGTTTGGTGGGATACGCTTTCGCATCACGGCGCCCCACACCATTGCATGTAACGCTTGCCTGCACATTCAATTCACACTCGATGACGCCGCCTACACCTGTGTGTGGGAACAGGTTCTGGTCCGCTATATGCACGGAGACACGATTGGTGCGGAATTTCTCGATATGGATGTATTCAACAAAGGGTTGGCCGCCTATGTGAAATCATGAGATAGGCCGCCCCGCCGACGTTTCTTCCTCCTTCCTCACGGCACGAGAATACGCCCGATGGGTTGAAGCTAGACCCAGCGCATAAAATAGGTTTACAATAAAGGCGCTATCCCCAAGGGCCTCCGAATAGGCAGCAGCAGGAATCTGTCCAAGCTCCCTGGCATACCGGCCCATCAGAACGTTGAGGTAAGGAGAATATTTTGCAATACAATCTCGTCTCAGGCGACAATCATATCGACTTGACCTACTGTCCTCCCGACCTGTGGTCATCGGAGGCCCCAGCCAAGTGGAAGCTTCTCGTCCCCCGCGTGGAAGAACTCGATGACGGCCTGCATTGGTTCATTGAGGGGCAGGATCTGGGCATGTGGAACGGTGTGGGGCCCGGGTTCTCAAAGTACAATCCCGGCTCCTTCCATCATGTCGACGAGATGAAGGACTATGGCTTTGAGTGGGACAATAACCCCGGCGCAAAGCCGCGGCCGACAACCCCCGAACTGCGGCTTCAGGATCTCGACAAAGATGGGATCGATGCTGAGATCATCTATGGCTGCCTCCGAGTCAACGACTTGATCCCCGATGGCGAGCGCCGAGCGTGGGCGTACAAGCTATACAACGACTGGGTAGCGGACTTTGCTAAGCGCTCGGATCCCAACCGCGTGTTCCCGCTCGCCTGCATCCCCAATAACGACCCGCAAGAAGCGGCTGCCGAGGTGCGCCGCTGCGCCAAGATGGGGCTCAGAGGGGGTGATCTGCCGGTCAATCGCATGTCCGTGCCCCTGTTCCATCATGACTGGTATGCCGTTTGGGAAGCCGCGGCCGAGTGTCGTTTCCCGATCTCGTTTCACTCGACGGGTTTTAAGGGGCTGCGCGGCCCGGATACGCCGGAGATGGAAAAAGCATACATGACCGAGTGGCGGTTGGTACGCTCGGCGCTGTTCCAGCTCGATGGGATGGAAGTCTTAGTCGGTCTGCTTGCCTCAGGCGCCTGTGAACAATATCCGGAGTTTCGGTTTGTCCTGGGCGAGGCCGGTGTGACCTGGATTCCCTATGTCCTCGACCGCCTGGACGTAGAATATCACGACCGGGCGCGGGATCTTGGCTTTTCCATGAAACCCAGCGATTACTTCCGGCGCAATGGCTTGACCACCTATCAACAGGACCAGTTTATCGAGCCCATTATCCCGCTGGTGGGCGAAGATAATATCCTCTGGGGAGCGGATTATCCGCATCCGGATTGCATTTGGCCCGAGTCCCGCCAGCACCTCGAGGACAACTTGAGTCATCTGCCGGAGAGCGTGTATCGGAAAATTACCCGCGATAATGTGGTCAAGCTCTACAATCTGGGCTAGGTGCTTGGATCGCAGGTTTTGCCTATTTTCTCCCTCGCCCCTTCTGGGGGCGAGGGTTGGGGTGAGGGGGAAGGTGTGAGCGGAGAACGGGCTTGAAGCTGAACGATTTTGAACAGGCGATGCATGATGGCCGGCACGGCAGAGCGGCGCAATGGGCCATCGAATACCAGCAGCGCGTCGGTGCGTTCTTCGACGCCGAAGACTTCGTAGACATCCGCCTGATTCACATCAGCACCGACCGAGAAACCATTGGCCCTTCCGGCCTGGCCTTTATCGAGGAGCTGGCGGCGCTGCCGCCGGCAGAGCGCCGTCCGCGCGCCTTTGCCACGGCGGATTTCCGAGGCTTCGATGCCGAGACGTTCCGCTTTTTGCTGCCGGGCCGCGATCTCACCGCACAGAGCGACGAAGTGGTACGGGCGCTTCGCAAGCTCGGCATCGCGACCGCTCACGCCTATGTCAACGACCATTCGGTCACCGCGCCCAGCTTTGGCGAATCCTGTGGCTACAGCGGCACGCCGTCTGTGGTCTACATGAACAGTCTCGTTGGCGCACGTTGTAATTTCGAAGCCGGCCCGTCGAGCCTGGCCGCATTTTTCACCGGCCGAGTGCCACGCTACGGTTTTCACCTGGACGCACACCGCCGCGCCACCGATGCCTTCCGGCTCAATTTCCGTCCACAGGACGTCAGCGCATGGGGCGCGGTAGGAGCGATTATCGGGCGTCGCTTGAACTCATATTGGCGTGTACCCGCGATCGACATACCGGGAACGCGACCGACGACCCTGGAACTGAACCATCTGGGGCTTTGCCTCGCGAGCTACGGCTCGCATGCCATGTTCCACATCACCGGCGTGACCCCGGAAGCGCCGGACTGGCCCACGGCCTTTGGCGCCCCACCACCGCCGGAGATCATCACGCGCGCGGACCTCGATGCCTTCTTCGCCGAGTGGGCTGGCACGGGAGAGCAGCTCGATGTGGTACCGTTGTCCACGCCGCAGTTGACCATCACCGAGGTCATACAAATCGCCGAATGGTTGCAGGGTTGCAAGGTGCATCCCAACACCACGCTTTTGGTCTACACGCCGATCGAAATCAAACAGGCCTGCGAGCATCTCGGCGTCAAGGCAGCCATCGAGACCGCCGGGGGCCGCCTCGTGCACGGCCACGATTTTTTCGCCACATACGCCAAAGAAATCCGTGAGGCGCACGGCTGGCGACGCATGATGACCCATTCCGTGAAGATGACAAATATCTGCGAGGGTTACGGCTACCAACCGACGCCAGCCTCAATCGAGCGCTGTATCGCGTCGGCAATTGCCGGGAGGGTGTTGGGATGAGCCGCACCGAGATTCGGGGGCACAGGGGCATCGGCCCCGCCGTACGCGGCAGGGCGCTGGTGGCGGCAGACGATTTTAGCACCCGCTACGACCTCGACCGGGACCGAGGTGTGTTCTCCCGGCCGTCCCATCAGCTCTACGGCGCAAGTTATGTGGGGCGAATCCTGGTGCTGAACGCGGCCAAGGGCGGTGTCGCATCGGCGTGGATGTTGCGGGACATGATGCAACAGGAGAAAGCCCCGCTGGCATTACTTCTCAACACGTCCAATCCGGTCATGGCCCAGGGCGCGGCCTTCGCCAACCTGCCCTTCGTGGACCGATTCGAGGTCGATATTACGACCGTCATCCAAACCGGCGACCACCTCTACATCGACCCCGCCGCCGGAGTGGTCCGAATCGAGACATAATATCTTACACCCATTCTTCTCTTCTCCCCTACTCCGCAATCCGCAATCGGTCCGGTTAGCGCCAATGTTCCGGCAGAATGCTGCGCACATCCGGGATACCACACTGCTCAGCCATCCACGTCTCGGCATAGAGCCCATCCTTGTAACTGGATTGCTCCGAGTCATGCACGGTCACCTGGCCCGCCAGCGCCTGCACCAACGGCTGCAAAGCCCGTCCATCCAGCCGAGAGCCCGTGGGGCCTGCCATCAACAACGTCGCCGCGCGCACCCATGGCGCAAAGGCCCGCAAGTCGTAATAGGCCAGGGTGCGGCGCACATCCTCCGCCCTGTCCGGGAACATCCGCAGGTAATCGTTGAGCTCTTCCAGCGGGTACGCCTGCGTCTTGGGCGCCCGTTCGACCGTGTTATAGAACAGCGCCGGGGTGGTCACCACATGCGCCGCCCCTGGATGGAGGGCAGCCGTGATGAGCGCCAGGTCATTGCCGAACACGACGACCCGTGAAGCGTCCAGCTCGCGTTGCGTCAGCAAGAATTCAAGACCCCTGACACTATCCGCTACACTGCTCCGAAAGATATACGAGTCAGCAGTCTCAATACCCTCGGTGAGCAGTCCGGGAAACATCGCCGCATACGGCGTGTCGGCATGGCGCTGGCCACGGCTGGCCAAAGCAAACGTGATGTAGCGGCTGCGCTGCAGGTTTGCCGTCCCTTGGGGAATAATCTCCACCACGCTCTGGTATTTGGGCGCATAATAAATCGCGGGAAACGGCCCCTCCCCCGCCGGGATGCTCAAATAACCGAACACGCGGTAGGGGCCCGTGCTGGTCAGATGCACACCGTACAGGGTGGCAAAGTCGGTGCTCCGAAGCGGCATTAGATCTGTCTCAGGACATGCGGGGTAAGCTGCCAAGTCGTCGAGCGTCTGCTGCCAATAGGTGTCGAAATCCGCTGGCTTCGTGTCCATCACCGTTTTACCTCCCGCTCAACAGGTGCTGCGCGAAAAACTCGTCGACAATGGCGCTGTGCGCCTCCCGGTTGGCATCGTGACCGTGGCCGTCATACGGATACAACTGCTTGTCCGCAGCCTGTATGCGGTTGAATAAGGCGTAGCCGGTCTCCGGTGGGCAGACGTTGTCCTGGAGCCCAATATTGACGATGATCGGACAGGTGATGTTGTCGGCAAAATTGATGCCATCGAAGTAGGTCACGGTGTCGGTAACCGCCTGCCGGCGGTCGGGATGCAAGCGCAAATAGTCGTTGATTTCTTCATAGGGATAGGTATGCGTCAACGCAATGGCATCCATGAAGCCGCACAGGTACGGCGCGCCCGCTGCAGCCGCTTTCACATGTTCCGGCCGCATGGCGGCGGTGGTAATGGTCAGACCGCCGCCCTGGCTGTTCCCGGTCACGCCAATACGAGTGGCGTCGACCTCGGGCTGTGACAGGAGAAAATCGATACCGCGCCAGGCGTCCACGTAGAAGCCGCGATAGGCGTACGTATGCCGATCCACGATGTTGTAGGTCAGGAGATTCGGATAGCCGGGGTTGAACTGACGGTTGCTGCACAATTTCCCGCGTGGCGCCACCGACAGCGCGATATAGCCCTTGCGCGCCCACTCCTTGGGAATCGGCGGGTCCGCCTGATAGCCTGGGACGTACAAGATCGCCGGTGTACGCGCCGGCCGCTGCGTCGGCCGACAATACCAAGCGGCGATGCGCACATGGTCGATGCTCGTGTAAAAGACCTGGAAGACCTCAATATCCTCTGAGCTTCGGAGGGGATCAGGAACGACTTCGGGGTCAAGCGGGGTCGCTGCCACCTGACGCTGGACATCGTCCCAGAATGCGTCAAAATCGTCCGGCTTGTGTACCTTTGATGCATACGCTGCCACGTCTGTCGGCATGGGTTCTCCTCACGTCTACGTCAGCCATCGTTTAGCCTATACGGCCTCCCTATGTAGCATACTTCTATCGGGGGAGAAACCCTGTGACGTCAAAAAAATCGCAACCTGTAGGTATGGCGCACCCGCTGCACGTAGGGTGCGCCGGGGGAGAGACTCGTGGACCTAGGCGGCAGGGGGCAATTCGTACTTGGCTCTCATCTCCTCAAGAACCTTCTGGAAGGGATTCGACTCAAAGAGCGCTTGCATGCGAAAATTGCGTGCCTGCCCCTGTTCCGTCATATGTTTGAGTACCGCAGAGCACGCATTGACAGCAGACTGCATGGCGCCTTCGATCCAGCCGCCCTGGTACGAACAATTATTCCCGGCGAGGTACACGCGCTTGGACCGCTGCGGATCGAGCCCATTGGCATAATGATACTGATAGACCATCTGGCTCGTGTAATAGTACTGCTGCGGATAATCGAGCTTGAAGGCCCCAAAAATCATCGGTTCCTGTTGCCAGATGACCGACATCAGGTTCCGGTCCTGATTCCCAATCGTGATCTGCTTTAACGAGTTGGCCACCGGACTCGGAACAATCATCGTCTCCAGGCCAGATTCATACGCCTGCTTCAGCGCATAATCCGGATTGGCCCGAGGGTCGATAATCTGGCTGCGATCATACGCCTGAATCCCCATGATCTTGACTGCGTCATCGCCCCAGTTGTAGCTGATCAAGACGTTGGTTCCCGCCGTCCTCTCCTCGGGGTACGGATCCAAATAGTACATCTGCCGCGCCAGGGTATCGGTGAGCACACATTTGATCGGGTCACCCTGGTGCCGTGGCCACGCCGGATCATTCCACGGCTTGTACGGCAGGAAACCGAATAACTTGGACGAGTTCATGATGTGGGGAATGCGCAACGATTCCCGGACCATGTTATTGGCCTCGCCGCCAAAGACCGGGTCACTCATATGAGCATAGCGCCCCGGCGATGCGTTCGCATCCAGGTTCATACGGATCTGCATGCTGCGCAAGGTCGTGGCGACAATGACATAGTCGTATGGCCGCCAGACCAACCGGTTCCTTTCGCCCTCAGGCAAAATGCTATGCACACCGACCTCATCTCGGTTGCGCTGGCTCAGGCCCACATAGTCCACCGCTTCGTTCAGGATGGTTACGGATCCGAGGGTGAGAAGCCGGCTCACGATCTCCGTCATCGGCAGGCCGGGCTCATACTCATTCTGGTAATCCCACAGGAAAAGCCGGAAGAGCTCCAAAAAGCAGACGGGGAACAACGGTCCAAAACCGCCGGTTCCCACGCCCAGGGTACTGAACATGTTATATTCCGTCGGACCCCATCGGTCGCCGAAAAACTGCTCCAGCGCGCCGACAAAGGAGACATCATCGTACGTCTTCAGAAAATGGCTCCAGTAGATATCAATCCGCTCCCGTTCGGCAGGGGTGAGGGTTGCCTGCTGCAGGAGTTGGGCAATCGTTTCCACAGTGTCCCCGTTGTAGGTGAGCGAATCAATAAACTCGCCCACATCCCGCTGCAATTTCCCCCAATCCACATTGCGTGGATTCTCGGGATCGGTCGGCTGCGGGAAAACCTCATCCTTCCAGGTATAGCGCAGTCCCCGATAGACGATTTCCGTCGCGACGACACCGGGGTTCGGGAAGAGGCGCTGGGGCGAATCGGCAGGTGGGAGCTGGGACAGATAGTGCCAGAAGAGCTTGGAATTCTCCGGCACCCGCATCGGCCCCATTTCATTCGTATAGCGCCGGTTCTGTATGTCTCTGAAGAAACGCGAATCCGCCCGTCCGCCAATGCTGCGGGCCTCATAGACCGTGAGGTTCTGTACGCCCGCCCGGCGCAGCTCGTAAACCGCCGTGGCGCCGGCAAACCCGTCCCCAATCACCGCCACACGAACATTCCGATTGATCACCTCCGCGAACGGGCGTGGATCGTCCCGCACTAACTGCGGATACGCGTAAATATAGGTATCCACCATGCGGGCATAATTTTGGTTCAGATCACGTAAAGGACGATCCTGAGACGCCGCGGCGGTTCGCACCCTGGGTTTGCCAATGCCACATGCCCCTCCAAACGCTGTCAGTGACGGACTTACGCTTGCCATGGATCGATCTCCTCCGACATGTTTTGTCCGGTTGATGCAGATATGCGATAACATGTGGTACGCCATCTCGTTGGAGAAGTCTACAGGGACAGACTTCGCCTATCCGTGTGCGTCATCACAGCAACGTTGGGATGACGCACACCAAAGTAAAGCCTCATCTCGCTCCCAGCACTCGGCCACGGTGTACGTGGGGGCGACGAGTGCTATACTAAACGTCGTCATAGGAAAGGTGTCCAATGTAGCTGCAAGGCGCCAATCCAGTAAGTAGGACAATGCGCGGTGTCGGAGAGCACGCCGGTGCGGATGGAAACGACGTGGGAAACACCTGCAGCTGCATATAGCATCCAGGATGAGTCTCGTCTACCAGATGACGGACTCGTTTGCCGTGGAGGAACATGCACAGCACAACGGTTCCGGCAAGGAGCAGGCGTCACACTGGACGCGACTGGTAAACTGCACAATGTGTCAGTGAACAGCGCGCCTGGTAAGACGCTGGCAGAACTGACTGTGGCCATTCCCAATAAGCAGGTGGGTGTCACAACTATTGGAGAGGTCAGAGCCACCAGAGGTCAGGTATTCCCCCAACCCACGGTGCAAAACCCTGATCACTGCGTCATGGCGGGGTTGACGCCTGATGAGGCGGAACGCCTCTTTACACCCACTGTACGTAATCCGCATCGTTAATATCTCGGGTGTGGAGCTATGAATTTCCAAAGCGTTCTGACGGACGAGGAGTTGCAATGCATGCGCAAGCGGTGTGCCGCTGCAACGCCTGGGCCATGGATGTCGTACATTGAAGGCCGAGATCACACGAGTGGATCGAGCTTTATCATGACAAGTGGAGAAGATATCGAGTTGACTGGGGCAACCGACGAGGATCAAGATTTTATCGCGCATGCGAGACAGGATGTGCCCGAACTGTTAGAAGAAGTGTACCGCCTACGCCAAAGGATTGTAGAACTGGAGACTCATGCGGGCTCGTCTCCAAGCGGACGGGAAGCCGCTTGTCCACAGAGCTAACAACGCGTGTGTTGAAAACAACTCATATCTCCTCCCCCATCATTCTGTTTGCCGATGGGCGCGTCATGGATGGGATTCACCGCGTTGCGAAAGCCTAGCTTCTTGGTCTCACCGACTTTCAAGCGGTGCAGTTTCTGCAAGACCCAGAGCCAGATCAGATATGGTCAGCCAAGACCGGTATCTGAGGAGATGGCTCATCACCGAACACAGGCATACACCTGACTAACATTCCGCTGGCGCTCCATACCAGCAGGTGAGGCCTAACGTTAGGCGATCATAGCCTTGCCGCGATGGGGTAGTTTGCTCGGTGTTTTCACAATAGAATGAATAAGGTGTTTTCCACTCCAGTGACCAAACGAGGACCGAGGTGCCAATTGGAAAGCCTGAGGACATCGCACCTGAAACGATGGTGCATCGAGTCGGTGGTGGTAGCGTGGCCAACTTGCGCCTTTCTCCACTCAATGCCCAGCAAACGCCACCAGGTATTTCCATGCTCTTGGGTGGAACCCCACAAGCAGCAGCGGCCCAGATGCGGCATGCCTTCCCGCGCTCACGCAAATGGCAGGAAGCCGCTCACACGGTTGGTACGACCACTACGGCAGCGATCCGGGAAATGGGTTTTGAGATCATATTCGATCCGACGTCGCGATTCCCCAACCACGCTCGCCTGATTCATCCCAGCGGCGTAGCGGGATTTACCGATGAGAATCTGACAACTTTGGCCGCGATCTTTCGTAACACTATGGGATGCCAGACATGCAACTCCGTGCCGAGCAAACCGTTGATCTACTGGATGCCCAGAAGCGGCAGATGGGCCAAATCCGGATCGAACGCCAGGAAAATGACCTCCTCTTTGGCCTGTTTGTGCCAGGCCCTGCATTCTCTAATGTTGAAAAACTCTTTCACGATTTCGAGGAAGCCGTTGACGCGCAAGCGCTGCATGTCGTCGATGAGCTGGACGTCGCCATAGCTGGCTTGGGGTTATACCTATACGGCTCCGGTGTCTCGGAGCCCATCGACATTCAGGACGTGCAAATTTGGCGCGACGGTGGCATCACATGCCGGCTCTGTGGTTGGTCCGCTGCGCCAACAAATGCTAAGCTGTAATCCACCCCAAGCAGGAGTAGGAGTCAAATCTATAGAGTAGGGGTCAAATCTACGAGTTGCTGATTAGCACCTGACTCATCATAGCAATACGTAGATTTGCTCCCTCACTTCCACCTATTTCCGGGCGCCCCATAGCCTACAGATTCAACGGCGCCTCCTCAAAATCCTTTTCCTTGTTGTAGACCTGGATCCGCCCGCGGGCCGACTCCAGCACGAAGACTCTGTCCTCCGCATCGACGTTCACCGCCACCGGCCGTGCGAAGCCCCACTCCGGCTCCAGATTCACGCGCCGGCGCGCCTTCAGGGTGTCCTGATTGGACTCGATATATTCCTGCGCCCAGGGGGAAAGTTGTTGCGCATCCCCGACCAAAGAGGTGATGAAGAGACCATCCGGGCTAAAAACCTGCAGCAAGTGGTTAGCCCAATCGGTCACATACACGTCCCCCTCGGAGTCAACCGCCACATCCGTGGGCCGGTGAATCGTGCCGACGCCGGACGCCGAACCGGCAAACGTCGCCAGGTAGGCCCCATCAGGGGAAAACTTCTGCACCCGGCTGTTCTTCCAATCGGCCACATACACGTCCCCCTGGCTGTCCAGGCAGATGCCCCAGGGCGTGTTGAACTCGCCCTCACCGCTGCCGGGGCGTCCCCATGCCGCCAGGAACTCCCCGTCTTTGGTGAATTTCTGCACGCGGTGGTTGAGACTGTCCACGACGTAGAGATGGTCCTCACGGTCGAAGGCGAGACCCGACGGGCCGTTCAATTCCCCGTCGCCACTGCCGGGTTGGCCCCACTTGCGCAGGAAATTCCCATCCTGATCAAAAATGGAAATGCGTTGCAGGTATTCATCGGAGACGTAGACATTCTCGTCCTGGTCCACTTCAATGGACATCGGCCAGGTAAACTGCCCATCCCCGGAGCCGGGACTGCCGAACTGCCCAAGGAACTCGTGATCGGCGGTACATTTGCTCACGCGTTGGTTGAGTCCTTCCGCCGCGCGGTTGATGACGTACACGACGCCATTGGCCGTCATAACAAAGTCCGACGGAAACGTGAATCCGGCGCCGGACATGCCGACCATGCCAATGCAGTAGCTGTAATCGAAGGCCCGTCCGGCTGCAACGGTCGTCAGCATGGCTATCTCCTTCCGTGATGTGTGCAGTCTAGACGTCTCTCGCCTATCTCGCTGTTCCCCCCTTTGCCAAAGGAAGGCGAGGGGGGATTTACCCACGCGTGACTAGACGAAATCAAGTTGCTCGTAAGTCCCGCCGACCACCGGCGCTGGATCCAATCCCAACCACTTTTCGATCACCGTCGAGTAAAAACCCCGGAAGTCATAATTGGGCTCTAAGTCGCCCTGCACCAGGTCCTCGGCCTTCAGCGACGGATACTCGCTATACATGCCGCCCTGGACCCGATCGCCAATGACGAAGGCCGCGCCGCCGGCGCCGTGATCCGTGCCCGAGCCGTTGTCGCGCACGCGGCGTCCGAATTCGGTAAACAGCATCATAATCAGGTTATCACCGGCGTCATGTTCCCGCAGATCCGCGAAAAAACTATCGAGAGCGGCGGAGACATCGGTCCATAGCTTGTTGAACGCCGGAATCTGGCTGTAATGCGTATCGAAGCTCCCGTGCGCGGTGTAAAACATCTGCGTGCCCAAATCGGCCAGGTAGACCTGGGCGATATTGCGCAGATTTTTCGCCACCGGGGTATCAGGATACTCGACCGTCGAGGCATACTTCTGCGGCGCGACTTTGAGGATATCGGCGCCCTTCAACACGTCTTGGCCGGTCTGGCTCAGATAATCCATCACCTCACCCGTGCCGACCGCAGGCGCGTACATGCGGGCGAAGCGCTCCAGGACCTGGCTTTTTTCCTGCGCCGCGATGCTCGGCACACCGGACAGCACGCCATAGGATTCCAGATCGGACACCGACGTCACCGGCACGCCGCGCACGGCCATGGCCCGGGGGAGCCCCATGCCGAAGTTGACGCCCTTGAGCACATTTTCGCCTTTGGGATCGAGATCGCGGATCACTCGGCCGACCCAGCCCTCGGTGCCAACCGTATCCGGCTCGCAGGTATGCCAGATGTCCATCGAACGGAAGTGCGAGCGCGGCGAGTTCTCGTAGCCAATGCCATGGATAATGGCCAAGTTGCCTTCGTCATAAAATTTTTTCATCGTGTCCATCTTCGGATGGAAGGCCAGCTCATCGTCAATGGGCAGCACCTCATCCTCGGGAACCCCGACGCGTGGGCGGTTGTCCCAGTACAGGGGATTGGTATAGGGAATGACCGAATTGAGATAGTCGTTTGCACCGGTGAGCTGCAACACGACCACGACGGGATCTGAGTTGCGGGATGCCATCGTGTAGTCTCCTGTGTGAGTGGGCCTATCGCACCATGCGGTGCTGTACAGGCCGACGGCAGTAAGTTATCCCTTTGAGCACCGCAAGGCTAACAAAATCAGAGTTTGTCAGGGGTATGTTATTTGCGGTACGCAGTACTAAGCAAATTGAAATTCTCTGGAGGCGCTGATCAGCGCTAACATCACGCCGACACGGTGTTCGGAAGCCGTCGCGTCTGGCTCCGTGTCCCAGCGTAACGCGCCATCCTCCTCGGCCTGCGCCAGAAGTTCACGGCGGGTCTGTTCTCCCACGTCCAGGGGGCCGATCAAATCGAGGCACGCCTCCACAAACGCTTCTGGCGACAGCGTGCCTTGCGCCCGGAGCGCCTCGACAATGGCCCGGACACCGGGCATCGCCGTATCACCCAAGAACTTGGCCGCGAAATTGACCCGCCGCACCAGGGCGCCGCCATCGATCCACTCCATACCGGTATGCCAGCTCTCAACACTCGGGGGATTGAGCAGCTCTTGCCCTTGGTAGGCGCACTCGTTGGCGAGTTCCTGGAACCCGGGTCGGGGAGCGGTAAAATTCCCCGCCAGGCGCACCGTACTGATGACGAGTTCAGCCGGGCTTTTGACCCGGGCAAAGCGCGCCGCTTTGAAGAAATCCGACAGGAAGAGAACCCGTAAGATCGACCGCATGTCATAATGGGAGTCAACGTATGCCTGCTCTAGCGTCCGGATGGCGTCCGGGTCCCGCGGTGGTGTAATGTCCCAACTCGGCACCTGCGGCTCGTCGGCAACGAAGAAGTTGTAGAGATGGCGAGACAAGAACCGCGCCGTGGCCGGCTGCTGCACGATGATATCGATGATGTCGTCCCCGTTAAAATTCCCGGTGTGGCCCAGGAAGGTCTTGTCGCCCTCGTCATGATCCTCAGGTTTATATTGGAATCCCCAGGGGAAACGGCCCAGGGGTTGGCGGGGCAGCTTCGGGGAAATGGTCCAGCCGGTGAAAGCGCGGGAGGCCTCTTTGATATCGTCTTCGCTATAGTTGCCCGCGCCCATCGAGAACAGCTCCATGAGCTCCCGGCCCCAGTTTTCGTTGATCGCCCCGCGATGATTGCCGTTGTTGTCGAGCCAGTAAATCATCGCCGGGTTTTTGGCCAGTTCCACCAACAGGTCGCGGTAGTTGCCCAAGCCGTGACGGCGGAACATGGCAATCTGTTGCACCAACTCGAGCGGGTTGTCCACCTTGGAGTTCCCGGTGGCGAACAATTGGTGCCAGAACAGGACCATCTTTTCTTCCAGAGGCCGCTGCGTCGTGACCATGCGGTAGACCCAATTGGTCTGTCCCTGCGCCGGGGCAGCGGGGGCTTCGAGGTGGGGGAAGTACCGGAACATCGTATCTTCGTCCACCTCAGGTTGACGCTCCGGGTGCAGCAATTCCTCCACCACAGCTTCGTATCCCTTCGCCGCCAGGGTCTCCAGCTCGGCGCGAGACGCACCGAATCCGGCACGCCGCATCAGGTGGGACACCAAGGCGATGTCGTGATCGGACATGGTTTTCCTTCCCCTTCCCACAGGTTCGGATGTAAACCGTGCCTAGCCGGTTTGGGCTAGACAGCCAGTCTCGTCTTCAAAGAATGTGTCGCTAGCGCATCATCGTGGTTTCAATAACAGATATAGCCCAACATGTCAAACTGGAAATCTGCTGGCATGTGCTGCAAAAAACGTGCGGGCAAGCTAAGTTAGGCACTTCCCGTATCGCAGGCCGAAACCATGATGGGCTTGCAGGAAAGGCTGGTTCATGCAGCGCTACATCCTTCAACGTCTTTTCTACGCTCTCATCACGCTTGCCCTTCTCAGTGTGACGATCTTCTGCCTGGTCCGCGTCACGGGTGATCCGGTTCTGCTCATGGCCGAACCCGGGGCGCAGGAGGAAGACTTGCAGGCCATTCGGCGGGAATTCGGCCTCGACAAGTCCTGGGTGGTGCAATACGGCGTGTTCATCACAAGTATGATACGGGGGGATTTTGGCACGTCTCTCTATTACCGCGTGCCCGCATTTGAGTTGTATCTGCAACGGCTGCCCGCTTCCCTGCTCTTAGCGGCCGTGGCCATGGCCATCTCCTTGCTCTTGGGCATTCCGGTGGGGCTCTGGTCGGCGGTGCGCGTCAACACGTGGTTTGACCATTTTGGCAAAACCTTCGCCATTCTCGGCCTCTCACTGCCGAGCTTCTGGGTGGGGCTCATGCTGATTCTGGTGATTTCGGTCTATCTCGACTGGCTGCCGAGTTCGGGCAGCGGCAGTTTTAAACATCTCGTCATGCCGGCGTTTTCGCTGGGCTGGGTGTTCACCGCCTCGCATATGCGGCTGGCCCGCTCCGCCATGCTGGAAGTGCTCGGGAGTGAATACATTAAGCTGGCCCGCATCAAAGGCTTGTCCGAACGCATGGTGATCGCCAAGCACGCCTTTAAAAATGCCCTCATTCCCGTTCTCACCCTGGCCGGAATCAGCCTGGTGCAAATGGTGAATGTGGCGGTGGTCGTCGAGTCGGTCTTCGCCTGGCCGGGAATCGGCCGCTTGCTTTACGAAGGCATTGCCTTTCGCGATTTCCCAGTGGTGCAAACCACCGTCCTCATGGGCGGGGTGATGATCGTTGGCGTCAATTTGATCGTCGATATTCTCTACACCTATATTGATCCGAGGATTCGCTATGGACAGTAGCCCCGCCATCACGTCCAGCCCGGAGCTTCCCAGCCAGCCGGCCGCGCTGCCACGCTGGAAAAAGGCATGTCTGCAGCTGCGTGGGGCGCCCCTCATTCCTATGCTCATTCTGCTGCTGTTGGTGTTGACGGCGATCTTTGCCGACCTCTGGGCGCCGCATAACGCGACCGTGGGCAACCTCCGCACCCGCTACCGCCCGCCGGCATGGCAAGAGGGGGGCAGCGCGGAATTTTTTTTGGGCACCGATCACATGGGCCGCGATGTGTTGAGCCGCATCATTCACGGCTCTCGCATCTCCCTGCTGGTGGCCACGGCAGCGGTTTTGGTGGCCGGGATAATCGGCACGGTCCTGGGCATTCTCTCCGGGTTTTATGGCGGCTGGGTGGACTAGGTGGTCATGCGCATCACCGATACCTGGATGGCGTTGCCGGCAGTGAGTTTTGCCATTCTTCTAGCGGCCGTGTTGCGGCCGAGCGAATGGAATATCGTGGTGATTTTGGGCGCGGTGTATTGGACCCGTTATGCCCGCATCATTCGCGGCGAGGTGTTGAGCCTGAAGGAGCGGGATTATGTGCGACTGGCGATCGTGGCCGGATGCAGCCGCGCCAGCATCATGTGGTCGCACATCCTGCCGAACATCGCCAATAGTGCGATTGTCATGGCCACCTTGCAGTTCGGGGTGGTGATCATCGCGGAAGCGACCCTGAGTTTTTTGGGGGTTGGCGTGGCCCCGCCCAAGCCCGCCTGGGGCTTGATGCTCTTTGATGGCAAAGCCGGTCTGATGACGGGCTATTGGTGGCTCAGCGTGTGGCCGGGGCTGTGCATCATGCTGGTGGTGTTGGCCGCGAATTTGCTGGGCGATTGGTTTCGCGTCTGGTCCGACCCACAGTTACGGCAGTTATAGGTAGAGAGTTTGATGGCTGAACCCCTGCTCGAACTGAAACAGCTACAAACCTATTTGTTTACCGCGCAGGGCACGCGCATCGTGAAAGCAGTGGATGGGGTCAGCTTTACCCTCGCGGCAGGCGAAACGCTCGGGATTGTAGGGGAATCCGGTAGTGGCAAGACCATGACCTCGCTCTCGATTCTGCGGTTGCTCCCGGCCGCGGCCCGCATTGTCGGCGGTGAAATTCGGTTTGCCGGGGACAATTTGCTGGCGAAATCAGAGCGGGAGATGCGGCGCGTGCGGGGGCGTCAGATCACGATGATTTTGCAAGATCCTATGATGTCGCTCAATCCGCTGTTCACGATTGGCGAACAGATTGCGGAGCCTCTGCGGGTGCACCGCGGTATGCGCGGCGCCAGCATGGTCGAACGCATCAAAGCGTTGCTCCGGGGCGTGCGCATTCCCTCCCCTGAGGTGCGCATGCGCGAGTACCCGCACCAGATGAGCGGCGGCATGCGACAGCGCATCGTGGGGGCCATCAGCCTCTCGTGCGAGCCGCGCCTCCTCATTGCCGACGAGCCCACCACCAGTCTGGATGTGACCATTCAGGCCCAGTATCTGCGGCTGCTCAAGGACATCCAAGAACAGGCCGGATTGGCCATGATCTTTATTACGCACAATATTGGCATTGTGGCGCGGATGTGCGATACCGTGGCGGTCATGTATGCCGGCAAGTTGGTGGAACGGGCGCCGGTGCGAACCCTGTTTAACCATCCCGCCCATCCATATACGGAGGCCCTGTTGCGCGCGGTGCCCAAGATCACCGAGCGTAGCGATCGCCTCTGGAGCATCGACGGGCAGCCGCCGGATGCGGCCGACCTGCCCCCCGGTTGCCCTTTCAGCCCACGCTGTCCGAAGGTCGAAGACCGCTGTCAGCGTGAGGCGCCCCCCGAATTTCAGGTGCGCGATGACCACTATGCCCGCTGCTGGCTCTGGGAGCGAGAATGAGCGAGACCCTGCTTGAGATGCGCGCCCTAACCAAGCATTTTCCGATCACCAAGGGCGTCATTCTGCAAGAAACCGTGGGCTTGGTGAAAGCAGTGGATGGCGTCTCGTACGCGCTGGGCACGGGCGAAACGCTGGGCTTGGTCGGGGAGTCCGGATGCGGGAAGACCACGACAGCCAAGCTGATTCTGATGTTAGAGCAGCCGACGAGCGGATCGATCTGGTTTCAAGGGCAGGATATTCACACCTTGACCCGCACGGAACGCCAAGGGTATCGCCGTGGGGTGCAGGCGGTGTTCCAAGATCCGTATAGTTCGCTCAACCCGCGCATGCGCGTGGGCAGGATTATTGCGGAGCCGTTGGTGGCCAATCTGGATTGGTCGAAAGCGCAACTTAGCCGCCGGGTGCAAGAGCTGCTCAACTTGGTTGGGCTCAGCCCGAGCGCGGCGGACCTGTTCCCGCACGAGTTTAGCGGTGGGCAGCGGCAGCGCATTGCGATCGCCCGCGCCCTGGGCTTGAATCCCCAGCTCATCGTGTTGGATGAGCCGGTCTCGGCGCTCGATGTCTCCATTCGGGCGCAAATTATGAACCTCTTGCAAGATCTGCAGCAGCAGTTCGGCCTGAGCTACTTCCTCATCGCCCATGATCTCGCCGCCGTGCTGCATCTGAGTACGACGATTGTCGTCATGTATCTGGGCAAAGTCGTCGAGATGGGCACGAGCGAGGAGCTGCGCACCAAGCCGCTGCATCCCTATTCCCAGGCGCTCTTTTCCGCTGCCCTGCCGTCGTATCCCGATGAACCGCGCGAGGACATCACTCTTTCCGGCGAGATCCCCACGCCGCTGAATCCGCCGTCAGGCTGCAGCTTCCATCCGCGCTGTCCGTTCGTCATGCCCATCTGCTCCCAGGTGGAGCCGGTCTTGCAAGCCGCGCCCGGCAGCCAGCAGGTCGCGTGCCATTTACACGCCGAGGACCCCGCCGCAGAGGTTACTTCGCCTTGATCCGGACGTCTTCCCACGACGGAAACGGATGCATGGGAATCGAGTTGATCGTATGCTCCGCCACCTGCGGCCCCACGCCCATGAGCGCCCGTAAATCGTAGACCGGCGCATACATGGCCCGATCAATCGTGAGCTGCTGAATTTGATGCGGCATGGCTTCCCGTTTGCCCCGGTCTCGCTCCACCGCCTGTTTGCGGAACAGCTCATCGATATCGTCATAGCCGCCATAGGCATAGGCGCCTTTGGAGTAGATAAAGGACTCGACGCGCGTCGCCGCATTCCCGGCGGCGCCAGCCCCGGTGATAAAAATGCCGCGGAGCTTTTTCTCGCGCCAGGCCGCATAAAAAGTCGCGCGCTCCATGGGACGCATTTTCACCCGAATGCCGACCGCATTGAGGTAGTTGACCACCGCCTCACCGACAATTGAAAAGCCGGCGATGGGCGCCAGTTCTCCGGCGTCAAACCCATCCGGATACCCGGCCTCAGCCAGGAGTTGCTTCGCTTTGTCGGGATCGTAGGGTACGGGTTCCGTCTGCAACGCGTACTCCATCACGCGGGGCACGATCACCCCTGCGGGCGGACAGTACCCTAGGCAGGCCGCTTCATTGATGGCCTGCCGATCGAGCGCATAATTCACCGCCATCCGCACACGCTTATCCGCCCACACCGATTTGGGCTCCCACTGCTCAGCAAATTCGAGCCAAAAGATCGACGCATGCCGTGTATCCACGATGGTGATCTTCGGATCACGCTTGGCGCCCTCAGCCGCCGTGCCGCTCAGCGCAAAGGCGATATGGGCCTCGCCCTTTTTCAGCATCGCCAGCCGCGTCGCTACCTCGGGCACACCGCGCTTGATGATCCGTTTGATATTCGGGACCTTGCGCCAGTAGCCCGCAAACGCCTCCAACACCACCTCGACCCCGGGTTTATGGCTCACGAATTGGTACGGCCCCAGGCCCACTGGATGTTTCTTAAAGCCGTCCTTCCCCACGCGCTCGGTATATTTTTTCGGGATAATCAGACCCGCGGCTGTCATCGGGTAGGGGCATCATGTCGCCATGACCCCCCCCCTCAGAACCGTGCGGGCGACTTTCATCGCACACGGCTCAAGCAAACCGGTATCCTTCATGACTTCCTCC